>JAHHQU010000021.1 GCA_020026225.1 Phocaeicola sp. | reverse complement strand
TCAAGAACGATTGACACACAGCTTGCATTTTTCTGAATTCGTCGAACTCACGTTATATTATTATGGCAGAAAAAAATTGATGCGTTCTAAAGAACGTAAGTTGGGAGGAGTTTGCGGAGGTATTGCAAATTACTTCGAATGGGATGTAAACATCGTACGAATCATTTATGCATTGGTTACCATTTTCACCGCTTTCTGTGGAGTACTTATTTATCTTATCTTGTGGCTTATCCTACCTGATGAAAAATAAGATTCTTTCCTCTTAAAATGTTTTCAGAAAAAATAAAGCCGTATCATCAACTCCTTCAAGAGTCTGATAATACGGCTTTGCTTTTATATAGATTTTGTTATTCTGTCACTTCTACCCCTTTCAAGGTCGCTGAACTGGATTCGGTAATGCGTACTTTCACCAATTCACCGATACGATGACTTCCACGGTCGAATACAACAACCTTGTTCTGTTCTGTACGTCCGAACAACTGTTCCTTTGAACGCTTGGAAACACCTTCCACCAACACTTCAAATGTCTTTCCTACATCCTTTGCATTGCTTTCAGCCGACAAATGGTTCTGAAGTTCAATCAACTCGTTCAAACGACGGATCTTCACTTCCTCTGGAATATTATCCGGCATGTGCTTTGAAGCATAAGTACCCTTACGTTCTGAATATTTAAACATGAAAGCAGAATCGTATCCACATTCTCTCATCAAAGAAAGCGACATCTGATGATCTTCTTCCGTTTCACTGTAGTATCCAGAGAAGATATCCGTACTCAATCCGCAATCAGGAACGATTCGGCGAACGGCAGCCACACGGTCCAAATACCATTCACGCGTATATTTACGGTTCATCAGCTTCAAGATACGGCTACTTCCGCTCTGTACCGGCAAGTGAATGTGCTTGCAAACGTTTGGCACTTCAGCAATCACATGCAAAGTCTCGTCACTCATATCTTTCGGGTGAGAAGTAGTGAAACGAACACGCATATTAGGCACAGCTTCGGCTACCTTACGAAGCAACATCGGGAACGTCACATCCTGACCATCTTTTTCGAAATGGTATGAATTGACATTCTGACCCAACAAGGTCACTTCTTTATAACCTTTCTTTTGAAGGTCGAGCACCTCATTCAAGATACTTTCCACATCACGGCTACGTTCACGGCCACGAGTATAAGGAACGATACAGTAATGGCAGAAATTGTTGCAACCACGCATAATTGAAACGAAACCAGAAATATGGTTTCCACAGATACGAGAAGGAATGATGTCGCGATAAGTTTCGGTAGTCGACAATTCCACATTCATAGCCGGGCATCCTGTTTCCGCCTGAGCAATCAAGTCTGGCAAGGTCAAATAAGCATCAGGACCAGCTACCAAATCCACGTGATGATTTTCAATCAAATCCTCCTTCACGTGCTCAGCCATACAGCCCAAGACTCCTACAATGATTTTGCGATGTTTCTTCTTCAAGGAATGGAAGAATTCCAAACGATTGTAAATCTTCTGTTCTGCATTTTCACGGATAGAACATGTATTCATGAATACCGCATCTGCATCATCCAATGATTCACAGACATCATAACCTGCCATCTTCATGATGGATGCAATCACCTCACTATCGGCTACATTCATCTGACAGCCATAAGTTTCAATAAACAATTTCTTGCTTTCGTTTTCAGTCGTAGATTTAAAGTCTACTCCTGCTTTTTCTTTAGTCATATAAAATAAATTAAAATTTGCTGCAAAGATATTAGTTTCTCCGTTATCTTCCATAAGAACATTAGGATATATAAATATTATTCGTATCTTTGAAAGAATCCTTAACATTTTGGTCAATGGAAGATCTTATTCAGATTCTCGTATTCTTCGCGATTATAGGCTTTGCCGTCGCACGTAAAGCAAAGGAGGTGAAAGCCAACCGTCCGGGACAGTCCGTTCCCCAGACGAAAACGAATCACGAACCTTCTCAGCTTCCTGAAGAAGAAGAAGACACAGAATACGTGGAAGAAGTTCTTCAAGCAGAACGGTCTTTCCAGATGAACGAAAAGCAGCCCCAACCGGCATACGCTGATTTTTCCCAAAATCAAAAATCCAATTCCGAGGTTCCCCAAGAGAAGCCAGTACCCCCGATGCAACCCGCTTTTCGTCCTAATCTCCACCCGACCGCATCAACGGAGAAGAGAACTCCTCAGTTCCTTGCCGAATCAGCAAAGGAAACTCCAAATAGCACAGGGAAGAAGAAAAAAGGACTTCACATCCATATCACGACTCGCAGTGAAGCCCGGAAAGCCCTTATCTATTCAGAAATATTCAATAGAAAATACGAATAAGTCCATTCGGGCTCATTCTATCCAATAGACAACCTTTATTAATCCTTTTGTTATTAATTTCTTCTAATAGTATGAGTTACAAGTACATGTCTGCAGCAGCTGCAGCAAGTCTCATCCATGATGGCGAACTTCTAGGTCTCAGCGGTTTCACTCCGGCAGGAAGTCCGAAAGGAATTCTATCCGAACTTGCTCTTTTAGCCGAAAAGAAACATGCTTTGGGAGAGCATTTCCAGGTAGGTGTCATTTCAGGAGCCTCAACGGGAGATTCATGCGACGGCAAATTATCTCGTGCCAAAGCTTTGTCTTTCCGAGCTCCTTACACGACAAATGTCGACTTCCGTAAAGCCGTCAACAACAACGAAATCAATTATACCGATATCCACTTGTCGCAAGTGGCTCAACGCATCCGTTCCGGTTTCTTGGGACGAATCAATACGGCCATCATCGAAGCCTGCGACGTGACGGCTGAAGGACGCATCTACTTGACCGCAGCAGGGGGAATCTCTCCTACCATCGCACGCCTGTCCGACCGGATTTTCATCGAACTCAACGCTGCACACAGCAAAAGTCTCATCGGAATGCACGACCTGTATGAGATGGAGCGTCCTCCTTACCGACAACCGATTCCTATCACAACAGCCAGCGACCGCATCGGCCTACCATACATTCAAGTGGAACCTTCCAAAATCAAGGCCATCGTGGAAGTGGATTTACCAGATGAAGCACGCTCTTTCGTCGAACCCGATGAAGTGACCACACTCATCGGCGAGAATGTAGCCAACTTCCTGATATCGGATATGCATACAGGAACCATTCCCTCTACCTTTCTGCCCCTGCAGTCGGGAGTGGGAAATATAGCCAATGCCGTATTAAGTGCTTTGGGAAAAGACCCTACCATTCCACCTTTTGAAATGTATACAGAAGTAATCCAGAACTCGGTTATCAAGCTGATTAAAGAAGGAAGAATCAAATTTGGAAGCACCTGTTCACTGACTGTGACCAACGACTGTTTGCAAGACATTTACGACAATATGGACTTCTTCCGAAACAAGTTCATCATCCGTCCGTCAGAAATATCCAACAGTCCAGAAGTGGTCCGCCGTCTCGGAGTCATCTCCATGAATACAGCCATTGAAGCAGATATCTATGGAAACGTCAACTCCACCCATATCTGTGGCACTAAGATGATGAACGGAATCGGAGGTTCAGGCGACTTTACCCGCAATGCATACATCTCCATCTTCTCTTGTCCTTCTACTGCCAAAGGCGGGAAAATCAGTTCCATTGTCCCAATGGTTTCCCATCTTGACCACAGTGAACATTCCGTAAATGTCCTCATTACTGAACAAGGAGTAGCCGACCTGAGAGGAAAAAGTCCGATGGAACGTGCCAAAGCCGTCATAGAGAATTGTGCACATCCCGACTATAAGCAACTGCTATGGGATTACCTGAAGATAAGCACCAAGGGGCAAACCAGCCACAACCTCTCTGCAGCCTTCGGCATGCATCAAGTCTTTCTTGAACAAGGAGACATGCACCTCATTGATTGGGGGAAATATACCCATTAAAAGAAGCCGTTCCTTTCATCAAGGCATTCCATAGAAAAAGGGTGTGTCAAAATCATACTTTTTTTAAAAAAAGGTGATTTGACACACCCTCATTATTTCTTGTTCAAGTATTCACAAAGCTTTTCTACAGCACGAGCACGATGACTGATTTTATTTTTTTCATCATTGCCCATCTCTGCAAAAGTTTCCGTATAACCTTCCGGTACAAAAACAGGATCATACCCGAAACCTTCTCCTCCTCGACGGGAACCGATAATTTCACCGTTGACAATACCCTCAAACAAATGTTCTTTTCCCCCTTCTATCAAGCAGATAGCCGTACGGAAACGAGCTTTTCGATTGTCTTTACCTTCCATATTCAGCAACAGCTTGGTCATGTTCGCCTCAGAATCATGACCTTCACCTCCCGCATAACGAGCAGAATAAATACCCGGTGCACCATTCAGCGTCTCCACTTCCAAGCCAGTATCATCAGCGAAGCAGTCCTTACCATAATGATTGAAGACATATTCCGCTTTCAAAGCCGCATTCCCCTCCAGCGTCTCAGCTGTTTCAGGAATGTCCTCATGGCAATTGATGTCATTCAAACTCAAGATATGCATCTTATCGCCCAAGATAGCACGGATTTCCTCCAACTTGTACGCATTGTTCGTTGCAAACACTAATTCTTTCATAAATCTCTATGAATTAGAGAACCTGCCTATAGACAAGTTCTGTTAATGATATTCTTCTTAAAATTAAAATAGACTCCTGCCAATTCCAACAAGAGCCTATTCTGTTTTCCTTCTAAGGAACTTATTTGACCTTCAATTTATCAAAACCTTCCCCGTATACACCAACCACATTACTCTGTGAAATAAATGCATCCGGATCAATATCTTGCACCAAGCGGAAGATATCCAGCGATTCATTCTTTCTGGCCAATACCACTACCACCTTGATGTTCTGGCTGCTGTACCATCCCGTTCCATCCAACAAGGTAACCCCTCGGTTCACCCTTGTAGAGATAGCACCGGCAATTTCATCGTGTTTGCGAGTAAAGATCAAGAACTGAACCGACTGACGGGTACTGTTGATTACATAATCAATGACGATACTCATCACAAACAAAACACAAAATCCGAACACGACCCGCTTCCAGTCATGAAAGATAAAGTAACAAGAAGAAATGATGATGATATCCAAATACATCATCATGCGTCCCAAAGAAACATTCTTGTATTTATTCACAATCCAAGCAATGATATCTGTTCCTCCGGTACTACCGTTATGCGTGAATACCAACCCGATACCAAAGCCCAAAAGACCAGCACCAATCATACAAGCCATAAACTCCTGTCCCGGTCCCATCAATTGCGGAAGGACTCCTTCACTATTCTCCAGCAGGCGCTGGAAGAACCACAACAAGAAGGTCAGCATGAAAATGGCATATATCGTCTTCACCAAGAACTTGGAACCCAATATTTTTAAAGCAAATCCCAAGAATACAGCGTTGATCACCACGTACGACACTTGGATTTCAATACCTGTTGCATAAAAGATAATGGCAGAAATACCCGTTACTCCACCGGTTGTAATCTGATACGGTAAAAGAAAAGCCGCCCATCCCAAAGCATAACATATCAAGCCAAAGGTTATGGACAAGTAGTCATTCCACTCCCGACCAAGTCGTTTCAACAAATGCGATTTCATAAATATATAAAACAAAGGATTAGACTAAATCTGACTACACAATATAAAAATACAATAAACAGCACTCTCCCCACAGATTCTCTCCATGAAAGACAAGCTGTTTATTGTATTAAATCTGATTAAAGAACAATGTTCACAATCTTCTTCGGAACGATAATCACTTTTCTTGGTGTCTTACCTTCAATCCATTTCTGTGACTGCTCATTGCTCATTACTGCAGCCTGGATAGTATCATTGTCGGCATCAGCCGAGAATTCCATTGTGAAACGAGCCTTGCCATTGAACGAAATGGTATACTTGACAGAATCTTCTTTCAAGTATTCTTCGTTGCAAACAGGCCACTGTGCATCACAAACAGAAGTAGTGTTACCCAATACTTCCCACAACTCTTCTGCCATGTGTGGAGCAAAAGGAGCCAACAAAACAATCAAGTCGCCCAATACTTCCTTGTTGCGGCACTTCAAAGAAGAAAGTTCATTCACACAAATCATGAACGCACTGATAGAAGTATTGTAAGAGAATGTTTCAATGTCACCGGTTACTTTCTTGATCAACTTATGAATTGACTTCAAAGCTTCTTTAGTAGCCTCGCCTTCTTCTGGAAGGAACTGTCCGTCGCGGCTGTAGAACAAGCCCCACAATTTCTTCAAGAAACGGTGAACGCCGTCGATACCGTTTGTATCCCAAGGCTTAGACTGTTCAACCGGGCCCAAGAACATTTCGTACATACGCAAGGTATCGGCACCATATTTTTCAACAATCATATCTGGGTTGACCACGTTGTACATAGACTTACTCATCTTTTCAACAGCCCAACCACATACATACTTGCCATCTTCCAAGATGAATTCAGCCGTATTGTATTCTGGACGCCAGTTCTTGAATGCTTCCACGTCCAAGATATCGTTTGAAACGATATTTACATCAACGTGGATAGGAGTTACGTCGTACTGATCTTTCAAGCCCAATGAAACGAATGTATTGGTATCTTTGATACGATAAACGAAGTTTGAACGACCCTGGATCATACCCTGATTAACCAACTTCTGGAATGGTTCTTCCTTCACACTTACACCCAAGTCGAACAAGAACTTGTTCCAGAAACGAGAATAAATCAAGTGACCGGTAGCATGTTCTGTACCCCCTACATAAAGGTCGACATTCTGCCAATAACGGTCAGCTTTTTCAGAAACCAAAGCTTCGGTGTTGTTCGGGTCCATATAACGCAAATAATAAGCACTTGAACCTGCGAAACCTGGCATGGTGTTCAATTCCAATGGGAATACATTGACGTTATCAATCTTAGAGTTTTCAACAACTTCACCTGTTGTAACATCCCAAGCCCATTTTGTAGCGTGACCCAATGGAGGTTCACCTGTTTCTGTAGGCAAGAATTTATCTACTTCTGGAAGTTCCAAAGGCAATTTGCTTTCGTCAATCATATAAGGCATACCGTCCTTGTAATATACAGGGAATGGTTCACCCCAATAACGCTGACGAGAGAAGATAGCATCACGCAAGCGGAAGTTTACCTTCACACGACCCAAGTTGTGTTCTTTTACATATACTTTAGTAGCTGCAATAGCTTCCTTGATGGTCTTACCATTCAAGTTCAAATCGCAATATGGAGTTGTACCCTCTTTTGGAGAGTTGCAAACAATACCCTCTTTTGCATCGAAGCTTTCTTCTGATACATCACAACCTTCCACCAATGGGATGATAGGCAAGTTGAAATGCTTAGCGAAAGCATAGTCACGGCTATCGTGAGCAGGAACGGCCATGATGGCACCTGTACCGTAACCAGCCAATACATAATCACTGATCCAGATAGGAATAGCTTCACCAGTAAATGGATTTACACCGTAAGAACCACTGAATACACCAGTTACACGGCGGTCTGCGATACGTTCACGTTCTGTACGTTTCTTTGTACGATCCAAATAAGCTTCAACTTCTTCTTTCTGTTCAGGAGTAGTCAACTGAGCAACCAATTCACTTTCCGGAGCCAATACCATGAAAGTAACACCGAACATCGTATCTGCACGAGTAGTAAAGATAGTAAATTCCAAATCACTGTCCTTTACCTTGAAACGCACTTCAGTACCTTCAGAGCGACCAATCCAATTGCGTTGAGTTTCTTTCAAAGATTCAGTCCAATCTACGTTGTCCAATCCATCCAACAAACGCTGAGCGTATGCAGAAACACGCAAGCACCACTGACGCATCTTCTTCTGCACCACAGGGAAACCGCCACGTTCTGAAACGCCGTCCACCACTTCATCGTTTGCCAATACAGTACCCAATTCAGGACACCAGTTCACCATTGTTTCGCCCAAGTAAGCGATACGATAGTTCATCAAGATTTCCTGCTGTTCCTTTTCAGATTTAGCCTTCCATTCTTCTGCAGTAAAATGCAAATCTTCACTGCAAGCTACATCCAAGCCTTCTGTACCATTCGTTTCGAATGCCTTCACCAACTTGCAGATGCATTCAGCTTTCTGAGTGGCATTGTTGTAATAGCTCTTGAACATCTTCTGGAATGCCCACTGTGTCCAATGGTAATATCCCGGTTCGCAAGTACGGACTTCACGGTCCCAATCGAAAGAGAAACCAATCTTATCCAACTGTTCGCGGTAACGAGCAATGTTTGTAGCTGTAGTGACAGCAGGATGCTGACCTGTTTGGATAGCATACTGTTCAGCTGGCAAACCGTATGAGTCGTAACCCATCGGATTCAAGACATTGAATCCCTGGAGACGCTTGTAACGAGCATAAATGTCGCTGGCGATGTATCCGAGCGGATGACCTACGTGAAGACCTGCTCCTGATGGATAAGGGAACATGTTCAACACATAGAACTTTTTCTTCGATTCGTCTTCAACAACCTTGTAGGTCTTTCTGTCGACCCAACGCTGCTGCCATTTTTTTTCTATCTCTCTGAAATTATATTCCATTGTGATACGATTTTATATGTTTTATGATTTATGAATATACTGTGATTTCAGTGCAAAGATACAATATTATATGAAAAGCCGGACAAATCACTCTAAGAAAACGAGGTTCTGCCAATCAGCTTTTCTTCCTTACACTGCTCTATGATTGAGCTTATTACTCCTGTCAGACACGTCCTAAAATACCGACCGGATGAGAGGTTCCAATCCCTCCCGTTCATCTTCTTGGAGGAACAACAGGGTATAAAGTCTGGTCCGCTTTATCTACCGGATAACAAGCACCTTCTTTTTCCAAACGCTTCACCATCTTCTTGCAAAGTGAACGAACCTTGCCAGGATACAAGGAAGCCACCTCCTGTTTTTCAAATGGGTCGGCTGCCAGATTATACAATTTGTATGTCGGCTTGCCATCGGTCTGCGGGTTGTAATAATAAATCAATTTCCAATCTCCTTCCCGATATACGGTAAAATAGCTTCCGCGGTGTTCGTGAGGGAAATGCATCAAGAAATCATCCCGATGTTTCTTGTCGGCTTTTCCTTGAAGCAACGTCTTCAAGTCACTGCCATCCAACACATGCCCCTTGGGAACCTCTACACCTGCCACGGACAACACCGTAGGATAAATATCCATGACCGTTCCCATCTGAGTTTGGATACAGTTCTGAGCAATCGGATAAGCCTTTTGGAAAGGATTTGAAGCATCCGGTTTGGCCCAGCTGACAATAAAAGGAACTCGCATTCCTCCCTCATACTCTGCCCCCTTCTTTCCTCTGAATGGAGCGGATGAACCATAATCGCCAGCTTCACCCAACGGAGCATCGCCTCCGTTATCCCCCAAGAAGATAATCAGCGTATTTTCGGCTACGCCCAACTCTTCCAATTTATCCATCAAATCGCCCAGCGACTTATCCATTCCTTCAATCAATGTAGCGAAAGCACGTGCACGGTCATTCTTCACTCCCTTCGGATAATGCGCTATGAAACGCTCATCAGTCTCAAATGGGGCATGTACCGCATAATGCGACAAGTTCAAGTAAAAAGGCTGTCCTGCCTTCACCGCCTTTGTAATTTCAGCTTCCGCCTCCAAGGTCAATGCATCCGTCAAGAACGTATGGCCCCCATGGTACTTATCCAAACCAGGAACCGCACGGCTACGTGTTCCACGGATCCGGCCATAACCATTCTCGGCATGATAACTCCCCGGTTCGCCAATGGATGAGCCAGCCACATTTACATCAAATCCCAAACGAAGAGGGTCTTCTCCCTCACTCTTTCCACAACCGAAGTGCGCCTTTCCTACATGAATACTTTTGTACCCATTTTCACTCAGCACTGCAGGATAAATCTGATCTGTTACCTTCAATCCCTCCCAATTCCAATCATGAGGGCCAAAGGGAGTACGGTTATTGCTCTCAGTATTAATCCAATTGGTCGTACCATGCCGGGCCGCATTCTGTCCCGTCATAATAGAAGTACGTGACGGTGAACTCACACTTTGGGCGTAAAACGTAGAAAAACGAATTCCCTGCGAAGCCAAACGTTCCATATTGGGAGTTCGATACCAATCGTTCAATGGCTGTCGTTGAGGATTTCCAGCCTCATCTACAACAAAAGGAAGAGACGTATCCATCAATCCCATGTCATCTACCAAGAAAACCACAATATTAGGTTTATCTTGAGCCATCATAGAAGCAGCCGAAGCAAAAGCTGTCAATGAGGCGATCGCTATTTTTTTCATCATTTCTTATTTTTCAAGTTTACCTTTATATTCCCTATTCAATCCAGGAGGCAACGGAGCCCCCAACTCCTTCTTCCACCGTTCCAACAAAGCGGACAATTTCTTCACTTGCTTCGGATGAGAAGCCGCAACCTCTCTTTTCTCACTGAGATCGCGGGCCACATTATACAGTTCATACGAATGGTCCTCGTAGTTCAGAATCAATTTCCAATCTCCCTTACGCACCACCGACACTGGCCGGGTACGGAATAAACGATCGGTGGTTTCTTCATTGCCTCCCTCCAAATAAGCAGGGAAATGCCAGAACAGCGGTCGGTTTTCCAGACGCTTGTCTTTCCCATTCTTCAAGACGTGCATCAAACTCTTCCCATCCAACACAAGATTCTTCTTATCTATTCCCGCCACATCCAGCAAAGTAGGGAAAATATCCAATTGAGACACCATCAAGTCAGCAATCGTTTTCTTCTCAAACTTCCCTTGCTGATAAACAATAAAAGGCACACGCAGTCCTCCTTCGTAAAAAGAGCCTTTCCCTGCCCGCAACGGCCATTGACGAGAAATATCATAAACTCCTCCATTATCGGTGGTAAAAATGATAAGCGTATTTTCCCAACGCCCCGATTCACGCAATGCCGTCAAGACTCTTCCCACATTTTCGTCCATGGATTGGATCAAGGCAGCATAAACAGGATTTGAATGAGCCTCCGTATGAGGCTTATGCTTATATTTCTCTATGAGTTCAGCTTTTGCCTGCAAAGGAGTATGGACCGCATAAGGAGCAAAGTACAAGAAAAAAGGACGATTTGCATCCGCTCCCTTGATTAAGGCAGCGGCTTCTTTGCCCAGACGATCGCACAAAAATTCACCTTTTTCACCGTCCGAAAGGTTCGGATTCCGATATGGAGAGAAGTAACTCCGCGGATGTCCCGCATGATTTCCTCCCACATTCACATCTATACCCCCTTGCAACGGATTATCCGTTACATGCCATTTTCCTACATGAAAAGTCTGATAACCGGCATCATGCAAAACCTGAGGCAACAATTGGTATCCTTGGGGAAGCGAAGTACGATTTGGGACCGTCAACAATTTACGGTCGGCTGACTTTCCTCGATCGGAAGTCCCTACTGTAAAAATGCCATGACGCGGCGTATTCTGTCCAGTAAGCATACAAGCCCTACTGGGAGCACTGTTGGGAGCACCGGCATAAGCTTGCTGAAACCACACCCCGGCTTCCCGTAAAGAATCTATGAAAGGTGTCTCATAAAAAGAACTACCATTGCAACTGAGGTCGGTCCATCCCAAATCATCAATATTGATCAAAACGATATTCGGTCGTATATTTTGAGCAGAAACGAAACTCCCCGTACCCAAGCATGGGAGCAACGACGAAAACAAAAAGACTTTATTTTTCATGAATAGACTTATAACACAGGTTATCTCTTACCACTTTTAATTTAAAAGCAAAAAAACGAGGAAACGAAGGAGAAAAGTATGATTCCCAAACCCTTCCCCCTCGTTTCATGTCCAGTCCCTTCCCAACCGAAAGGGTTATTTCAATTGAGCCTTGCCAGCACGAATCTTTCTCAACAAAGTCTGCATTGCAAACACTTCGTCGGGATGCTGAGCAGCGACATCATTCTTTTCTGACAAATCCTCCTCCATACGATAAAGCTGTGGAGTCTTGTTATTGCCCGTTTCAATTTTCGGTCCCCAAGTAATCATTTTCGAACCGTCGTTCGCTTCAATGAATTTCCAATCCTTGGTTCGGATAGAAAGCACATGATTTGACGATTGTTCAACAACCCAAGGACGGTCTGTCGCATCGGTACCCAACAGATTGCCAAGGCGGTTGAAACTGTCGGGAGCACTTCCCTTCGGCATTTTAGCTCCAATCAACGAACCCAAAGAAGCCATCCAGTCAATCTGTGACATCAACACGTTCGATTCACCCGAAGCATGAATACGTTTCGGCCAACGAACGATAGCTGGAACCATGGTTCCTCCCTCGTACGCACTGTATTTATTACCTCTATAAGGACCTGTAGGACGATGTTCACCCAATAACTTTTCAGCTTGGTCATCGTATCCGTCATCTACTACCGGACCATTGTCACTGGAAAGAATCACCAAAGTATTGTCTGCAATACCCAACTCTTCCAAAGTTTTCATGATTTCACCTACACTCCAGTCGAACTGTGCAATGGCATCTCCACGAAATCCCATCGTTGATTTACCACGGAAGCGTTCATGCGGGAAACGAGGGACATGTACATCATTAGGAGCAAAATACATAAAGAACGGAACATCTTTATGTGCCTTGATATAGTCGACAGCATGCGTTGTAATGGAGTCAGCAATATTTTCATCTTTCCAAAGTGCTTTACCTCCCCCTTTCATATAACCGATACGGCCGATACCATTGACAATAGCCATATCGTGTCCATGACTGGACTTCAAATTATAAAGTAATTCGGGATTGTCCTTTCCGGTAGGCTCTCCCGGAAAATTTTCCTTATAACTGACTTCTATCGGAGCCGAGGGGTCATAATTATCTACCATACCATTTTCGATGAAGACACAAGGAACACGGTCGGCTGTAGCAGCCATGATATAGTGATAATCGAATCCCAAGTCCCCCAATGAAGCAGGGAGTGGAGCATTCCAATCTTGTTCACCCGTCTTATCACCCAATCCCAGATGCCACTTTCCAAAAGCAGACGTATGATATCCTGCATGCTTAAACATGTCGGCCATAGTATATTGTCCCGGCTTGATAATCATGCCAGCATTTCCAGCAGCAACGTCGGTACCCGGCTTACGCCAAGCATATTCTCCAGTAAGCAATGAATAACGAGAAGGAGTACTGGTGGCAGCCACCGTATGGGTATTGGTAAAACGAATTCCTTCTGAAGCCAATCGGTTCACATTAGGAGTTTCTACCCCTTTTGCACCATAGCATTCCAAGTCACCGTATCCTAAATCATCGGCATAGATAATGACTACATTGGGTAAATCACGCTCTTGTACTTTTTTATTTTTTTTAGGAGCAGAAGCTCCAGAAGCCATTCCTATAGCTAAAGGAGAGAGACAGGCTAAAGTTAACAGTTGTTTTTTCATCGTCTAGGTCTTTATTCTAATTTCGTGTAAAAATATACCCTTTTTTTTATTTATATAATAATATCCTTCGGTTTTTAGCTTTAAAATAAGCTCACACAAGTCTTTGATTAAGAATGCTATCCTTTTCTTCGAGACACAGAGAAGTTCAAAACGTCTTTGACAGGCTTGAAGCACCCGACCATCGCTCCCCAACCTCGTTCGTTGTGGAAAGACACTCATTTTTTCCGTTCGGGAGAATAAATCAAACCTTCCACCGCCTTCTCACCGTCCAAAGTTACGAATACCGTTGTAAACATCCATTTGACCAAACGTACTTCGGGTAAATGAAAGGTACTTACCGGCAACTTGATAAAGACTTTGTTCCATCCCTTCTGCAAAGTCACCTTTTGAGGAGGTCGAGCCGTAAAGTTTTCATTTCCCAAAGGAATCTCATTACTTTTATTGGAATGAGAGGCAGTCCATAAAGGAGGAAGGATTTCCTCCCCATTTAACCAAATACGGCTTCCCTTATAGTCCCATTTACCTTGCACAGGAGGCAAATCAGACTCAGAGCGGCTGTAATTTTGGAATTCCGCCCACAAGCCAACTTCTTGCATTTTAGGAGAATAAACATACGTATAAGCATAAGCAGTATGGTTCTCCAAAGGATGCTTGTAGAAAGCAGGAACCAAATCTCCCCACACATGACGCAAATAAATTCCAGCCCCTATAGCCGGGTGGACCCCATAAGTCTTCCCTTCATACGTATACGATGCGGAAATACCAGCTTCCGGTGGAAAAACTTTATCCAAGTCGCCTCCATTCGGAAAGGCATCGGTAATATTCCATTTCACATTGGTTTGCTTCACGTAAGTAAAAGGATAGCCTTGAAACCAATGTTGCTTGAAGTACAACAAACGGCGTTCAAAATCGGCAAAATCACGAAAAACCTCCGAACGTTCATCGACAGGAAGAATCACACCGTTCTTGTCAAAATATTCACTACCTCCTCCGAGCCAAGCACGTTCCGCCATGGCTAACATATTGGGATAAAAGTTATTCTGCTCCAACATACTGGATTCATCTTCTATTCTACGGTCGTTCCAGATGGCAACAATCACTCCAGTCAAATCATCACTTCCTTGAGATGCATTATAAATGCGGCTGTTGTATAAAGCCACCAAATCACCGAAAGTGTCAAAATGGTTCAAATAATGAAAACGGGAATCAATGGCAGGTATTCCTTTTTGAGCTTTTCCTCGATAACTCCATAACTGAGTCATGTCAATCTCGCCAGGCTGATAAGTCCATCCCGGATTCCACGAAATAACTTTCTTCCCCAGTGACCGGACAAAGGCAACCATCTCCGATACAAAAGAAGGATTCTTGAACTCTACTTCATCAGTGCCAATATGCAGATAAGGAACATCCAAGTAGCTGCAGGCTTCCTCCACCAACAGCTTCAGAATCTTCATTCCTTCCGGACTTTGCATATCATGCCGGAAGCAGCGTTCAAAGGCAGCACTATGTCCCGGCATATCTATTTCCGGTATCAGCATGACCTGACGAGACTTGCAATAGGCCACCAATTCACGTGCTTCGTCCAAAGTATAGAATTTTCCAGGAAGACGCGTCATATTTACCGAATCATTCAACATCGGGAAAATCTTACTCTCCAAGCGCCATGCCTGATTTTCAGTAAGATGCCAATGAAACACATTGACCTTGAAGCGAGAAAGCATGTCAATCTCTCGTTTCAATTCCTCAACAGACAAATACCCACGGCCAATATCCTGCATAAATCCTCGTACACGAAAAGCAGGCCAATCAGTTATCTGGCAACCAGATATATAACCTTTTCTTCCCGATTGATAAACCAATTGACGAAGCGTCTGAAAAGCATAGAAAATGCCTGTCTCGGTTTCAGCCTCAACAACCACACGACGGTAATTGACAGCGAGCCGGTAGGCCTCATTTCTATTGAGAGGTACTTCTGATAAAGAAGGAACCAACTTCACTTCAACGCACGCATTTGCCTGCTCACTCACTATACCACCCCATTCTTCAAGAAACGACTTCAATGTCTCCTGTAAAACGGGAGTTACCAAACGTACCTTGTCCAATTTGAAATCAGAACAGCCCCAAGTCATCCGTTGAGGTTTCGGAAGCAGATTATTTACATTGTTTGCAAAAATAGCAGGAAGAGCCAGCAGACTGATAAACAAACAGAGTGCCATCCGCTTCATCCATGTCAAGTGAGATTTTATTTTTTTCATGTTCAAAGATTATCTCTAACAAAGATAAGGCAATCCTTTGTGTCTACCAAATTATTCCTTTCCAACAAGCACCTTTCTGCTTCAACACAAAACGAACGAAACGAAGAAGAAAGCATATTCACGGTAAAGAGCAGGTCCGTCTCAAACGAAATCAGAAGAAAAGACTTGCAATCTGCATAAAAAAACACGGCATTCGCTTGAAAAAACAAGCGAATGCCGTGATATACTATACAAAAAATGACCTTTATTTCTGTTCGCGATACAAGATCTCTGGAGTCATGACTGTCCAGTTTTTATCAGTAGCCAACTTGAACGAAACATTTCCACTGTTACGATGCTGTGCATTCCATCCACCGATGAAGTTAGAAATCTGTTCCACTTTAATAGGATACAATCCCTTACGCAAAGCAACAGCACGACCACCCTGAGAATGAATCTGTGGCTTGCCATCGTTGTCGACCACAACCTTACCATTCAACCAAACACGAGTATTATCCGATTTGAAGAAGTACACTCCATCAGCAGGAATTTGTACGAATCCATCAGCTACAGCCACATGATATACTACATTGCTGAAGAAATTGGGACGTAAATGGGCAATGGAAGCCATCTTTGTCAAAGTACTGTCTTTCCATTCTTTGATATTTTCCAATTCCTTTACATACAAGCATTTGGCATCAGCAATCTTCAAATTCAAGCCATTGACCAATTTACCTTTCGGTTCCACGGAAGGAGTGCTATACTGCTGGTGTTCTACTTCAATGGTTCTTGTCTTACTCATCTTGCCTGAAGGCAATACACTACGAATCTTAATCTGAGCCGTTTCAGAGAAATGCAAAGGTTCGGTATAAGCAGCAGAATTAACGGTAGGCTCTGTTCCATCCAAGGTATAAACCATCTTAATAGGACGCGTAGAAGTGAAGCTTACAGACAAGGTATCCAAGAATGCCAAATGATTATAGGATCCACCCGGCTGTTCAGGCATTGGGATATGATAATTGATTCCATGATAATCCATACGTACAGCCGCATTGTTCAAACGACGAGCGAAGTCGTCAAAATTCTTCTGTTCAGGACGAGTCCATCCCACTTCAGCAACAGCAAGTATACGTGGATAAGTCTGGTATTCAACCTGACTTTCCGTATACAGACATTCACTCCAAAGGTTAGCCTGAACCCCTAAAATGTATTTTTCCTTGCCCATTGTTTTCAAGGTATCTGCTACCGGCTCGTAAGCATAAGTCTTGCTCACTGGAATGTATGCTCCCCAAGCAAATGGCTCAGCCAAGAAATCCCCTTGATAAAAATCGAAATACATGGCATTATTAGGAGTCATAATAACCTGATGATTCATCAAAGCAGATTCAATGCCCCCTTGAACACCTCGCCAAGACATAACAGTGGCATCTGGAGCCAAACCTCCTTGCAGGATTTCATCCCAACCAATCAACTTCTTACCGTATTTTTTCAAGATTTGTTCACAGCGACGAACGGCATAACTCTGCAGACGTTCTTCTGCCGTATGACGTTTGTCGGCTACCAAATGTTCCTTACGAATTCGGGCCTGACATTGTGGACAAGTTTCCCAAACCTTCTTCGGACATTCATCACCACCAATATGGAAATATTCGCTCGGGAAAATCTGGCTCAACTCAGCAAAAACGCCATCGATAAATTCAAACATATCTTCCTTACCCGGACAGAATACAACAGGGAACGCACCCCAGCGGCTCATCACTTTGTACTGGTCGCCCGTACAAGACAAATTAGGATAAGAAGCTACAGCCCCCAAGCTATGTCCTGGAACGTCAATTTCAGGAATAATGGTAATGAAACGGTCGGCAGCATATTTCACGATATCACGCATTTCATCCTGCGTATAATATCCACTATATTCCTTACCATATTCATCAATACGTTTCGAGCCCACTTCTATCAACTTCGGATATTTCTTAATCTCAATACGCCATCCCTGATAATCAGTCAGATGCAAATGAAGACGGTTAATCTTATAAGTTGCCAACATATCAATGTGTTTCTTCAAACCTTCTACAGAAGTGAAATGACGAGCCACGTCCAACATGAATCCTCGATAAGGGAAACGAGGAGCATCCGCCACATGCACTTCAGGAGCAGTCCAAAGTCCGCGAACCATTTCCGTACTTTCTACTTCAGCAGGAAGCAGCTGCATGAAAGTAGCCATACCATAAAACAACCCTTGAATTGTAGGAGCCGATACAGTCACTTTATTTTCCTTCACATCAAGCAAATATCCTTCTGGATTTTCTGAAGCAGCAACATCAATAATCAATTCAATGCATCCAGAAGCAGGCTTATCCGTTTCTTCAAAAGCAAATCCGGTAGATTTTCTCAGTTTCTCAGCATAAAAAGCAGCGACATCCTTCGCTTCTGGAGAAGAAGTATAAAAAGAGGTTTGGGCATTCAATGTGAATTTGCCACTTCCCTTTTCCATCTCTACAGGAAGAGGCAGAACATTATTCCCCTGATTATAAATATGTTCAGATAAATTTTCTTCTGAGCATCCTGTCAATGCTCCTCCCATCAAAAGAGCAGACAGCACAAATTTCCCTAATTGATTTAATTTCATTTTTGATTATTTGATTTGTTATTTTTCATAGAAAAATCAAACGAAGACCCCTTGTTTTCCACTTTATTCCTCCCCTCTACCACCTTTCGTAAGTTCTTCCTTTCCTCTGCTTTTCTGAATTAAAAAGAAACGAAGCCACTATCCGCCTAAGATTCACCCGATTAAAGAGGATTCTTTGCAAAGATACAATGAAAAAATGAAAAGATGTAAATCCTAATTAGCTAAAGTTTATTACATCCAATGATAAAAAATGATAAGGATAATTTCTTTTGGAATAAATTGATTAATTTAGTGATTCATAAATTATAAATCATGGAAACTTATCAACAAAATTACTCGATAGTAGCTTCTGATATGGATATCACATACCATACTCCAATGCAATCATGCTCTATTTTCAGGACTGTTTTGCACGTTTTCTAAGTTCTAAGCACCTTGCCGCCTTTGATATCATCAAAGACAACTTGATTTGGGTTATATCTGACTTTGAACTGAATTTTGTAAAGGAATGTCCTCTCTAGTCATCGACCATACAAGTAAAGATTCAGTTCCGTGAAATTTCCAATATCCGCATCTATGTAGATTTTTGGATTGCCGACAAAGACAATGAGACTTTTGCTGAAGGCACCAGCACATGGGCTCTCATCAACAGCCAGACCAAACGCCCCTTTGCAGCCACAGAATTGCTGGAAAAAGGTGGAATCGTCGCCCATGGAACTGCCAAGAAGATAGAACAGATACCTCAACCTTTGGAAAAAGAAGTGATAAAGGAAATACAACATTTGGTAAACATAACCGACTTGGATTTCAATGGACACGTCTGCAACCGAAGCTATCTATCCATCAGTATGGGTACTCTCCCTCTTGAATTCATCAAACAATATTCTCCCCGATACATGCATATCCGCTTCGTAAGAGAATCTTTTTTCGGAGAAACACTTACCTGCAAAGTTTCTAAAGGCAATGAACAGACCTACTGGTATGATATATTGAACAGCAAAGGAAAAGATATCTGCAACGTCTATGTAGAATGGAAGGACAACAAAGAAGCTCTTTCAAAGGATGTTTCTGAAATGATAGAAATAGAATAAAAGATTCCAACTTCACGATTTATCGAAGTCGATATTTCCTGGAAAAGCTGGAGAGAGACAGAAATAATCTTATCTTTGCAGCAAGATTATTGATGCAATCCACACATTAATGCTCTGTGTGTTATTACTTACAACAAACTAAAATTCATTACATTTTTAGCTATGAGAAATTGGAAGAAATTGATCGCATGTTTGGCTGGCGTTGCCTTTACATTCGAAATGAATGCTCAGCAAGTACAAGGTTTTGTACATAAGCAATCGGAAGCAAGTGATTATGTTTGGCCAACCGACAAACAGGTATTGGACAAATTGGATAAATGGCAGGATATGAAATTCGGCGTTTTGTTCCATTGGGGATTATACTCTGTTCCTGGCATCGTAGAATCTTGGTCAATCTGTTCAGAAGACGTTGACTGGATTAGACGTACCGGTGACGTCCCTTACGACTACAACAAATATAAAAAATGGTATTTCGGTCTGAAAGATAAATTAAATCCTGTAAATTTCAATCCAGAACAATGGGCGGAAGTAATGAAGGATGCAGGTATGAAATACATGCTTTTCACCACCAAGCATCACGATGGCTTCTGTACTTTCGATTCTAAATATACCGACTTTTCTATTGCCCATGGTGCATTCAAGGACAATCCTCGCAAAAACGTAGCTTATCACGTTTTCGACGCCTTCCGCAAGCAAGGTTTCATGATGGGATGCTACTTCTCTAAACCAGACTGGCATTGTGAATGGTTCTGGAATCCATATTTTGCCACCCCTAATAGAAATCCGAACTACAAGAAAGATCGTCATCCAGATTGGTGGAAAAACTACCAAGACTTCACAGCCAACCAGTTGGACGAACTGATGAGCGATTATGGAAGCTTCGACATTTTGTGGCTCGACGGAGGATGGGTAACAGGAGATGACATCCACTTGGATAATATCCTTGAAAAAGCTCGTAAAAAACACCCAGGTCTGATTTCTGTAGACAGAAGCATCCGCGGCAAAAATGAAAACTACCAGACACCAGAACGCGGTATTCCTACAACTCAGCTGAACTATCCATGGGAAAGCTGCATCACATTGAGCAACGATTGGGGCTGGGTACCTAACGCACCTTACAAATCGGCTCAAAAAGTAATCAACACCTTGGCTGAAATCTGTGCAAAAGGTGGTTGTTACCTGTTGGGAGTTGGTCCTACTGCCGATGGTATCATCGAAAAGCCTGTGGTAGACCGCTTGCATCAAGTAGGTGAATGGTTGCGTGCCAACGGAAAAGCCATCTATAATACACGAAACACTCCTAACTATCACTGTGGAAATACATGGTTTACCGGTGACAAAGACGGCAAGACAATTTATGCTATCTATGCATTGCCTGAAGGAGAAAAATTGCCGGAAACCATCGAATGGACAGGCAATCTTCCTAAAGGTAAGATGACCCTCTTATCAAAGAACAAACGTGTCTCTTACCGATGCGAAGGTGATAAGGTAATCGTCAAATTGCCAAAAGGCTTGAAAGACGAACCTCTTGCATTTGAATTCAAATTGAAGAAATAAGATCCGAATCCCATAAAGAAAAAAGCGGTGAACATGTCAGTATGTTCACCGCTTTTTTTATACTTTACAACACATGTTCCGCAAACAAACGCTGTATTTCCTGGATGTCACTTCCCCTGCCAAAATTAATTTCCAAGGGACTGATCAATCCTTTAATCCAAATCTTCAATTCTGCATCATCATCAAAAGAACCTGCTGTTTCAATTGAAAAACATTCAACAGAATGATAAGGGATAGACAAGAACTCCTTCTTTTTCCCAGTAAGTCCTTGCGTATCTTGGATTATCAATCGTTTGTTGGTAAAAACCCACTTATCACGAATATGTGAAAAGGCACGCTCTATCACCTCATCTTTACATAAGATAGACTCATACAATTTACTGATGGATTGAATATCGGTATCCGATACATTTCCCATAAGTGCATTAAATAATCCCATATCGAAAATTTTAAAACGTTAAACTTTTCATGCATCTGCATTCTCCGACAAAGCCACTTTCTGGAAGTTGTACCCCAAACGTTTCAACTCTATAGCAGCTCCTATATGGTACATAGCCTTTACAGCACGAGCAAAGACATGAAAAGCCATCGGACTCTGGGGTTCAATATTCTCATAACGAATCAAAGAAACAGCTGCTTCCCCGCAACGACGAATCATGTTCTCCAAGTCCTTTGCATCCTGACTATCCAAAGGTACCTCCAACAAATCCTTCACAATATGCTCATCCATATCGTCAAAGCCTTGTTCCCCGTAATAAGCCTGGTAAGGAGCCTTCTCAAAAGTCGGCCAATCCACATCCCAAGCATAGGCAACCGCCAGTCCCAAATATGCAGCCCATGCTACAGAAACAACCGGATAAGCCGCTATCTCTCTTACCGCATCAGCCACGTATTCTGGAGCCAGTTTCTTCCAGTGCTCATTGATGTCATCCGATTCCAACAAGACACCATCCAACATCTTGTAAGAAGTACACAAACGAAGAAGTTCCTTCTGTAACTTACTCTCAAAACGATTCAAATAATCTATATCTATCTGATCCATTCTCAAAAAAATAATTAGGGTTTCTAAAATTAAGGTGGCAATTTATCAAGAATATTCGGAATAACCAAAAAGGAGTTTGAAATATGTATTTCTTCTCTAAAGAAACCTATGGAAAAAATTCCATCCTCTTCCATTGCCTGCTTCTTCCCCTACTCCCCGTTCCCATCTGGAATATCCTCCGAAATGCCAATCTGTTTGAAACAAATAAATAATGTTGTTTCTCAATCTAAACTATTGAAAAACTGTTTGAAAATTCGTATTTTTGTACCATCAATTGAAATTACGTAATTATATCACAATGAATCAAGAATTCGAGCTGATCGCCAAAACATTCCAAGGCCTGGAAGAAGTATTGGCACAAGAACTCACAGAGTTAGGAGCAAGCAACATTGAAATCGGACGCCGTATGGTTTCTTTTACCGGCGATAAAGAAATGATGTACAAAGCAAACTTTTGTTTGCGTACTGCAATCCGCATCCTAAAACCAATTAAACATTTTAAAGCAAATACAGCCGATGAGGTGTACGAAGCTATCAAAGAAATCCATTGGGAAGATTATTTAGACTGCATGCACAGTTTCTCTGTTGATGCTGTAGTATTCTCAACAGAATTCCGTCACTCCAAATTCGTAGCCTATAAGGTGAAAGATGCTATCGTGGACTATTTCCGTGAAAAGACAGGAAACCGTCCTTCTGTACGCATCAACAATCCTGATTTAGCCTTGAATATTCATGTGGCTGAGGATCAATGTACGCTTTCACTTGACAGCTCTGGTGAATCATTGCACCGCCGCGGATACCGTCAGGAACAAGTAGAAGCTCCTTTGAACGAAGTATTGGCTGCCGGTATGATCCTCATGACTGGATGGAGAGGCGAATGCGACTTGATTGACCCGATGTGTGGTTCTGGAACCATTCCTATTGAGGCAGCTTTGATTGCACGCAATATCGCTCCTGGAGTTTTCAGAAAAGAATTCGGTTTCGAGAAATGGAAAGATTTCGATCAAGAACTTTTTGATACCATTTATAACGATGACTCTAAAGAACGTGAATTCGAACATCGCATCTACGGTTATGACAACAACCCGAAAGCCAACGAAATTGCAATTCACAATGTGAAGGCAGCCGGCGTAAGCAAAGATGTCGTTTTGAAGATTCAACCGTTCCAACAATTCGAACAACCTACTGAAAAGAGCATCATCATAACCAATCCTCCTTATGGAGAACGTATCTCTACAGAAGATCTGTTGGGCTTGTATAGTATGATAGGCGAACGCTTGAAACATGCCTTTACAGGAAATGACGCTTGGATTCTAAGCTACCGTGATGAATGTTTCGACCAGATTGGCTTGAAACCTTCTGTAAAAGTTCCTTTGTTTAACGGTGCTTTGGAATGTCAGTTCCGTCAGTATCAGTTATTCGACGGAAAATACAAAGCTTTCCGCAAAGACAACGAAGGAAGTGAGTTCAAACCTCGTCGTTCGGACGATGCCCGTCCTCGCCGCTCTGACGACAAACGCCCAAGACGTTTTGGAGACAAACCTGGATTTGGCAAAGGCGACCGTAAAGAATCACGCAGAGATTGGAAGAAAGAAGACGGCGAAAAGAGAGAATTCAGAGGTAGAGATGACAAGAGAGGTGCATTCGGTAACAGAAGAAAGAACTTCGAAGGCAGAAGAGATTCTTTCGGTGGAAGAAAAGCCGGTGATGGGAAAGAATTCACACGTGAATTCAAAAAAGACTTCAAACGCACAGAAGACTTGAAGCCACGTACTCCTCGTCCAACAACGGATGACGGCAGACCTAAACAAGCTCCAGCTCCGAGATATATGCATGCTCGTCGCAAAGCTGAAGAAGAAGTAAATAATCAGGATTGATAAGTCACCTTATTATATTTACCAAAATTATGAACAAAACTTTTATAACACTGCTTATAAACCTGTTTCTTATCATGGCAGCAACTGTTTCTGCACAAGAAAAGAAAGCATATACCCTAGAAGATGTCATTCCTGGCGGCTCAGAATATTACAACTTGATGCCTAAAAATATGTCAAGCTTAAAATGGTGGGGAGAAGTATGTGTTCAAACAGAACCGAAGACAATCCAAACCATCAATTTGAAGAATGGCACAAAGAAAACATTGGTTAGTCTGGACGAAGTAAATCAGGCAATTGAAAATTCAAACATAGCTTGTGGTGCATTGACTTCTTTAAGCAATGCAACTTTTCCTTGGGCTGAAAGAAATGAATTGAACATAGTCAGCAACGGCTATGTAATCAATTACGACTTCAAGAAAAAGGAAATAACCAGCTCTTTTGAATTATCCAGAGGAGCAGCCAATTTGGATTTCTGTAAAGAAAATGGTTACATGGCCTACACCGTAGGTGACAATCTTTACATTGCCAGTGCAAAGGAAAACAACCGTCCTGTTCATGCTATTCGTCAAATTTGTCCAACCCCAGAAGGTTACGCCCCATTGCATGACATCGTATATGGTCAAGCTGTTCACCGCAATGAGTTTGGAATTTATAAAGGTACATTTTGGGGACCTAAAGGTGAAAACCTTGCGTTCTACCGCATGGACCAAAGTATGGTTACCGATTATCCACAAGTGAATACAACCCAACGTATCGCTACACTGGAACCGGATAAATATCCTATGGCAGGAATGACCAGTCATAAGGTTACTGTTGGTATTTATAATATAGCCACTCAAAAAACAATCTATCTGAAGGCCGGTGATCCAACCAACCGTTATTTCACAAACGTAAGTTGGTCGCCCGACGAGAAACAGATTTACGTCATTGAAGTAAACCGTGACCAGAATCATGCACAGTTGGTTCGTTTCAACGCCATTACCGGTGACCAAGAAGCTGTAATTTACGAAGAGACTCATCCTAAATATGTTGAGCCTCAGCACCCATTGACATTCTTGCCTTGGGATGCCAGCAAGTTCATCTATCAAAGTCAGCGAGATGGTTTTAACCACTTGTATCTATTCGATACCCAAGTGGCTCAAGAACCTGTTGAAAAGAAACTGGCAAATGGAAGTACCATCAAAGAAAGTGTCAAGGTCAGCCAATTGACCCAAGGAGACTGGTTGGTTCAAGACATCCTAGGATTCAACAAATCAAAAAAGGAAGTCATCATCGCTTCTACTGAAGTATCTCCATTGCAGACTAACATTTATAGCTTGAACGTACGTAACGGCAAACGCGTATTGTTAGGTAAAGAAGATGGCACTCACAGTGCTACACTTTCTGCATCGGGCACATACCTTATCGACCACTTCAAATCGTTTGAAGTAGCACGAGAAATCAGCCTATTGCCGACTAATGGCAAGAAGGGATATCTATTGTTCTCTGCTACCGACCCGATGATGGAGCAGTTCAACATGCCTGAAATCACGTTAGGGACCTTGAAGGCAGCTGACGGTAAAACCGATTTATATTATCGCTTAATCAAGCCTGTCAACTTTGACCCTAACAAGAAATATCCAGCCATTATTTATGTATACGGTGGTCCGCACGCCCAACTGATTCATAACAACCGTTTCTATGATGCACGCGGATGGGACTTGTACATGGCCCAAAAGGGATATGTCATGCTTACAGTGGACAGCAGAGGAAGCGATAACCGCGGCCGTGAATTTGAAGACTGCACTTTCCGCCAATTGGGTACTGAAGAAATGAAAGACCAAGTAGAAGGTGCCAAGATGCTTCAATCCCTTCCGTTCGTTGACGCTGAACGTATCGGTGTTCATGGATGGAGCTATGGTGGCTTCATGACCACTAACTTGATGCTTACTTACCCTGAGATATTTAAAGTAGGTGTAGCAGGCGGTCCGGTAATAGACTGGAAATATTACGAAGTGATGTACGGTGAACGCTATATGGACACTCCTCAAACCAATCCAGAAGGCTATAAGAATGCCGACTTGAAACAAAAAGCCGGTAACCTCAAAGGTCGTTTGATGGTCATCATCGGAGGAACCGACCCAACCTGCGTTCCACAGCACAGTTACACGTTCTTACGTGCTTGCATCGATGCAGGAACACATCCCGATTTCTTCATTTATCCAGAAGACGGACATAATATGATAGGAAGAGACCGTGTACACTTGCATCAACACATCACACGTTACTTCGAAGATTTCTTGAAATAAGATAACAGTTTTCAACAGGCTTTCACAGCCTGTTGAAAATACATACAAACTACTCATTTCAAGACAATTACAAATTAAAAACTAACATTATAACCTGAAATATATGAAACTCTTACTTCTTGGATCAGGCGGTCGTGAACATGCATTGGCATGGAAAATTGCTCAGAGTCCGAAAATTGAAAAACTATACATCGCTCCAGGTAATGCTGGTACAAGCGAAGTAGGTGAAAATGTAGCTATAAAAGCTGATGACTTCGAAGCTATCAAACAATTCGTCCTTGCAAACAGCATCGACATGGTGGTAGTCGGTCCAGAAGACCCATTGGTAAAAGGCGTTTATGACTTCTTCAAGAACGATGAAGCACTGAAAAACGTAGCAGTAATCGGTCCTTCAAAAGCGGGTGCCGTTATGGAAGGAAGCAAGGAATTCGCAAAAGAATTTATGCAGCGCCACCACATTCCTACTGCAGGATACAAGAGCATCACAGCCGAAAACTTAGAAGAAGGATTGGCTTTCTTAGAGACATTGGAAGCTCCTTATGTTTTGAAAGCTGATGGTCTATGCGCAGGAAAAGGCGTATTGATTCTGCCAACTCTGGAAGAAGCTAAGAAAGAACTGAAAGAGATGCTGAGCGGTATGTTCGGCAGTGCTTCAGCTACTGTTGTTATCGAAGAATTCTTGAGCGGAATCGAATGTTCAGTATTCGTTCTTACAGACGGAAAGAACTATAAGATTCTCCCGGAAGCAAAAGACTACAAACGCATCGGTGAAGGCGACAAAGGCTTGAATACAGGCGGTATGGGTTCTATTTCTCCTGTTCCATTCGCAGACGAAGCATGGATGAAGAAAGTAGAAGACCGAATTATCCGTCCTACCGTAGAAGGTTTAGCAGAAGAAAACATAGAATACAAAGGATTCATCTTCTTCGGCTTGATTAACGTGAAAGGTGAACCGATGGTTATTGAATACAATGTACGTATGGGTGACCCGGAAACAGAAAGTGTCATGTTACGTATCAAGAGCGACTTGGTAGAACTGTTTGAAGGAGTAGCTGCCGGCAATCTGAATGAAAAGACATTGGAAATCGATCCACGTGCAGCTGTATGCGTCATGCTGGTATCAGGCGGTTATCCACAAGCCTATGAAAAAGGATTCCCTATGACTGGTATCGAAGAAGCAAAAGAAGGTGGAAGCGTCGTATTCCATGCAGGTACAGCCATCAAAGACGGTCAGACCGTAACAGCAGGTGGACGTGTCATAGCAGTCAGCTCTTATGGTGCAAATAAAGAAGAAGCGTTGGCCCTTTCTTTCCAGAATGCTAGTAAAATCCAGTTCGAAAAGAAATACTTCCGTTCGGACATTGGCTTTGACTTATAAGATTATGCGTTACACATTTCAACATCAAATAGCTACGGGAAGAACTACTTTTCCCGTAGCTATTCTTCTTTCATTGGTTCTGTGGATTCTTCCATTCGAAGAAAAGACGGAGCTCTTATCCTTACTGGCTTGTGGACTGACGACGTATCTGCTCATCGAATTAAATACGACTTTTGCCCTGATACACACCCGTACAGAATTGCCTTCCTCCCTTTATGCATTTCTCTATTCATCCACTTTGTTCTTACACCCTTACCAAACGACTTGCTGGATGCAACTTTTGGCAATGGTAACTTTATTCTGCCTATTCAACAGCTATGAATCAAAAAATGGTCCCCTCCATATCTTTCATGCTTTCTTATGTTTAGGAATAAGCAGCATAATGGTACCAGAAATGATTTGGATGATTCCCCTGGGCTATATCAGCATGGGAGCATTAAGATCACTCAATCTGCGGACATTCTTCGCCGGATTGATGGGATACCTGCTTCCTTTCCTGGGAGTATTAGGATACCGTCTATTCAATGGCATCAATCATCCAGAAGCAATAAGAGGTATTGGTTTTCAGGAGGTTGTTCAAGACTATTTCGGAACCGTATTTCCTTTCGGAGTCAGCCTGCAGGAATTGATTGCCGAATACCAGTCCATTCAGCTAATACAAGGTATCTCTTACGGAATTGTTTTGATTTTATCCATTATAGGAAGCATTTACAGTATTTATTATTCATACAATGACAAAGTACGTACACGCTCTTTCTTAAGCGCAATCGTCCCCTTGCAGATAGGAATAACCCTACTTGTTTTCATGCATCCCAGCTTAATCAACACCTTCCTTCCGGTTCTTATGTTATTTGGAGCATTGACATGCAGCTATGTTTTTGCATTGATTTTCAAACGATTCACCGGTTACCTGCTCATGTTCATCACAGCATTGTGTATAGGTAACTGCTTATTCAATTTATGGATACACTTCTTCAGTTTTTAACCGATTGGGGATATTGGGGCATGTTTCTATCTGCTTTTTTAGCGGGTACGGTTCTCCCTTTCAGTTCTGAAGCTGTAATGCTTGCTTGCATCGGACTGGGGCTTGACCCAACACTCTCCGTCTTATTTACGACCGCAGGAAATGCACTGGGTGGACTGACCTGTTACGGAATCGGACACCTTGGAAAAATGGAATGGATTGAACATTATTTGGGAGTCAAACAAAAACAACTGGACAAAGCAGAACGATTTATTCAAGGAAAAGGTTCGTGGATTGCTTTCCTCTCTTTCCTTCCGGTAATAGGCGATGCAATTTTGGTTGTATTAGGCCTAATGAGGGCCAATGTATGGATTGTATCCATTTCCATGACGCTGGGAAAGCTGGCACGGTATGCCATACTTGTAGCCACCACTCTTAAACTTATTTCATTATAAACCTACGACTTATGCAATTAGAAAAAACAGCAGATGGCAGTTATACGTTATTCGTCCCAGAATTGGACGAACATTATCACTCGGTAAAAGGAGCTTTGACAGAATCGGAACACATCTTTATCAACATGGGATTAAGACATTGTACTGTACCCATGCCTAAAGTATTAGAAATCGGCTTTGGAACAGGACTCAATGCTTTTCTTTCTTTATTGTCGGCAGAACAAGATAAAAGACCAGTACACTTCACTACGATTGAACGCTTTCCGCTGAATATGGACATTATCCACTCCATGAATTATCCAGCTCAGATAGCCCCATCACATGCCGATGCATACGAAGCCATACATACAGCTCCATGGAATGAAGATGTCAATATCACCCCTTTCTTCACACTCCACAAATTGGAAGCCGACTTTACTCACTATGCTTTTTCAAAAGGTTATGATGTGATTTATTTCGATGCTTTTGCTCCTGAGAAACAGCCCGAGATGTGGTCGCAAGAACTATTTGACAACCTGTACTCCATCTTAAACCAAGGAGGTATCTTAACCACCTATTGTGCAAAAGGAGTAGTCCGACGCATGCTGCAAACGGCAGGATTTACCGTAGAACGATTGCCTGGTCCTCCAGGAGGCAAAAGAGAAATTCTCCGTGCAACCAAATTATAAAAAGATGCATGGTAAATGGGGCATTATGCTACATAATTAGGAGAAGTTTCTTATATTTGTCCCTTTAGAAAGAATTAGATTTAATCTAAATTAAACAAATTAATCGTATGAAAAAATATTTGATGCTCCTTTTCAGTATCACATTATTCGCCTCTTGTACGAATAGGACAACTGATACTACTCCCATATTAACAGTCACCATTGAGCCGCTCCGCTACTTCACAGAAACGATAGCCGGAGACAAATTCAAAGTTATCAGCATGGTTCCAGACGGTACCAGTCCGGAAACCTATGACCCGACTCCACAACAGTTGGTGGCACTTGCCAAAAGTAGCGCTTACCTGCAAATCGGACACATCGGATTCGAACAAAGTTGGATTGAGAAGTTGAAAGACAACACGCCTAAACTCCCCTTCTACGACACTTCATCCGGAGTCAATCTGATACATGCTACTTGTTCACACACTCACAAAGATACCGACCATACGCACAATGGAGTAGAACCCCATACATGGAATTCGACCAAGAATGCACATATTATCGCAGAAAACATATACAAAGCTTTATGTGAACTCGATGAGCCCAATAGTACATACTACAAGCATCGATTGGACAGTCTGAACAACATCATCAGTGAAACGAATGAGGAAATTCGTTCTTTACTGACAAATGCCGACAAGACTTTTATGATTTACCATCCGGCACTGACTTACTTTGCACGTGATTACGGACTAACCCAAATCAGCATTGAAGAAGCTGGAAAAGAACCTTCGCCCAGTCACCTGCAAGAATTAATCCGCACTTGTGAAAAAAACAAGATACACATCATCTTCGTACAAAAAGAATTTGATATACATAATGCCAAGATGATTGCCGACGAATTAGGAGTAGAAGTAATTCCCATCAATCCGTTAAGCTATCATTGGAAAGAAGAAATGATCCAGATTGCCAAATCTTTGAACACCTCAAACAAGCGAATATGACAAAAGAACCTATTATCCAACTCAAAGGAGTCTTTGCAGCTTACGACCAAAAGCAGGTGCTTGAAGACGTAAACCTGACTGTTTATGAAAAAGACTTTTTAGGTATTATCGGCCCCAATGGAGGTGGAAAGACAACCCTTATGAAAGTGATTCTCGGGTTGCTGAAACCAACAGCAGGAAGTGTACACTTCTTTTACAAGGGAGAAAAGAAAGAGGAAATCACCATGGGATACCTCCCTCAATATAATTCAATTGACAAGAAGTTCCCCATTTCCGTATACGAAGTAGTCTTATCCGGTTTGAACCACCAAAAGTCTCTGTTCCGTTCCTTCTCAAAAGAACAGCACCAAAAAGTAAAAGAGGTAATCATTCAAATGGGCTTAGAAGGACTGGAAAACCGTGCCATCGGCCAATTGAGTGGCGGACAATTACAACGTGCGCTCTTGGGACGTGCCCTTGTATCCGACCCACAAGTCATTATTTTAGATGAGCCGAATACCTATATCGACAAGCGCTTTGAAGCCAAACTATACTCCTTGCTGGAAGATATCAATAAGGAACGTGCCATCATTTTAGTAAGCCACGATATCGGTACTGTTTTACAAAATGTAAAAAGTATAGCCTGCGTTAACGGAATACTGGATTATCATCCCGACACAGAAGTTTCTGCAGAATGGCTCGAGGAAAAATTCGGTTGTCCGATTGAGTTGCTTGGTCACGGAGAGCTGCCTCACAGAGTTCTAAAGGCCCATCACCATCATCACCCAGAGGGCATATAAAGAAACTTTAATGAAAGCAACGGTACTGATAATGATTTCTTTATTATCTTTGCATTCGTCTACAGCGAAGATAATAAAGAATAAATAATTCATGAAACAGTACAACAAGATTAACAATCTGGTTGGCTGGCTCGCTTTTGCCATTGCAGCCTTCACTTACTGCATGACGATTGAGCCGACTGCCAGTTTCTGGGATTGTCCAGAATTCATTACAACCGGTTATAAACTTGAAGTCGGTCATCCCCCTGGTGCACCTTTCTTCATGCTGACAGCCAACTTCTTCAGTTTGTTTGCCAGTGACCCTTCACAAGTAGCCTACATGGTCAACATCATGAGTGCCTTGATGAGTGCTGCCTGTATCCTTTTCTTATTCTGGAGTATAACCCATCTTACCAAGAAATTAATCTGTCCGAATGACGACGACATGACTACTGGTAAATTAATCAGTATCATGGCATCAGGTCTGGTAGGTGCTCTGGCATATACGTGGAGTGATACGTTCTGGTTCAGTGCAGTAGAAGGTGAAGTATATGCTTATTCCAGTCTCTTTACTGCAGTCGTTTTCTGGCTCATTCTGAAATGGGAAAATCGTGCCGACAAGCCACATAGCGATCGTTGGTTGATTTTAATCGCTTACCTTACCGGTCTGTCTATTGGTGTCCACCTGCTGAATCTTCTTTGCATTCCAGCCATTGTATTGGTTTACTACTACAAGAAAAAGCCAAATGCCAACTTAAAAGGAAGTCTCCTTGCATTGATGGGGTCTGGCCTGATTGTGGCAGCAGTACTGTATGGTATCGTACCAGGTATTGTAAAGGTCGGCGGATTCTTTGAGTTGTTATTTGTCAATACCTTAGGCCTATCGTTCAACAGCGGACTGATTTTTTATCTCTTCCTGTTGGCATGCAGCCTTATTTGGGGTGTGTATGAAAGCTATGTAGTACGCAGCAAGAAACTGATGAACATTTCCTTCTTGACCAGCTTCGGTTTGATTGGTATCCCCTTCTACGGTCATGGATGGAGCAGTTTCTTCATCGGTATCATCGTTTTGGCAATCTTAGCATGCTACCTTTTTGCCAACTTGGATGAGAAGTTCCGTGTCAGTGCACGTACACTTAATACCAGCATGCTGGCACTGATGATGATTCTCGTAGGATATTCTTCTTACGCACTCATTGTCATCCGTTCTTCAGCAAACACTCCAATGGATCAGAATTCACCAGAAGATATCTTTACTCTTGGTGAATACATGGGTCGCGAACAATATGGTTCTTGGCCACTGTTTTACGGACAAACCTATGCATCTCGTCCTGTTCTAAAACAAGTGAACAACAGCTGCATGTACGACGTAAAAGAAGGAGCCCCTGTCTACCAACGTAAAGAAAAAGAAAATCCGAACGAAAAAGACAGCTATGAAATAGTACGTCATAAGACCGAATACGCATACGCTCAAAACATGCTGTTCCCTCGAATGTATAGCGACAGCCATGCCAAAGCATACGAAGAATGGTTGGGCGGAGTCAAAGGCAAACAAGTTCCTTACGATGAATGCGGAGAAACCATTATGGTAAAAATCCCAACACAATGGGACAACATCAAGTTCTTCTTCATTTATCAGTTGAACTTTATGTACTGGCGTTATTTCATGTGGAACTTCGCCGGTCGCCAAAACGACATCCAAAGTCAAGGTGAGATAGAACACGGAAACTGGATTACTGGTATTCCTTTCATCGATAAAGCCTTGGTAGGTGACCAGACGTTCCTTCCAGACGAATTGAAGAACAACAAGGGACACAATGTTTACTTCTGTCTTCCGTTGATTCTGGGTCTCATCGGTCTGTTCTGGCAAGCTTATAAGGGAGAGAAAGGTATCCAGCAATTCTGGGTCGTATTCTTCTTGTTTTTCATGACCGGTTTGGCCATCGTACTTTACTTGAACCAAACTCCATTGCAGCCACGTGAACGTGACTATGCTTATGCCGGTTCATTCTATGCATTCGCCATCTGGATTGGATTAGGTGTAGCAGCTATTGCAGAAAAGTTGCGTAAATACATGGGCGAGACTCCTTCAGCTGCACTTGCAGCGGTAATCTGCCTGTTGGTACCCGTACAGATGGTCAGCCAGACCTGGGATGACCATGACCGCAGCGGAAGATACACTTGTCGCGACTTTGGTCAGAATTACTTGAATTCTGTTCAAGCCGAAGGCGATCCAATCATTTTCACCAACGGTGACAATGACACCTTCCCTTTATGGTACAATCAAGAAGTAGAAGGTTTCCGTACCGACGTGCGTGTATGTAACTTGAGTTACCTGCAAACCGACTGGTACATTGACCAGATGCGTCGTCCTGCTTATGATTCTCCATCTGTACCTATCCACTGGAAACGTATCGACTACGTGTCTGGACACAACGAAGCCGTCCGGATACAGCCTGACATAAAGAATACGCTGCTCACTTTCTACAAGAACAATCCTCAGGATGCCAGAGAAACCTTCGGAGAAAATCCTTTTGAACTGAAGAATATTTTAGAGCATTGGATACGAAACCCGAAAATGGGACAACAGATTATTCCAACAGATAGCATCGTAATCAAATTGGATAAAGAAGCTATCAAACGTTCAGGAATGTTGACTCCCGACTCAATTCCAGAATATATGACCCTTTCCTTGAAAGGTAAAGCGGCCTTATACAAGAGCGAACTCATGCTTCTGGAAATGCTGGCAAATACAAATTGGGAACGTCCAATGTATATGGCTATCACCGTTGGAACTGAAAACCATTTGAACTTGACAAACAACTTCCTTCAGGAAGGTTTGGCTTATCGTATTACTCCTTTCAACCACAAGCAATTGGGCAGTAACATCGATAGTGAAAAGATGTATGACAACTTGATGCACAAGTTCAAATTTGGAGGTATAGACCGAGAAGGCATTTACCTAGACGAAACAGTACTTCGCATGTGTGATACACACCGTAGATTGTTTGTTCTCTTGAGTAGTCAGTTAATCAAGGAGGGTAAAAAAGACAAAGCTGCAGAAGTACTGGAATACTGCGAAAAAGTAATTCCTTCTACAACCGTTCCTCACGACTACATTTACAGTAGCTCAAAGGAAATGTCGGACAACTTCATCAAATTAGGCAAAGCCGAGAAGGCTGAAGACATACTGAAACAGTTGGCTGAAACCTCTTCCCAGTATGTTGCCTGGTATTTGAGCCTTGACGACATGCGCTTCATCACTTCTTACGAGAACTGCATGCGCCACATGTATTGTCTGGATGAAGTTTGCAAGAGTCTGGAGAATATAAAAGACGGCAAAACTGGAGAAATTTGTGAAACGGGTGTCATCTACGCAAAGAAATTCAACGAACTTTATAAATTGTTGGAAACACGCGTAGGACAAGGAAAATAACTAAGTACCATGTTTATAGAACAACCACCGCTATTGGTACGCCTTCTTTATCCACAAGCCATCTGGCGAATGGATAAGAAGGAAAAAGCGGTTTACCTGACTTTTGATGACGGTCCCATTCCCGAAATCACCCCTTGGGTACTTGATTTGCTAGATAAATATCAAATCAAAGCCACTTTCTTTATGGTAGGCGACAACATTCGCAAACATCCTGAAGAATTCAAGATGGTAGTGGAACGAGGACATCGTTTGGGTAACCATACTTTCAACCATATTCGCGGTTCTGAATACCTTAGTGAGAATTACCTCGCTAATACCGACAAAGCCAATGAATACTTGCATACCGACCTCTTCCGGCCTCCGCACGGACACATGCGCTGGCAGCAGTATCAGATACTGAAGCAAAAATATCGCATCATCATGTGGGACTTAGTAACCCGCGATTACAGTAAATGCCTCAACGGTCCGCAAGTCTTGGCGAAAGTCAAAAAATATGTGAGAAACGGTTCCATTATCACGTTTCACGATTCCATAAAATCGGAAAAGAATTTGAAATATGCCCTTCCACGTGCCATAGAATGGCTCAAAGAGCAAGGATATGAATTCAAAGTATTCGATTAAAGACCATCTTTCGTAGATGTCCAACAAAAGACTTAAATAAAAAAGGCCTTTCTAACTTGAAACAGTATAGAAAGGCCTTTTTATATTTTAAGCAAGGTTTATAACTTGATATAGATTTTCTTTCGATAAAGCGGATAACTCAAAGTCCATACAAGAAGAACAAAGATTACAGCATACAAGAAAGAAGCAAAATTCCCTTCCCCAAATCCACTGCAGAGAACTGAATAAATCAACGTATGGACACTATCTCCCTGCAAAGGTAAAGTATCGAACCACACGCTCAGCACCTGACTGAAGACATAACAAAATAAAGGATTCACGCCGAAAACCTCCATCGGAAGAGATAATTGAGTATGCTGCCGTACATCAATAAACCAATACAACAATGCCAACAAAGAGGTAGAGATGCCACAAGACACGCAAACGAAACTCGGTGACCATATCTTTTTGTTCAACGGACAAACATACTGGAGAAGCAGCCCCACCACCAACAAGAAAAAGCCACATAAAAAGAGCTTGTTCAATTTTTCTTCAGGCTGTTGAGCTTCTATACAGATTTTCCCGATGCAAAAGCCTATCAAGACATGAGCTATCGCAGGAATCGTACTCAAGACTCCTTCCGGATCTATGCCATGGTCATTATAAATATGATGAACTCCCAAGACATGCAAATCGACTACCGAAAGGATATTCTCAGGACCATAAACAAACCCGTTTCCCATCAATAAAATCCCCAAGTAAGCAACCAATAATCCGATGATCAACCTTGGAAGATAACGATGATTAACCGTACATAGTCGTCCCTTAAAAAGCCCATTTTTGCGAGATATTGTTCAAGCACAGTA
>JAHHQU010000020.1 GCA_020026225.1 Phocaeicola sp. | reverse complement strand
TATGCACAACTTTTTACACATAAATATTTATCAAATTAATTCCGCCAACGGGTATTAACTACAAAAATAATAACCCCATTGGCAGAGCTTTATATGTGCTGATTTAATTCCGCCACCGGGTATAGCTGTATTTAAAAACGTGGTATGAACCGATGAAGTATTCATCATTTTCAAACGGATAACATTCAAACAAAAGACTTATGAAACATAACTATTTCTTGGCACCTTGCCTTTCTTTAGCGTTTCTGCTTACCGGATGCACGCAAACACGTACAGATGGATGGTATCTGGTGGAAAACCATTCAGCAGACAGTCTTTTGAAAAATCCGATTCTTACTATTGCCGATTTCCAAGGATTGAAGATGGACTCAGTTTCTGTTCAAGGTAAAACCACTTATTTCATTAATGGGGGGACAAAGCCCGAAAAAATGAAGGCTTTTGCCGATGCTACAGAGAAACAGATTGGTAAGCGGATTGCATTTGTTTATCAAGGTAGGGTAATCAGTGATCCGATGGTTAATGCACGCATTGATACAGGCAATTGGGAGATTTCTTTCTCTAATTCCAAGGAAGCTCATGAAGTGTTCGGGGATTTGCGTCAGCGCATGGGGCGGCAGGCAGATATGCCAGTGAAGAACGGCCAAGAAGTAGCTGACCAGAAGCTTATTTATATTTTACCGAATGCTGAACCTATTTCATACAAGCAACATTTTCAATACAATGATCGGTTGATTAAATTACACCGGAAATGGGAAGCAAATGGGGAAGCAGATAAGAAGATGGCACTGAAAGATTATCCGGAATATGGGGAGTTGGTTGCGATGGGCCGATGTATCACAGCTCCTCTCATCATCCAGCTCATGCTGAAAGAGTATCGTTATCTGTTGCCTCTTTATGAAGCTGTTCAGGATTCTTCGCTCTGTGCCTCAGCGGAAATTGAAGATGCAGAACAGCGTTTGGACGAAACCATTACCCTTTTTGTAACTAAAGTCATGAAGCAGCCTCGTACACGCTTCAAGAATGATGCGGAAAAGCTGAAGGCTATGAAGGAACTGGTGAAAGAGGAATACCGACCTCAAAGTCTGAGTGATGCGCAGCTGGATGCTATTCTTTTACAATATGACTATGATCTTTGGAAAGGAGTGCTCCAGATGAACAAATCCCGGTAAATCAATGTCCCGCCAGTGACGATTTCTATTCCGGCTTTCTAAGAGCTGTTCTGACAATTGGTTTTCGAGAAGATTCAAGGAAGAGCCAACCGTTGGGGAGTGTTTTCTTTGTTATGGATACCCCGTCTTGTGGGGAATCGGATTCTTCACTCTGTCTTTCGTTTGGGGAACTCCCCTTTTAGGGTTATACGACAGGACGTATTTATCTGCTGACGTATGTCGGTAGAGCTGCTGATCAATGTCAGTAATGTAACTGACGTATGTCGGTAATGCTGCTGACGTATGTCAGCAGATAAAAATAAGCTGATGATGGATACAGAACATACTCAAAGCGGTACCTTTTCTCTTGGTTTTGGAAATAAACCTTGAGAAAAGGTACCGCTTTGTTTTGACTCGATTGGGCAATTGCCCGATTATCTTTTTTTGCCTGAGTTAGGACTGTTTCCTCTGAAATTGCGAGAATGGAAATTACCCTTCAAGGCATTGTTGCGTTGTGAATAGCTGCGAGGATCGCTGCTGGCAAATCCCCTGTCGGAATCCTTTTTGCCACGTCCGCGGTTTTCGTTACTCTTTGTGTTGAAGTTCATCGATTCGTTGTTCTTGTTGTTTCTATTATCTTTATATCTTTCTCCCTGACCTCGGCTTTCCGGCACTCTGCTTCCTCTGTTTCTTCCTTCCTGACTTCTTTCAGCATAATTCTTTCCGGTATCGTACAGACGAGCCTCATTGCGCGAATACAGCTTGTCAATCAAGTCGGCTCGGCCGATTCGTCTCAATTCGCTGATGATGTTGCGTCGTTCTTCGGGTTTGTACCAGAAGAAGAACATGCTTTGTGCCAGTTTCTCATTCGGAGTTTTGGCAGAGAAGATGGGTTCCAATGTGTACGGATGGTATCCTGTATACCAGGCTTCGGTAGCCACGGTCATTGGAGTAGGCGTAAAGTCCTGCACCTGTTCCAGATGGAAATCCAAGTTCTTGGTAATCACAGCCAGTTCGGCCATATCTTCTTCTGTACATCCCGGGTGGCTGCTGATAAAGTAAGGAATCAATTGCTGGCGCATGTTGTGCTCCTTGTTCAAGCGGTCAAAGATGCGCTTGAACTGGTAGAACTGTTCGAACGGTGGCTTGCGCATAACATAAAGCACTTTGTCGCTGGTATGTTCCGGCGCAACTTTCAAACGGCCGCTCACGTGGTTGACAATCAGTTCCTTGGTATATTCTTCGTTAATCTTGTTGATCTTTGGATCTTTGGTGTCATGAAGCAGCAAGTCATAACGTACGCCACTTCCGATAAAGCTCTTCTTGATGCCCGGCAGTGCATCTACTGAATGGTAGATATCCAGCAGCTGGCTATGATCGGTATTCAAGTTCGGACATACTTTAGGATGGATACATGACGGACGCTTGCATTTCTTGCACAGTTCCTGATTCTTTCCGTGCATGGCATACATGTTGGCCGAAGGACCGCCCAAATCGCTCAAATACCCTTTGAAGTCGGGCATCTGCGTAATGGTCTTCACTTCCTTCATGATACTTTCCTTGCTTCGGCTCACAATGAATTTTCCTTGGTGGGCCGAAATGGTACAGAAGGCACAGCCTCCAAAACAGCCACGGTGCAGATTGACCGAGAATTTGATCATTTCATAAGCCGGAATACGCTTGCCCTTGTATTTCGGATGGGGCAGACGCGTGTAGGGAAGGTCGAACGACATGTCCAATTCTCCCTGTGTCATGGGTGGAAACGGCGGGTTTACCACCACCAGCTTGTCACCGGTAGCCTGAATGATGCGTGACGCAGCATATTTGTTGGATTCTTCTTCAATGTGGCGGAAGTTCTCTGCTTCCTTTTTACGGTCTTTCAGACATTCCTCGTGCGAGTGAAGCACCAAGTCGTTGTCGGATGCCGTAAAATCTGCTTCCTTGGTCAAGTAGGCAGTCTGGAGAACATCCTTGGGAAGTACGTTGGGATTTTCCTTGAATCGGCGGCATAGCTCGGTCAGCGGCTTTTCTCCCATACCGTAGATGAGCAGGTCGGCTCCCGATTCAATCAGAATAGATTCGCGTACGCGGTCTTCCCAATAGTCGTAGTGGGTCAGACGGCGCAGTGAGCCCTCGATGCCACCAAGAATGACCGGGACATCGGGGTATATTTTCTTTAAAATTTGGGTGTATACAATGCTGGGATATTCAGGGCGCATGTCATGACGTCCGTCGGGAGTATACGCATCTTCTTTGCGCATTCTTTTTCTGGCAGTATACTTGTTGACCATACTGTCCATACAGCCGGCCGAAATACCAAAGAAGAGGCGGGGGCGACCTAACTTCTTAAAGTCGCGCAAATCATCGCGCCAGTTAGGTTGTGGAACAATGGCCACTTTGAATCCCTGAGCTTCGAGCATTCGTCCGATGACAGCTGCTCCGAATGAGGGGTGATCTACATAAGCGTCACCACTAAAGAGGATGACATCCAGCTGATCCCATCCTCTTAGTTCGACTTCTTTCTTGGTTGTAGGTAACCAATCAGTCAGATTATAATTTTTCAAATCTTTTTGTTGCTTTTAGGGTTTATTCTTCAGCAACTTCCTCCTTTTCATCTTTTTCTTTTTTCCAGTTGATATAGAAAAGTATGAGCTGGTGAAGGCCGAAGGCTTTCATGTTATCGTGATATATCACGTTCAAGCATAGGTCAAGCAGATCCTTGCAGTCATTTTCTGATGAGCCGATGATGGAACGGATGTTTAGTTTCAATTTGTCGAGTACACTTTCATCAACAATACCGTTACTGTCTATAAGTCCCTGAAAGAGGGCATATTTTTCGATTGTTTTCAAGTTCTCTTCTGTGAAGCTCAAGCTACGTGTGCCTGATACGTTTGATTGTATTGTATACATAGTGTTATAATTTTAAGTATTACATTCACAAAGTTAAACCTTTTTCCGAGATTACATAAGGAATCTTTCTATTTTTCGTGTGAATGTTACTTCTTGAAGAAGTTTAATACTGCTTTCATCACTTGTGTACGTTGTCCGGCATCTTGTATGGCTTCAAAAGGGAAACCGAGTGCAAAGGTACGATATTTTCCTTTATAAACGGTACCTGCTCCGTAATTTCCTGGAGTATAGATGAATGTACTGTATCCATTTTCGCATGGAAGAAGGCATTCTGGCGACGGTACGGCATAGGTCTTCTCGTTGGCTAAGGTTGGCAGCGGCATACGGAGGTTGTTTCCATACACTTCCTTGACGCTGAGCGGTGCGACATGTCCGCTGCATTGGACCTTCAATACGCGGTTGGCCCATTCGGCGTCTCCGGCATTCTCGCTTATATACGAACCGCTGAGGAGCAGGTTTCCTCCTGCTGCACAATAGGCTTCCAATTTTTCACGGAAGGGGAGGGTAAAAGGACTGTTGTCTGCTCCGCAGATGATGTCAAGCATGTGATAATCAGCAAGGTTCTCAGACGTTTCCTGAAAAGCTTCGTCGCTGCAAGAGACAAAAGAGTATTTTCCTGATGTTTGAATGGCTTTTCCATGAATGAAGGGATAGTCGAATGTATTTCCGGCTATGAGTCTTCCTTCTAATTCATTCCCGCTGTAACCTAATCCGTCGCTGCTTTCGGAACCTTCGTTCTTCCGGTCGAAAACTTGCTGGTATCCACAATGGGCTGGTGTCTGTATGTAAGGGATTCCAGGGTGAGCGGCCAAATCAAATCCTTGGCTCAGCGCCGTTTGTATGGGAGCAGGACCGTAGGTCTTGTTGAATGCATTCACAATAAGGACATTCCCCTTGCTTCGTTTGGCTTTGTAAGCTGCCAGCGTTTCGGAAGGGAAACTTTCTCCTCCTTTGTTGACGGCAGTGACCTTGAAACTGTATACGAGTCCCGGTTCCACTTCAACGGTATGCTGGGGATTTCGTACGTAAGTGCCATTGTCAAATCCGCCGTAACCTACGCGTGTGTAAACGATATATCCCTGTGGATTGGCACTCGGTTCCGACAAATCGGATACAGCTTTCCAAGATAGGTGGAACGTATTTTTTTTCTTTCCTTCAGTAATGGCAAAATGACTGACAGGCAATGGCTGGACCGTGTAGTCGGTTTTGTGCATTTGTGCCAAGAACTTTAGGATGGATTTGTAAATGGAGCGTCCCACTGTAAACTTGAATTCGGGGTCGTATCCGTATCGTAGGTCGGCGAAGTTTTGGTGCGACAGCACTTCAAGAATCATGGATGGAACAGCAGGGAGTCGGGTCTCACTGTAGTTTCGATTCCACAAACTTCGTCTGGCCCAATGAATTCCGAAGACTTGTTGGATGTCTTTTTGAAGTCCGGTCAGTACCATATCAGCGAAGTCTCGAGAGGCATACCGAGAAATTCCGGAATTAAGTTTTCCATCGTTGAAGTCCGTGGTATAGATGCCTAATGACCCGATCAACTGGTTGTCTTTGTCAAATCCTGCATCACTGTGCAGAGCGAATGTCAGCTCAAACGGAACCTTCAATCCTTTTTCCGTCGGGTTATAAACGGAACCTCCGCTGAGATAATTGGTCATCAGTGAACGGGTATTGATGTCATCGTTGTAATCGTTTGTTCCATGGCTCTTGCTGTAAACGGCATAAGGCATTCCTGCCCATTGGGCAGCATAGCGCGCACCTTCCAAATAACGTGGAAGTCCGCTGGTCGTTCCTCCTCGCTCAATGTTTCCCATGCCCCCTCCGAAACGAACGGCATCGGCACTGACCACTCCTTTTTCAGAACTTTCGTTGCTCAATACTACCATGCCGTAGTCGTTGATTCCTTTATCGAAAGTGAAGGTTCCCAGATAGACCCAAGTTCCTCCTCCCATTTGTTGGTTGACCTTGAATTCTGTGACTCCTCCGTTGTGAAATACGGTGTATTTGGCGTCGGAAACACTTTCGGAAGTAGTCGTATAGCTCACATAAACGGCATAATTCCCTTTTTCTGGTATGTTCGGAATCCATTCTGCGAAAGCTTTTTCAGGTTTGGATTGGGTACGGATGGTTCGAGTAGTACCGTCGCTGAAAGGATTGTGGTTGTCGGGGTAAACTGCATATTTATGGGCAAAGCCGCGTTGGTCGCTTGTCTGCCATCTGTATTTCTTGTATTTCACTTCCAAATAGTGACCGTTGCGGTGAGGCTGGTCGTTGTCTACGATAACCTCATGGCGCTGCCAGTCGCGTTCACGTGGGGTAAATACATAAGCTCCTGCATTTTCCAGCATCGGAATGAGATAGGGGATGACGATAGACTGAGTATACAGGTCTTCCGTCGTTCCGTAGAGTCTCGGACGCTGCCATTCCCATTTCGCACGATCGTTCTTGTAATATTTCCCGTGACTTTGCCATACCACCAGGTGCCGATGGGACAAGCCTTCTGAAACCTTATATGGCCGCGAGATATTTTCTACCCAAGGCTTTCCGTTGTAGTCGATCTTTCCATACAGACGGCTCTTGTCCTTAGTAGAGCGAAAAGCATTCGGAATAAGTTCTTCGATGGGCTTTCCGTCGGTCTGTATGCACAGGTCGTAATAGTTTACCGGTCCGGGTAACGCTTGCTTGATCGAGCGGTAAATCGCTTTCGTGTTTTCTTGGGTGAATGGTTGGTAACCGAATGATTTGCTGGCGTAGATAGTAAGCTTATGGGCCTGGTGGTCGATATCGAACCGGTCCAGGTAGCATTTCCCGATGTTGGCGTACGTTGTAGTATACGAAGTGAAGAAACTTTGCAGCCGTTGTCTGACCGTTTCTTCAAGGCTTTGAGCCTGGATTCCCCAAGCGAAGCAAATGCTATAGAAAACGATGAGTATGAATCTTTTCATGATGAGGCAGGTGGATAAAAAAACACAGATTATACGTTCTCATCTTCTACAAAAATAGATTGACAGTATAATCTGTGCTTTAAATTTAAACTTCTCCTATATCGAATTTTTCAGGATACTTCCCTTGATAATCTTTGAAAAAAAGTTTGATTTCTTTCATTTCCTTTTCGAAATCTCCCGTTGGAATCACTACTTTTCCTCCCGTGATGCATTTCTTTTTATAATCAATGCCGTAAAGAACGATGGGAATGTTTGCTCCTAAGGCAATGTAGTAGAAACCTTTCTTCCAATTGGGGTTAGCCGACCGTGTACCTTCCGGTGTGATGGCCAGATGGAATGATTTGCTCTTTTTGGCCGTTTCAATAATTGCATCCACCATGGAAGTGTGTTTGCCTCGAAAGACGGGAATGCCACCCATCCATCGGAAAAAACAGCCTAAAGGGAAAAAGAACCATTCCTTTTTCATCAAGAAGCCGGCATCTCTGCCCACTGCTCCGTAAAAGAGCTTTCCTATGAACAAATCCCAATTTGAAGTGTGAGGTGCTGCACAAATGATGCATTTCTCAAAATCGGGTACTTGAATGTCGGCCTTCCATCCTAATAATTTGAAGTAGATGAAACTGAATATCGCTTTCTTCATCTTATTTTCCAGAAAGTTCGTTCAGCTTGTTGAATACTTCAGCGTTTGCAGAGTTGAAATCTTCTCTCAATTTTTTATAAAACATCTTGACTGAACCAGATTCTGTATGGCTGATGCGGCTGATGATGTCCATGCGTGTGCTGACAACCTTCAAGAACAAGTCGTCAATAGCTTGGATATTTTCTTCTTTAGCGTTGATTCTTTCAATCATGCATAAACCTGCCAATACGTCTGAGATATAATTTACATTTTTCTTTAAATTTCTTCTACTAGCCATAATCTTTATCGTTTAAAGTGAATAAATTAAAATTATCTGGACGTAAAGATAGTGTTTTTTCGCCAATATTAAAGCATTCTATGTATTTTTCTATTTTGTGGGAGTTTTTTTGCTCGTAGGTTTTCGTATGTCCGAAAAAAAAACGAAATTTGCACAAAAGTGGATTTATTATACACCTTATAAATAAGTAAAATTATGACAAAAAGTGCATTACAAATTGCAAGAGCTGCTTATCAGCCAAAATTGCCTAAAGCATTGACTGGTGCAGTTGTAGTAAAAGAAGGCGAAGCTACTCAGTCTGTAGCAGACCAGGATGCTATCAAAAAATTGTTCCCTAACACTTATGGCATGCCATTGATTCAGTTCGTTGAAGGCTCTGCTGCTAACACTGCTGACATGAACGTTGGTGTAATCCTTTCAGGTGGTCAGGCTCCTGGTGGTCACAATGTTATCTCTGGTTTGTTTGATGGTATTAAAAAATTAAACCCAAACAATAAATTGTATGGTTTCTTGATGGGTCCTGGTGGCTTGGTAGACCATAAATATATTGAATTGACTTCTGAAATCGTTGACGAATATCGTAATACAGGTGGTTTCGATATCATCGGTTCTGGTCGTACAAAATTGGAAACTGTAGAACAGTTCGAAAAAGGTTATGAAATCTTGAAAGAACTCGGCATTAAGGCTGTTGTTATCATCGGTGGTGATGACTCTAACACTAATGCTTGTGTATTGGCTGAATACTATGCTGCTAAGAACTACGGTATCCAGGTAATCGGTTGCCCTAAGACTATCGACGGTGACTTGAAGAACGAAATGATTGAAACTTCATTCGGTTTCGATACAGCTTGTAAGACTTATGCTGAAGTAATCGGTAACATCCAGCGTGACTGTAACTCAGCTCGTAAATACTGGCACTTCATCAAATTGATGGGTCGTTCAGCATCTCACATCGCTTTGGAATGTGCTCTTCAGGTACAGCCTAACGTATGTATCGTATCAGAAGAAGTTGAAACTAAAGAATTGTCTTTGGATGATGTAGTAACTTACATCGCTCAGGTAGTAGCTGACCGTGCTGCTGACGGCAACAACTTCGGTACTGTTTTGATTCCAGAAGGTTTGATCGAATTCATCCCAGCTATGAAACGTTTGATCGCTGAATTGAACGACTTCTTGGCTACTAACGGTGAAGAATTCAACAACATCAAGCGTTCTAAACAGCGCGAATACATCATCAGCAAGTTGTCTAAAGAAAACGCTGATATCTATGCTTCTCTTCCAGAAGGCGTAGCTCGTCAGTTGTCACTTGACCGTGACCCACACGGAAACGTTCAGGTTTCTTTGATCGAAACTGAAAAATTGTTGTCTGAAATGGTTGGCACTAAGTTGGCTGCATGGAAGGCAGAAGGCAAATATGTTGGCAAGTTCGCTGCTCAGCACCACTTCTTCGGTTACGAAGGTCGTTGCGCTGCTCCATCTAACTTTGATGCTGACTACTGCTACTCATTAGGTTTCACAGCTTCTATGTTGATCGCTAATGGTAAGACTGGTTACATGTCATCAGTACGTAACACAACTGCTCCTGCTGCTGAATGGATCGCAGGTGGTGTGCCTATCACTATGATGATGAACATGGAACGTCGTCACGGCGAAATGAAACCAGTTATCCAGAAAGCTTTGGTTCGTTTGGACGGTGCTCCTTTCAAGGAATTCGCTGCTAAACGTGCTACATGGGCTAAAGAAACTGCTTACGTTTACCCAGGTCCTATCCAGTACTTCGGCCCAACTGAAGTATGCGACCAGCCTACTAAGACTTTGCAGTTGGAACAAGCGAAATAATTTGCTTCAAAACTATCAATATTTGATAAACTAATAAAAACACCGCAGTTAAGCACGTTCCAATTGGTGCAGCTGTGGTGTTTTTTATATCTATAAACTCTGAAGATTGTTATGGTGAAAGAACCGCCCATCTTGGTGGTGAATAAGGATCGGAAACAGACGGGTGTCCGAAAACGTACCTCGTCGACAAAGCATGCTGCTGCCAAACCTCGTAAAAAGGCTCCTGTGAAGAAGGAGAAGAAAAAGAAGGGGAAGGTGTCAGAAGATATGCTGCTGTGGGGGCATTATGTGGCTATGGGAGTAGCGGCTGTCCTCATCGTCATTTCCTGTTATTATTTTTTCATTCGTCCGTATGCGTACCGGTGGAAACCGTGTTATGGACTGAAGGCTTATGGCGTTTGCCTTCCATACGGTTATCAGGTGCATGGGTTTGATATCTCTCATCATCAGGGAATCATCGACTGGAAAATGCTTCAGAGTACTCAGAATACTCCTTTCCCTATCCGTTTTGTGTTCATGAAGGCTTCCGAAGGAGGAGACTTCAGTGATGAGAATTTTTCGGACAATTTTGCAGCGGCAAAGAAAAATGGATTTATCCGAGGGGCCTATCATTTTTATAACCCGAAAACCAGTCCGGAGCGACAGGCGGATTTCTTTATTCAATCCGTGAAGTTGGAACCGGGGGACTTGCCTCCTGTATTGGACATTGAAACTCGTTCTCGGGATATGGAAAAGTTGTGCGGCGACTTGAAAATATGGCTGAAACGGGTGGAAGAGTATTATAAGGTAAAACCGATTCTTTATACTTCTTATAAGTTCAAGACACGTTATTTGAAAGATTCTATTTTTGATACGTATCCTTATTGGATAGCACACTATTATGTTGACTCTGTGCGTTATGAGGGAGAATGGAGATTCTGGCAGCACACCGATGTGGGTACATTGCCCGGAGTGCGTAGAAAGGTTGACTTGAACGTCTTTAATGGCTCTTTAGAAGAACTGAAGATGTTGACCATCCCCAGTCCTTCGAAAAAGCGGTGACTTTTTATTTCATGATGAATTTAACGGCTGTCCAGTTGTTCTTTTCACGGTTATGGACAAATTCCATACCGAGACTTTCGGCCTTCTCACGGATGACCGGAATATCTTGAACATAGAAGCCACTCATATAGAGTTCGGAACCGCTGTGCATGCAGGAAGCATAGGCAGGCATGTCGTTCAATAAAATATTTCGGTTGATGTTGGCGATGATGATGTCGAATGGTTTGCGTCCTTTCAAAAGGGAAGCGTCTCCCAATTCAACGGTGATGTTGTCAATGTGATTCAAGGCGATGTTGTCTCTTGAATTGTTGACACACCAATCGTCTATGTCAATGGCGGTAACCGGGTCGGCTCCTCTCATGCTGGCCAGAATAGCAAGGATAGAAGTGCCACATCCCATATCCAAAACTGATTTTCCTTTCAAGTCTGCATCCAGAAGTTCTCCCAAAATGGAACTGGTTGTTTCATGGTGTCCAGTGCCGAATGCCATTTGTGGATTAATCAAAATATCGTATTCCGCTTTCGGGTAGTCTTTATGGAAAGTACTGTGGATAACACAACGATCTTCAATAACGATGGGCTGGAAGAAATTCTTTTCCCATTCTTCATTCCAGTTTTTGTCTTCCGGTTCTGTTATCGTGTATTTGATGGTCGTGTCGGGGAGAGGAAAATCTGCAAGTACTGTCTGCATCTGGCTTTCATCAAAAAGTGACTGCTGTACATACGCTTCCACTCCGTTTTCACATTCTACGAAACTTTCAAAACCTATTTCACCCATCAGGGCAGAAATGACATCGGTGACAATTTCGTTGCACGGCTGTGCAGTAAAAGTTACTTTGAAGTATTTCATATTAAAAGAGTTTTTATTTATAGTGACAAAGATAAGTATAATAATCGAAAGAACACCGTTCTCCTTTCATTTCCCTCGTATGTCTGGAGGGAAAAGAAGTTTCCCGACAGGGGAAAATTTGGATGGAAAGTGGGGTGGAAATAGGGAAATCCCTATCTTGAAATAGGGATTTTCTATTTTGTATGGTTTTTTATATTTTTAATTTTGTAATGGATAAAAAGAGATTGTGAAATCTATAAAATTGGAATTGATTATGAAAGGTAGATTTTTAGTTTCGATGCTTGTGGCCTGCTTGCCGTGGCTGGTAATGGCACAGAACAGTGATGACCTTTACTTTATTCCTAAAAAGAATAAGAAGGAAGTAAAGGAAAAGGTAGGAATTGTTCCAAGACAGGTAATGAATAAAACGGTGAATGAATTGCCTGCTGGAACTCATTTGGTAGTGAAGGATGTAAAGGGCAATACGCGCAGTGTAGATGAGTATAACCGTAGATATACTTCCAGAGATAATAAGTTCTCTTTCCATAACGATACCCTTCTTGTAGAAGAAAAACCTTACGGTGAACGAGGTGAATGGGTCAATGGATTTGAAGGTTCGCAAAGTGATTATGAATATGCGACTCGTCTGATTCGTTTCCGTAATCCGCGTTACGCTATTCCTGTAAGCAGTCCATTGTATTGGGATGTCGTTTACGGAGCTTATCCATCTTATGATTGGAATGTATATGACGATGGTCTTTATGCTTATGTATTCCCTACTTATACGAATCGTTTGTGGTGGGATTGGCGATGGTCAACCGGCTTTTACGGTCCGGGATGGGGATTCAGTTGGGGATGGACTTCTCCTTGGTATTATAGTGGCTGGTATGCTTCTTCTTGGTATGGTTATTATGGCGGCTACTGGGGTGGCTGGTATGGATGTTATCCTTCCTATGGATGGGGAGGTTCTTATTATGCAGGGCCTCGTTACCATTATAATAACCGACGTGCTGAATCAGGATTCTCATATCGACATGAGGGCCTTGCATCTGGCAGAAATGACAGGATTTCTTCGGGTCGTACGATAGTCAGCACACGAGATCGGAATGGCCGTACTGGCGGTAGAGTTGTGAGAAGCAGCAGTGCAATAGACCGTTCTTCTCGCAATACAAACGGTGTACGTGGCAGAGGTGGGGTTTACTCACGTCCTACTCAGTCTACTTCTCGTGCCAACAGAGTTTATACTCGTCCAAGTAGTACAAGAGGCAATTCAATCAATCGAGGCGGCTCATATAATTCGAATAGAAGCTATACTCGTAAAGAATATGATTCTTCCTTCTCAAGAGGTTCATCTTCACGCAGCTACAGAAGCGGTAGCTTCAACTCAGGTGGAGGTTCAAGACATAGTGTAGGAACTTCTTCAGGACGCAGTGGCGGAGGTATACGTAGAAGATAAGTTATTGAATTTAAATTAGAAAGAAATGAAATCAGTCAAATTAATAATGTCGATGGCACTGATGTCGGCTACAGCTTTTGCACAGACCGGCTATGATGCTCATCGTTTGATAGATACAGAATTAAATGGTACCGCTCGATTTGTAGGAATGGGAGGTGCCATGGGTGCCTTGGGTGCAGATGTCTCAGTCATCGGAACAAACCCTGCTGGTATCGGCTTGTTCAGAAGAAATGATTTTTCTGCTTCTTTTGGCTTCAATAACAATCAGGTAAAGTCTGACTTTTTGGGGAATACCATGAAGGAAACGCATACTGCCGGTTCGTTTGACCAGGCAGGTTTCGTGTATTCAATGAAAATCGGCAATCGTACCAATGTGCGTTATTTGAACTTCGGTTTCAATTATCATAAGAGCAAGAATTTCAATAACCTGTTTTCTGCAGGTGGACTTTTGGAGGATGGCATGTCACAGACGTGGCAGATGAGCGGTCTTATCGGAGGTGCGGTGGAATCCATTGATGCCCTCGAGCAAATATATGCATTCGATCTTGCCAAAGATGATTATAGCAAGTCGCCTTATCGTAATGAATTGAATTACCCTTACTTGGGAGTTATGGGTGTGCGTACAGACTTGGTTGGGATTGGAACCGACAAGGATGGAAAGGAAATGCCTATAGGATGGTATGGTGATCAGAATTACTATAATTCTCGTGAAGAAGGGGGAATTCACCAATATGATTTCAATGTTGCTGTCAATGTACAGGATAGAATGTATTTCGGTTTGACATTGGGAGTTCATGATGTGGATTATACTCGTTCTACCATCTATTCTGAGAACATCTTTGATGATAACATTGAGGGATATTATGATGTGATGAATACCATGCATACCGAAGGTACTGGGTTTGATGTGAAATTGGGGGCAATCTTCCGTCCTATGGAAGATTCACCTTTCCGATTGGGATTTGCAGTCCATACCCCGATTTGGTATGAGTTGACTGATATTTATAATACAGCCATGTATTCGGAATTACCTGATAGAGAAGATCCTTCGAAGACGATTGAAGTCAATGAAGTCCTTTCTGATTACCTCGATGGAGAAGTCCTCCAAGATTATAAATTGGTTACTCCGTGGAAGTTCAATGTGAACATGGGTACTACGTTTGCCGGAATCATGGCGGTGGGTGCCGAATACGAATATGCCGACTATTCAAGTGCAAAGCTGAGATACGTTGACGGTGTCGATATGGAAAATCAGAATCAGTATTTGAATGAAGACATGAAAGGAGTACATACGTTAAGATTAGGTATGGAAACTCGTGTTACCGATGCTTTCAGTATCCGTGCCGGTTACAACTATTCATCAGCAGCTTTTGAGAAGTCCGCTTACAAATCATTGAACTGGAATGACATGCGTGCCGATACAGAATTTAACAATAAATTCGAACAGAATACCTTAACTTTAGGTTTGGGATATCATGGCAGAATGTTTTATGTAGATGCCGCATACAAGTATAACATCTACAAATCCGATTTCTATGCTTTCAGTGATGAGGCTTTGCAGGCTACGAAGTTGACCAATGAAAGACATCAGGCTCTATTTACTCTTGGTGTCCGTTTTTGATCAGATTAATTGTTCATTGTGATTACATACTAATTTTTTTAGTTGGTGCCCGAGGCAGATTGTCTTGGGCATTTTTTTATGCTCTTGGCTTGTGTATTGACAGTCAAGTCATACAGAAAAGTGCAATGGCCTGTTAGCTTAGCGATATTCTTTTTTCTTCAGGAAATTCAATCCCATATAGATACGTAGACTGCCGAATGAATTGGTCATTGAGAAGTTCTGCTTCCGATAGTCGTAAGTATGCAGCACCAATGAAGCTCCTATATAATATTTGCTGTTGTTCCATGTAATGCCGGCACGTGTGATTAAATCTACGTTCATATCTTTAATCCATTTCTTCCAGTCCTTATTCTCTTCACTTTGGTCGTTGATACGTGCCTTTTTGAATCCGATGGCAGGGAGAAGGGAAATGTTCAGCAGGCAGTTCTTGGCAAAGACCCAGTTATAACCATAGCCGATGCTGATGTTGTAGTCGGTATATTTCAGCTTGTGAAATTGCAGGGAAGGGCGGAGCTGGTTTTGCATAGCTTGGGGAAGTAACGTATGATTGAATGAGATGCGATGCTGTGAATAAGAAAATCCAGCCATCAATGAACCGCAACTTCTCCGTTGGTTGGTTGATTGGCTGAATGCAGCAGGGTAGGAGAAGCGTCGGTGATTGAAAATCCAATACGCATTGATGCCCTTGATCTTACTTTCAAATCCTTCAAATTTTGTGTCGGTATAGTCTTTATCCAAATTGAAGTTGGAATAGGAAGTGATTTTGAAATCACTTCCTGTCTTTCTGGAGTATAAGTCAACTCCAAACTTTGAACTATATAAGTTAAATACGATTTCTTTGCGATTTTTCTGGTGTTCGCTTTTAGCTTTTCCCAAGAGATCTTTTATATCAAAAGAAACTCCAAGAAAAATCCATCTCCATCCGAAGTAGATGCCTATCTTGGCATTCGCATTCGGTGCGAAACTGATACTCTGGTTTCCGTCTTGGTTGTTTCCACCTAACCGATAGTGTTCAAACCAAGTACTTTGCTCCAGCATAAAGGCAAAGTTGTACTTGTTTGGCGAGATGAATGTCGTGTCTACATCGTTCAACTGATGGCCGACTTTGTGCAGTCCTTTTGAGGATAAATGAAAAACCTTCTTGATATCATCTGCAAGTTCTGCAAATTGGGTCTTTTCTTTTGGGATGGGTTGCTCTATGAGACGCAGACTATCCTTCTTTTCTGTTTGGGCCACTATGCTTTGACAGAAAAATAAAAAAAGGATATATAACAACGGTCTGGTGAGCATATTACGGATTAATGATTATAACTTATTTAATATTCGGTCCATCGCCCAATTGGTCGGGGTAGCACTGATTCCGTCACAGGTACAGATGGCTTTTCCTTGCAGGTGTTCAACCACCGCTTTAATCAGTGGAAGCTGTACATGAGGCGGGTTGGGTGGCAGAATTTCTATTCGGCCCTCTTCGGTATGCAAGCCGATCGGTTCATAAGTGAACACGGAAAAACAAATCATGCCTTTATCGCCAATGATTTCGATACGGTCCTCTTTGGCAGACTCGTGAGCTACGAAGCACCACGAACCAGAACCTGGAAGTCCTGAATCAAACTTGAAGCAGGCACTGATGGTGTCTTCTGCCTTATAAAGGTGTCCACGATTGCTTTTATAACCTTCTGCTTCAAGAATGCAGCCAAACATCTCTTGGAGCAAATCCAGTTGATGTGGAGCCAAATCGTAGAAGTAACCTCCACCTGCGATGTCGGGTTGTACACGCCAAGGAAGATTCTTGGAGTTATAGTCGAGAGCTCGTGGAGGTTGAGCGAAACGTATCTGAACATTGATGATATTTCCGATTTCTCCTTCATCGACCAATTGCTTTACTTTTTGGAAATAAGGAAGATACCTGCGGTAATAAGCTACAAAGCATGGGATTCCTGTCTCCTTGGAAATACGATTGATTCGTGCACAGTCTTCATAGCTTGCAGCCATCGGCTTTTCGATATAGACAGGCTTTCCTGCCTTCATGGCCATGATGGCGAATGTTGCGTGAGAAGAGGGAGGGGTAGCAATGTAGATGGCATTGACTTCCTCATCACCAATCAGTTCTTGTGCATCGGTATACCAACGTGAAATATTGTGTCTGCGAGCGTAAGATTTGACTTTTTCTTCATCGCGGCTCATTACAGCCACGACCTTCGAGCCTTCTACCATGTTGAAGGCAGGACCGCTCTTCTTTTCGGTTACTTCACCGCATCCGATGAATCCCCATCTTACTTTATCTAATTTCATGCTTTGCTCCTATCTTTTATGAAAGTATTTTTTATATAAATTCTTGTAGGCTTTGGTCTGCAAGTAAGTATCTAACCACGTATTGAGTGTATCCAACAAAGCTGTTGACTGCTTGTTCACGCCCCACGAGTAAAACTGCGTAAAGCCGATGTTGGTCTTTATATCCAGATTGGGATATGCCTTCATGTTGGCTCTTGCAATGTTTTCGTCGCATACAGCATATTCTATGTCGCCGGCTGCTACCATGGCAAGCAGTTGCTCTGAGCCGTATCGGTCCACCTCCTCTACGTAGATGGTATCGGCTATTTCTGCCATCAGGTTATGGATGCGCAGGAGTGCTGGCGAATCTTTTGTGATGTGAATGGTCTTATGGGCCAAGTCCAGCTGATTTTTGATGAAAAGGCTGTCGTCCTTTCCCTCCTTTTTCCTTTGAACCAATACCTGTTTTCCCAGCAGCAGCGTGTGGGTAAAGTTCAGCGTGTCCTTTAAAACGGATGTGACAGCCGTAGGGGCAGCCATGATATCATATTTTCCCGATTGTATCCCAGCAAGACGTAGGTTGAAACTTGTTTCGGGAGTGATTTTAGCCTTTAGTCCTTTGGCTTTGGCGAAGGCTTGAATCAGTTCGTAATCGAATCCGCCGAGGGTGTCCTCAGTAATATGCAGGCTCACAGCATTATAGGCAGTAACGGCCCGCAATTCTCCTGATGCTACAATTTCGTCATAGTCTCTTGGTGTATGCTGTTCCCGCTCTTCTTTTTCTGAAAAGGTCAGAATGATAGCCAATACGACCAGCAGGGCAATCGTTATGTTTTTGACAATTCTTTTCTTCATCTTAGTCAAAGAAATTCCATGAAATACCAATCTTCAGAATACGTGGGTTCAGCGGATAATGTGGTGAGTAGAAGTAGCTGTTATTACCTGTCTTCTGCACCAAATTAAACATCTGTACAAAAATACGTGTACGTTTCAAATGAAGATTAATGTAGGCGTTGACCATCGGGTAGCCTCCTAATTTGAAACGAGTCTCAGCATTCTGCAGATAGTATTGTCCGATAGCAGGAGCATAATCCGGAGCATAATATCTGGTGAAATAGTGTATGTCGGCACCTAAATCGACGCACAGCACCTTTTTGGCCAAATTCGCTCTGAGGTACAAGTTGTGGTACAGAACCAATTCAGGCAAAGGAAGCACCTTGTCGTTGCTGCTCTTCTGGTAGGTCACTTCATTGTCCAAGTGGAAGATGCCCAACTTGAAGTCCTGACGAAGAGTGGCACTGAAGATTTGAATGTTTCCTGAGTGTTGTTTTACTTTCAAATCGTTCTTGTAAGTAACAGGGTCATCCGCTTTTTCTCCGGGTATGGCAATGGAAGTATTATCAAGATAAGTATAGTTCTTGATGTTTTCTACACCTGCCTTCAGCATCGTACGCCAGCGATCGATGCTCAGCTTGCCTTCAATGCGAGTCTGGTTGATTTTAGACAAGTCATTGTCCCACCAATAATGCTTGGAATGGAAATGTCTGTAGTAGAAAATCGGATTCAAGTTCTTGATGGAGGCGTTGGCTTCCAAACGAACCGTATCATTAAAGAGACGGAAATTGAAGTCACCTTTTCCTTCTATGGTGAATTGTCCCAAGTCTTCTCCTAAAACGACAGCTTCACCTGTTACGTTGTAGTGAAACATCTTTCCCTGCTCCTTGAGCAATTGTCCTCCTACGGAAAGTACATTTTCTTTATGGTCTCTCAGTAAGCGGTGATTTCCGTTCATGATAGAGTCGGTCAGGTTGAACCTTCTGTGCTCGAAAGAAACGAAAGCCGTAAGTCCCGCTTTCGCCCATTTGTTAAATCCTTCACGAAGAGATATTCCCAACGTGTTTTTGACAGATAAGAATTTCGTCACGTCGGTGGAGTCGGAACCCAAATAATTGTTAGCGAAATATTTTTGGTTCAACTCATGGTCGTATGAAATGTATTTGCGTCGGTTGGCATCTATGTTCAGCGTGTGGATGAAGCTTGTTACAGGAACGAATACTTCTGTTGCCACTGAATCTTTTTCTTCCTGTACATCATCATAGAAACCAAGATTGTAGCGGTGAGACAAGAAAGCATGGTATCCTGTGTTCTTGTTCCAGACCGCATTGAAATTGACAGGAATTTCATCACTCTTGTATGTCTTTTTCCCATCGGCCATTTCTAATGGATGCGTAACATAGCGGTCGTCAGTAATACCACCGTTTTCGGCAACTTTCAAGTTTTCATTGATGAAGCTGAAATGCATGTCGTATTTGTCGCCTAAATAGTAGGCGAACAGATTACCGTTGAAAAGGGCTGTAGATTGATGCATGTATTTGCCTCGTCCGTAGGTATAATCGATGTCGAAACCGAATCCCAATCGTTTGTTGACATTTACAGCAAAATACGATTTGAATCGTTCTTCACCGTAACGTCCGTCTCCTTGCTTGTAGTAAGTCAGATTGGTAAATGGAGATTTCGTATTGGTGTAAACAATATCTTCAGCTTTCTTTACTGTAAAATCATAAGGGTCGGTAAAGAAAATCTGGCTGGGGTCCTTTCTTTCAAAGAAGACATGAGCAATACGGGGAGACCCTAAGTTTCCCAAATAAGTATAATGTCCGGTAGGTCCTCCTGTATAGTTCGTGTTTTGGAAGCCTACTTGCAAGGTGTCAACCGGTACGTTTCTTCTGTTTCCTAAAAGTGCATCCACTTTCCATGAGGACAAGCCGATAGGAATGGTGTTTGCATCGATTACTGCTGTCGTATCAATTGGGTTACCGTTACGGTCGTATTTGTTCGCATCGGCTCCCGAAGCAGAAAGGCCGATTCCTCTTTGGAAACGGTTGGTGTTTTGCAGTCTGTTTTGAGCAAATACGTTGCCGCTGCACATTATAATAAATATAGCGAGGAGTATCTTTTTCATCATGCGGCAAAGATACAAAATAAAACGAAAAAGGAGGGTAATTCATTTTAAGAATCCACCTCCTTTTTATAACTAAATGAGAACTTGCTTCTTTACACTTCTTGAATGATATCCATTCCGATACGAATTGCTTCCTCGTTCATAGGAATCAGTTTGTGGTGGCGTTCAGGCAACGTCTTATACAAGGCCTTGACCACGCTGTCGATGGTAACTACCGGACGTATTTTCAGAAGTCCTCCCAATACAATCATGTTGAATGTTTTTGACATCTGGCGTTCATTCGCTTCATCCATCGCATTGATTCGATATACCTTGATGTCCTTACGGGTAGGCGGGTTGATGATGCCGTATCCATCGTAAATCAAGATGCCTCCCGGCTTTACTTTGTTTTCAAATTTGGCCAAAGAAGGTTGGTTCAAGATGATGGCACAATCGTACTTGCTTAAGATGGGTGATGAAATGCGTTCGTCACTCACGATGACTGTCACGTTGGCTGTACCGCCACGTTGTTCAGGACCGTAGGCAGGCATCCAGGTAACTTCTTTGTTCTCCATCAATCCTGAGTATGCCAAGATTTTTCCCATTGAGAGAACCCCTTGTCCGCCGAAACCGGCTATGATAATTTCATGTTTCATACTTGTTGTAGATTATGTGATTGGAACAATTAAATAGTGGTATCCTTCAGGTCGCCGATCGGATAGAAAGGGAACATGTGTTCTTCCATCCATTTGTTGGCGTCTGCAGGAGACATCTTCCATCCAGAGTTGCAGGTGGATACGATTTCAACCAGGTTGGAACCTTTTCCTTGCATGGAATTTTCAAATGCTTTACGGATAGCTTTCTTTGCTTTGCGAATAGCTGCAACGGAATGTACAGACTGGCGTGTTACATAACAAGTACCTTGCAGTGTAGCCGCAATCTCGGTCATTTTTAACGGGTATCCGTGGATTTCCGGATCACGACCGTAAGGACAAGTAGCTGTCTTCATACCCAAAAGGGTGGTAGGAGCCATTTGTCCGCCTGTCATGCCGTAAATGGCATTGTTGATGAAGATGATAGTAATGTTTTCTCCGCGGTTTAATGCATGGATTGTTTCTGCAGTACCGATGCAAGCCAGGTCACCGTCTCCTTGGTAAGTGAAGACAAGACGGTCGGGCCATAAACGCTTGATGGCTGTGGCCAATGCCGGAGCTCTACCATGAGCTGCTTCTTGACAATCAATGTCCAAATAGTTATACATGAAAACGGCACATCCTACTGGACTTACACCGACCGTCTTTTCGCTCATGCCCATTTCATCGATGACTTCTGCAATGAGCTTATGCACTACCCCATGACTGCATCCCGGACAATAGTGCATAGGGTTATCATTCAATAGCCTTGGTTTCTGGTAAACCAGATTCTCGGGCTTGATAATATCTTCTTTATTCATAATAATCCTCCTGTAAATTTAAAGTAAGAAACGCAAAACGAACTCCATTATCTTTATAAACAATGAAGCACTGCATACATAAAAAAATAAGGTTTTGTCGTCTCCTGAAGTTATGTATAAGATAACGGATACTACTGTCCCTATCAGAAAGAGAATATTAAGTACGGCTCTGATTCGATCTATGTTGTTCATAGGGCTGCGTTATTTTATAAATTTTTCTTTCAGAGCTTCAATCACTTCATCAGGGTCAGGAACGATACCGCCCAAACGACCGAAGTGTTCGGTTGGAATCTTGCACTCTACCGCTAATCTTACGTCTTCAATCATTTGGCCGCTGTTCAATTCCACTACGAGAATTCCTTTTACTTGCTGGGCTTTTTCTTTCAAGGCTTTGCTTGGGAACGGCCACAAGGTGATGGGACGGAACAATCCGACTTTGATTCCTTCTTCACGTGCGTGTTCCATCGCCTTTTGGGCAATACGGGCACAAGAACCGAAGGCAACAATCAGGTATTCTGCGTCTTCGCAGTCCAATTCTTCGTGTCGGGCTTCATTGGCTTCGATTTCAGCGTATTTCTGCTGCAGGTGGAGGTTGCGCTGTTCCATGACTGCAGGATCGAGTTCCAAAGAAGTGATGATGTTAGGCTTGCGACCTTTACAACCCGTCGTAGCCCAAGGGCATTGTTCGATAATTTCTTCATCGGTACGACGTCTGCGAGGTTCTGGAAGAACGACTTTTTCCATCATCTGACCGATGACACCATCGGCTAAGATAATCGCCGGATTACGATACTTGAAAGCCAGCTTGAATCCCAAATCTACAAAATCGGCCATTTCCTGTACGGAGGCTGGAGCGAGGGCGATGAGTCGGTAGTCACCGTGTCCTCCTCCTTTGGTGGTTTGGAAATAGTCAGCTTGACTTGGCTGGATGGTTCCCAATCCCGGTCCGCCACGCATGACATTTATAATAAGACAAGGGAGCTCAGCTCCTGCGATATAAGATATTCCTTCTTGTTTCAGACTTACGCCAGGGCTTGAAGAAGAGGTCATGACCATTTTGCCTGCACCTGCACCTCCATAGACCATATTGATTGCTGCTACTTCACTTTCAGCTTGAAGCACCACCATACCTGTTGTTTCCCAGGGCTTCTGTTCAGCAAGAGTTTCCAGTACTTCCGACTGGGGAGTGATAGGGTATCCAAAGTAGCCGTCTGCACCGATGCGGATGGCCGCATGTGCGATGGCTTCATTCCCTTTCATTAAAACTACTTCTTTTGCCATATTTAAATTACGCTATATTTTTATTCGTTACTTTTTGCTCTGTATACAGTAAGGCATCCGTCAGGGCATACGATAGCACACGACGAACATCCATTACAAGTGTCTTCTACCACTTGCTGTACATAATTATAACCTTTTTGATTAACTTTTGCCGTGAGTGACAAAACATGCAACGGGCAAGCTACTACACATAGATTGCATCCTTTGCATCGTTCGGTATTCACTACAACGACCCCTTTCATTTTAGCCATATATCACGTATTATTCTTATTGATTAAACATATCCTTGTTATAAAAGTTGAGTATATCCATTATCATAGACCTGGCTTCTTTAGCAGGACTGTCTGGATTGATCTCTATTGCTTCTTGATAATGATTGAGTGCACCCTGCCAATCTCCTTGTTTGCGGCAAACGTTCCCAAGGAGATAATAAACTTGGTCTGCACATGATTTGTCTTCTGTTATCAGTGACTGCAGCTGCTGTGTAGCTTGAGCTAATTCTCCCTCGTTTATCAGTTTTTTTATTGTTGTTAATTTATCTTTCATACCTATTCAGTCCTATATCGAACTTCACAAAGATAGGATTTATTTTATACCAAACTGCTTTTTTTACGATAATATGCTTCCAAAATGATAAAAAACTTTCTTTCTTTCATGTTAAAGTGTTTATTATGAATTGATTAAGAGTATGCTGAAAAGTTGCATTTGAAACAGTTTCTTTTGTAATTACAAGGACTGTTCTTCAATTGTTTAGCGGAAAGAGATGTTGGCAGTCAAGACAGAGAATTTTCAATGAACGCCTTGAAAAAGCAATAATTTTATTTTAACTTTGTGAGAGTTGATACTTGATCTTTACTATAAAATAACTAACCTAAATCATACTGATGAATAAGATTATATCCAAAGAACACTTTTCTGAAAAGGTCTTTAAACTCGTGATAGAAGCTCCTCTGATTGCCAAGTCGAGAAAGGCAGGTAACTTCGTTATTGTCCGTGTGGGTGAGAAAGGTGAGCGTATGCCGCTTACGATAGCTGAAGCCGATCCGGTAAAGGGAACTATTACATTGGTGGTCCAAGAGGTAGGCTTGTCATCTACCCGTTTGTGTGAGTTGAATGAGGGGGATTATATAACCGATGTAGTGGGACCTTTGGGAAAGGCTACGCACATCGAAAACTTTGGAACGGTAGTCTGTGCAGGAGGAGGAGTGGGAGTGGCTCCCATGTTGCCGATTGTACAAGCTTTGAAGGCTGCTGGTAACCGGGTGATTACTGTTTTGGCCGGACGTACGAAGGAGTTGATTATTTTAGAGAAGGAAATGCGTGCTTGTTCCGACGAAGTGATTATTATGACAGATGATGGCTCGTATGGGTGTAAAGGATTGGTTACGCAGGGGATTGAGAGAGTAATCCATCGGGAAAAGGTGGACAAATGCTTTGCTATCGGTCCGGCTGTCATGATGAAGTTCGTTTGTATCCTTACTCGGAAATACGACATACCGACGGATGTTTCCTTAAATACCATCATGGTGGATGGGACGGGCATGTGTGGTGCTTGTCGCATCACAGTAGGTGGAAAGACGAAATTCGTGTGCGTGGATGGACCTGAGTTCGACGGACACCAAGTAGATTTTGATGAAATGCTCAAACGAATGGGAGCATTTAAAGAGATAGAACGGGAAGAAATCCATAAGCTTGATGGCTCTGTACCGGTTGACGGAGTTGCCGAGAATACCCTTGCTCGCGATGCAGAATGGCGTGTACTCCTTCGGAAAAGCATGAAGCCGAAAGAGCGTACGGCTATTCCCCGTGTAAAGATGAATGAATTAGAACCTTCCTATCGGGCCCATAGCTTGAAAGAAGAGGTCAACTTGGGCTTGAATGAAGAACAGGCTCTGACTGAGGCCAAACGGTGTCTGGATTGTGCAAGTCCTTCTTGCATGCAAGGCTGTCCGGTAGGCATTTCTATTCCCGATTTCATTAAGAATATCGAACGGGGAGAATTTTTGGAAGCTGCCCGTGTCTTGAAACAGACCAGTGCATTGCCCGCTGTGTGCGGACGAGTCTGTCCTCAGGAAAAGCAGTGTGAATCAAAATGTATCCATTTGAAAATGGGACACGAGCCTGTAGCCATCGGTTACTTGGAACGCTTTGCTGCCGATTATGAGCGCGAGAGCGGACAGATGGCTATACCAGAAACGGCAGAAAGAAATGGCATCAAAGTTGCGGTGGTCGGTTCCGGTCCTGCCAGCTTGTCTTTTGCCGGTGACATGATCAAAAAGGGATATGCGGTGACTGTTTTCGAGGCTTTGCATGAAATAGGGGGAGTCTTGAAATACGGTATTCCTGAGTTCCGTTTGCCGAATAAGATTGTAGACGTGGAAATAGAGAATTTGGCTAAGATGGGAGTTGAATTTGTTAAAGACTGTATTGTAGGGAAGACTATTAGTGTGGAGGATTTGGAAGCAGCCGGATTTAAAGGTATTTTTGTAGCTTCCGGGGCTGGTCTTCCTAATTTCATGAATATTCCGGGTGAAAATTCTATCAATATAATGTCTTCAAACGAATACCTGACACGAGTCAATCTGATGGATGCGGCGAGTCCAGATTCGGATACTCCGGTCCCTTTTGGCAAGAAAGTGGCAGTAATCGGAGGGGGAAACACTGCAATGGACTCTGTCCGTACGGCTCTTCGTTTGGGAGCAGAGCGTGCAATGATTATCTATCGCCGTTCTGAGGCGGAGATGCCTGCCCGTTTGGAAGAGGTAAAACATGCCAAAGAAGAAGGGGTGGAATTCCTTACTTTGCATAATCCGATTGAATACCTGTCTGATGAAAAGGGACGGGTGAAGCAGGTAGTGCTTCAAAAGATGGAATTGGGTGAACCCGATGCAACGGGACGCCGTAGGCCGGTTCCTATTCCCGGAGCGGTAGAGACAATCGATATCGACATGGCGATTGTCAGTGTTGGGGTTTCACCGAATCCGATTGTTCCGAGTTCGATTCCTGGCATTGAATTGGGTAAAAAGGGAACGATTGCGGTAAATGACGAAATGCAGTCTTCTATAGCCAATATTTATGCTGGAGGAGATATCGTACGAGGAGGTGCTACCGTAATATTAGCCATGGGAGATGGCCGTAGAGCAGCTGCTGCAATGGATAGGAAATTAAGGGGATGATGAGCCATTCGTGCTGTCATCTTGAAATGAAGTTTGGATAGACAATCTTTGTTTCGAGTGAGGTGTGATAGATAATTAAGTAGAATACTATTATTAATATGAAATATAAATAACTATGTACGTAAAATCTTGGATGTACGGAGCGGTTGTGGCGTGTTTATTGTCTGCCGCTCCAGGTGAGATGTCGGGAGCAGAATCTATTCTTGAAAACAAACGTCCAGCTGTAGAGAAGCGTAATTTCAACTCTTCAGCTGTGGAGAAACTGATTGATGAGATCAGCCAGTCTATTAAAGACCCTAAATTGCGTGAGATGTTTCAGAATTGTTATCCCAATACGCTTGATACGACCGTTAAATTTTCAATGAAAGGGAAGAAGCCTGATACCTTCGTCATCACTGGTGATATTGATGCGATGTGGTTGCGTGACTCTTCAGCCCAATTATGGCCGTATTTAGTCTTGTTGAAGAACGACAAGAAACTTCAGCAGTTGGTTGCAGGATTGATTAATCGTCAGACGCAATGTATTTTGATCGATCCGTATGCCAATGCATTTAATGATGGCCCATTGGGTAGTAAATGGGAATCAGACTTTACAAAGATGAAGAAGGAGTTGCACGAACGTAAATGGGAAATCGATTCGTTGTGTTATCCGATACGTATAGCCTATTATTATTGGCTGCTTACAGGAGATGAGTCTGTCTTTGATGAAAGTTGGCATCAGGCAATGCAGCTTGTTCTTCAGACATTCAAAGAGCAGCAGCGTAAGGACAACTTAGGCCCTTATAGCTTTGCACGTACTACCACTGCTCCTACAGATACGCAAATGAATGGAGGATACGGAGCGCCTGTTAAGCCGGTGGGACTGATTGTTTCTTCTTTCCGACCTTCTGATGATGCCACTCAGTATGGATTTTTGATTCCTTCCAATATGTTTGCTGTAACTTCTTTGCGTCAGTTGGCTGAAATTGAAACCAAGGTTTTGAAGCAGAAGGAATTTGCAAAGCAATGTATGGATTTGGCTGATGAAGTGGATGCGGCAATTCAAAAGTATGGTATTGTAAATCATCCGGTAGCAGGTAAGATTTATGCTTTCGAAGTGGATGGCTTTGGCAATGCATTGTGTATGGATGATGCAAATGTTCCTAGTCTGTTGACTGCTCCATATTTGGGATATTGTTCTATCGAGGATGAACTTTATCAGAATACTCGTAAATTCGTTTGGAGCGAGAACAATCCTTATTTCTTTAAAGGAAAAGATGGTGAAGGTATCGGCGGACCTCATTGTGGATTGAATCAGGCATGGCCGATGAGTATGATTATGAAGGGGCTTACGTCTAAATCGAGCAAGGAAATCAGCGAATGTCTCCAGCATCTTTGTAATACCGATGCAGATACAGGCTTTATGCATGAGTCCTTCCATGTTGACGACCATTATAAGTTTTCACGCTCATGGTTTGCATGGGCCAATACCTTGTTCGGTGAACTGGTGGTAAAGGCTTATAAGGAGTGTCCCGAAGTTCTTCAGGTTATTTACAAGAAATAAGCTAAACAGAATTTTAAAAGTCGGAAGTACTGAAATTGGTACGGTAAGTACAGAAAAAGAACAATCCCTATTCATCTTTAAAAGAAGAATAGGGATTGCTTTTATAGATACCAGGAAGGTCCTTTTATCTATTCAGAATCTGGTTGTCAAGGGACCTTCATCGGATTTATTTTGCCATGCAACGGGTGATTTCACCGATATACATGGTGAATTTCTTGCTTGCGTCCAATTGAGAGTTCAGTGATTTAACTTCTTCCGGAGTGAGCTCTTGTTTCATTGATTTCTTGCATTCTATCACTACGTCAGCTTCGGCACTTCCTGCTTTGTATAAGGAAACTTTGTAAGTGTCGCAATGTTCCATTAGCAAGCTGATAGCCATACGGCTCTTGTTGATTAAGGTATAAGCAACATTCTTGTTGAATAATTTACCGAAACCTCCCCATGATTCTGCATTGACATCAACTTCTTCTTCTCCTACAGTAATTGTGATGCGTCCGCTGGAAGCAATTTCGTTTAAGTCATTGGGCAATTTATTGAAAGCAACCTCAGCAAGTGCTGCAGTTGCAGGTTGGCTTGCTTGAACGGCAGAAACGGTTTCATTAGGAGTTGCAGTCGCTACAACCACCGGTGTTTCAGGTTTTGCCACTTTTTCTGCAGCTACCTTTGTATCTTGCTGAGCAGTGATGTCAATGACATTTCCCTTCGACAAAACGTTGATCACAGATTCAAACAATTCGTCTTTCAAGTCGATGGTCTTTCTTCTGAATTTTCCGGAGATAGGAGACAGTTTCGTTTTCTTTCTGTTTAAAGCGATATCGTCTGTAATCCATTCTTCTGCTTTGTAGCGTTGGCCTCCATCACGGTTTTCGTCATATAAGTAGTGGATCTTGTTCATCTCCATTTTGCACTTGCCGTCAGAAATGAAAAAGGCCAGCTGGTAATAGATACGTGTTCTGTCCAATGAAATTGCATTTGAATGGAAGACCAAGTATTCTTCACCGGATGCAGCGATGATTCCCTTTTCAGGGCTGGTATAGAGTACTCGTGCATTCATGTCTTTTTGAGGCTGGAAGCGTTTCTTGCTCCATTCCAGTACTTCGATGAAGAGAGTCTCTTTTGATTTGGAAGGAATTTGGACTTCCTTGATGAAAGTTACGTTGTTCTTGTTGTCGAGAGTAATGGCCCCAGACAGGTATTTTGGATTGTTCTTGTCGCCTTTGTTATTCTGGGCAACTGCAAATAAAGGCAAGCATGCCAAGAGTAAGCAGATAATTTTTTTCATGATATTAGTTTTTGATTTGTTCTTTTCTACACAAATGTATAGAAAATTAAAGACTATAGATGATTTCTTCCTGAAAAACTTTTCTTCTTAGAGGAATTTAACGAAAAAAGAGAAGTCTGAAAAGGCTTCTCTTTTTTTCGTTGTATGTAGTAAAAGTTATTTTACTGGAATTTTATCGATACGTTTCTGATGTCTTCCTCCTTCAAATTCAGTATTGAAGAATTCAGTCATGATTTTATCTGCTGTATCAGTGTCGATAAAGCGACCTGGCATTACCAATACGTTCGCATTGTTGTGCTGACGAGCTAATTTGGCAATTTCAGGCATCCAGCATAAAGCTGCACGAATCTGCTGATGTTTGTTGAGAGTCATGCTGATACCTTCACCGCTTCCACAGATAGCGATACCAGGATAGCAAGTACCTTCTTCTACAGCTTCAGCCAATGGGTGAGCGAAATCTGGATAATCACAACTGTCGGTAGAGTAAGTTCCGAAATCTTTATATTCCCATCCTTTAGCTTCCAACCACTGCTTTACAAATTCTTTCAATTCAAATCCAGCGTGATCTGAAGCAAGTCCTATTGTTTTCATTATTATAACATTGATTTTACTTGGTTATATACATTTTCTGCGGTGAATCCGAGCTTTTCATCCAATACTTTGTATGGAGCAGAGAAACCGAATGATTCAAGCCCCCAGATCTTACCGTTAGCACCGACCAAACCTTCAAGGTTTACAGGAAGACCTGCTGTCAAACCGAAGATCTTAGCACCTGTAGGAAGAATGCTTTCCTGGTATTCTTTGCTCTGGCTGCGGAACAAACCTTCAGAAGGAACAGATACGATACGTACCTTGATACCATCTTTGTGAAGCAACTCAGTACCTGCTACCAAAGTAGAAACTTCAGAACCTGAAGCTACGAGGATAACATCTGGATTTTCATCAGAGCCAGCTACGATGTAAGCACCCTTAGCTGCTTCTTTATAATTGTTGCCTTCTGGCAATGTATTTACATTCTGACGAGAGAAGATCAATCCTGTAGGAGAATCGGTATTTTCCATAGCCAATTTCCATGCCTGAGTGGTTTCGTCTGTATCGGCAGGACGAAGTACCAACATAGAGTTTTTACCCTTGTGGTTCTTCAATTTTTCCATCAATCTCAACTGAGCTTCCTGTTCTACTGGTTCGTGAGTAGGACCGTCTTCACCTACACGGAATGCATCGTGTGTCCAGATGAATTTAACCGGAAGACGCATCAAAGCAGCCATACGGATAGCTGGTTTCATGTAGTCAGAGAAAACGAAGAATGTACCGCAAGCAGCGATGACACCACCGTGCAATGCCATACCGATGCAGCAGCAAGCCATAGTCAATTCAGCTACACCAGCCTGAAGGAAGGCACCGCTGAAATCACCGTTTGCAAATGCGTGAGTTTTCTTCAAGAAACCGTCAGTCTTATCTGAGTTAGACAAGTCGGCTGAAGAACAAACCATGTTAGGAACATTTTCAGCCAAGACGCTAAGACAAGTAGCAGAACCTACGCGGGTAGCTGCATCAGTTTTCTGCTGGATGCTGTCCCAGTCAATCTTAGGAGCTTTTCCGCTGAACCATTCTTTCTGCTGAGCTGCCTTTTCAGGATTAGCTGCAGCCCATGCATTTTCTTCTTCGTGACGAGCTGCAACGATAGCTTTCAATTCTTCAGCACGTTTTGCATAGATTTCTTTTACGTCGTCGAAGATAACGAATGGATCTTCACCGGCACCCAAGTTAATCATGGTGTTGTGGTAAGATTCAGCACCAAGAGGAGCACCGTGAGTCTTGAAGTCACCTTCATAAGAAGTATTGTCTGCCTTGCGAGCACCTTTGGCCATGATGCATTTACCGATGATCAAAGTAGGACGCTTTTCTTCTTTCTGTGCGGCATCCAATGCTTCGCGGATTTGGTCAACATCGTTACCGTTTATTTCAAGTACGTTCCATCCCCATGCACGGTATTTCATGGCAGTGTCTTCTGTCATTACTTCGTCACAGTTGGTAGAAAGCTGAACATCATTAGAGTCATAGAACATGATCAAGTTGTTCAAGCCAAGGTGACCAGCCAAACGACCGCTGCCTTGAGAAATTTCTTCCTGAATACCGCCGTCGGAAATATATGCGTAGATTGTTTCTTTTGCAAATGTTGGGTTGCCGGTACGAGCAGCTAAGAATTTAGCAGCCATAGCAGCACCTACAGCGAATGTGTGTCCCTGTCCAAGAGGGCCTGAAGTATTTTCAATTCCGTGTTCAAAGTCGACTTCAGGATGACCTGGAGTACAAGAACCCCACTGACGGAATGTTTTCAAATCATCGATTGTATATTTGCCAGTTAAAGCTAATTGTGAATATAACATCGGTGACATGTGACCTGGGTCAAGGAAGAAGCGGTCACGACCTTCCCATGTTGGATTTGCTGGATCATACTGCAGGTATTCTGCATACAGAACATTGATGAAGTCGGCTCCACCCATGGCACCTCCCGGATGACCAGACTTAGCTTTCTCTACCATTGAAGCTGCCAAAATACGGATATTGTCGGCAGCATGATTCATAATTGTATTATTATTTTTCATTGCTGTGGAATTTTTTCATTTGCAAAGATAGTAAAATCTACATTCTTTAATAAAAAAGTTATAGAGGAATTTACTCTCTTCGCTGGTCTTTTGCGAAATATGTCCGCAAAAAGGGTGTTTTCTTTATCCGAGCAACTCGTGTTTTCCTTTTTGCGAGTTGTATGGAGTTGTCTTCCCTTCTTAATGAAGATGACATTGGAACCAAGAATTTGGCGTGCAGGTAGTCCTTGCACACAGGTCATGCATTCGGTAAGTCCGTCGATAAGCAAAACTTAGACCCGCTCGTTTGAACTTCTTGGTAATGGTGTCTGTCTTTAGTGTGGTCATGGCTGTGGTCAACATTCATGTGTCGCTGTTTCCGATGATCTTATTTGAAGGAAAAATATTTTACACTTTTCTGTTTTTAAACAGGGTTGTAAGGGAGGGCTTGCACAAATGCTTCCGGTAATGTTACATGCAAACTAAAGAAAGGTGATTTTCCTTTTTTTTACAGCTTTCTCCCTTTCGTTCGTTGAATCGTTTTTCGTTGCTGCCAATTTCACAACGACAAGGATGGAAGTCAGTAACATGACACGCTTCTTAATAGTGAATGATTCATTCGTTGTCTTTGAGTCCGCAAATATCTCTTTGTGTTCAAAGAAAATGAACTGCAGATATTCCCAAGATGAATTTGGAAGTCGGTTTGGGTATTTCAGTTATTATCTTTACTTTTGCAACCGAATAAAAAACAATAGTAATGAAAAACCTCCTTTTCGTATTTTGTGCCTTTATTGCATGCTCTGCTTTTACGCTTTCTTTGAACAGTTGTGCAGAGAAAGATATGTCGATGAAAATGAATTCACCTCATAATATACGTGGCGTAATCAGTTACAAACGTTCTTTTGGCGATTTGAATGATGTGCAGTTGAAAGCGGCCAAACGTTTGGGTGTCCGTCCCGTTAAATCTCGCGAAGCCGCAGAAAATTTAGGGGAGCGTTTGGTGAGAATCGATTCTTGCAGTCGCTATGGAGTAGATAAGCTGACCCATTCAGTTCCTTATCTGATTCCTGCAGCAAGTAATTTGCTCGATACCATCAGCTTGAACTTTTTGGACTCGTTGGAAAAGAAAGGATTGAATCCTAATAAAGTGGTTGTGACTTCCATGTTGCGTACACAAGATGACGTGAAACGTCTTCGTCGCGTGAATGGCAATGCTTCCATGAACTCTTGTCATTGTTATGGTACCACTTTCGATATTAGTTGGAAACGTTTTATTAAGGTGGAAGACGAAGATGGACGTCCGATGCAGGATGTACGATGGGATACATTGAAATTAGTGCTTTCTGAAGTCTTGAGGGATTTGCGAAAAGCAGATCGTTGTTACGTGAAATATGAATTGAAACAAGGTTGTTTTCATATAACGGTTCGTTGATTTATGTATAGATATTTTATCTATTTAGCCTATGATGGGACGAATTATTGCGGATGGCAGATTCAGCCCAATGGAGTCAGTGTGCAGGGAATGCTTACACAGGCTTTGATTACCTTTCTGCGTGATGAAAACCTGAAGGTTGTGGGTGCAGGACGTACCGATGCGGGAGTTCATGCATGTACAATGATAGCCCATTTTGATTCCGAAAGACAACTGGAAGGACCTACCGTCACCGACAAACTGAATCGTCTTTTGCCTCCAGATATAGCGGTATATAAAGTGGTTCCTGTCATTCCAGAAGCACATGCTCGTTTTGACGCGACTTATCGGACCTACAAATATTACATTACTACCCGCAAAAATCCATTCGAACGTGCGTATGCTTGGAGAATCTTCCAAAAGTTGGATTTTGAAAAAATGAACGAAGCGGCGGCCATTCTATTTGACTACATTGATTTCACGAGTTTTAGCAAACTGCATACGGATGTGAAAACCAACAATTGCAAGATAATGCATGCACGTTGGGAGCAGGTAGATGAGGATATGTGGGTGTTTACCATACAAGCCGATCGCTTCTTGCGAAATATGGTTCGTGCAGTGGTAGGAACGTTGGTTGAAGTAGGTCGCGGTAAACTTACATTGGATGGATTCCGTCAGGTGATAGAGAAGAAGGACCGTTGCAGTGCTGGAAGTTCGGTGCCTGGCCATGCCTTGTTCTTAGTGGATGTCGGTTATCCGGAATCACTTTTCTTGCCCGTTGAATAATCCTTCTCGTGTATATCTATTTCATTTTCTGGCTGACAGTATGTGAAAATATAAAACAGACATTGTCCTCCTGCGGGGCAATGTCTGTTATTTTAATAGATATAATAGATAACTCTTAATAACAAAGAATATGTGGTTGCTACTTGCTTTCTGCTCGGCGGCATTGCTGGGCTTTTATGATGTATTCAAGAAAAAGTCATTGATGAATAATGCGGTTCTTCCTGTCTTAGGATTGAATACACTTTTCTCCAGCTTGATTTTTCTTCCTCTTATCGTATTGTCTCACTTTAAGCCTGAATGGTTACAGAATACGCTCTTTTTTGTGCCGGATGCAGGATGGGAGGTTCATCGATTTATCATTGTAAAATCCGTTATCGTTTTGTCTTCTTGGATTTTCGGCTATTTTGGAATGAAACATTTGCCATTGACTATTGTTGGTCCAATCAATGCTACTCGTCCCGTTATGACTTTGCTGGGAGCCCTTCTCATTTTCGGTGAGCGGCTGAATGTATACCAATGGATTGGAGTCCTTTTGGCGATATTCTCTTTCTTCCTGTTAAGTCGTACAGGGAAAAAAGAAGGAGTGGAATTCACGAAAAACCGGTGGATTCTCTTCATCGTATTGGCTGCTGTCCTGGGAACAACAAGTGGATTGTACGACAAATTCTTGATGGGACAATTTAATAATATGGTGGTGCAGTCATGGTATACGGTTTATCAGTTTTTTATGATGGGCGGTGTCTTGTTCTTTTTGTGGTGGCCCAAACGTAAAACGACTACTCCTTTTCATTGGGATTGGTGCATCATTCTCATATCCGTCTTTCTGTGTGCCGCTGACTTTGCTTACTTTTATGCTTTGAGTATGGAAGACTCCATGATTTCAATTGTCTCCATGGTTCGTCGTAGCAGTGTGATTGTTTCTTTCATGTTCGGTGCCTTGATGTTCAGGGAAAAGAACCTGAAGAGCAAAGCTGTTGATTTGATTCTGGTACTCATAAGTATGATTTTCCTTTATTTAGGAAATGTATTGGGATAAAGGAATTTTCCCTTCTGATTCATAAAAGCAAACGAGCCACACCTTGTCATTTGGTGTGGCTCGTTTGTTATTCGTGTATGCAAGGGCGTTTTGCCTTGGTAAAGTCCTATTGTTTTCGGATGTATCTTCCCATTCCTTCGGTGAAGAAGGTTTCTGTCGTTCCCTTATCGGTTGTGTAGATGAAATATGCATCCAGTTCAGGGTGTTTGTTGCAGATGGCTTTCGCTGAATCGAGTCCCAATACCATGAATGAAGTCGCATACGCGTCGGCTGTGGCACAATCTTTTGCAATGACAGTAGCTGAAAGAATGTTGTGCTGTATCGGGTAACCGATACGTGGGTCGATGGTATGTGCATATTTTTTCCCATCTTTATAATAGAAGTTGCGGTAGTTTCCTGAAGTGGCCAGACCGACATTGCTTATTTCAAGGATAGTCTGCAATTCTTGGTTGCGTGACAAAGAGTCTTCTACTGGCTTGTTGATGCCGATACGCCAAGTGTTCATCTTTGCATTCTTGCCTTTCATCACCAATTCGCCACCTATGTCAATCATGTAATTCTCAATTCCTTTCTTGTTGAATAGACGAGCTACTTGGTCTACTCCATATCCTTTGGCTATCGAACTACAGTCCAGCATGACGCGAGGGTCCTTCTTGATGATTTTGCCATTGTGTAATGAAACTTTGTCGAAACCGATGAATTGGCGTAAGCTGTCAATGGTGGATGAGTCCACCTTCGTGGAACTGTCGAAGCCGAATCCCCAGGCATTTACCAAAGGAGCCACTGTAATGTCGAAAGCCCCGTTAGTTTCTTTAGAGATGGATTCAGCTAATGTGAATACATCTATAAAGAGGCTGTCGGCTGCCATATTCACGTTGTTGTTAATTTGGGTAATGACCGATTTCTTGTTGAACGGAGAAAGGGAAAAATCCACTTCTTTCAGAGCCGCTTCGATTTCATTTTTCAGATTGGCATCCGATTGGTAAGTGATTTTATACATGGTTCCGAAAACCAAACCTTGGTCTGTTTGGAACGGTGCTTGGTTCTTTAAGATGAGAACAGTTCCTACGATGAGCAAAAGCAGGAATATCAGTTGTTTTTTTAATGATTTCTTAGTCATAATAAGGGGTTAAACTTGATTAGATATATGTTCGATAAGAATTTTCAGCCCGATGCCTATAAGAATCACTCCTCCCAGCAGTTCGAACCGCAGATTGAAGCGTTTGCCGAAGCATGCACCTATGATGCCGCCCGTTAGAGTGAGGGCAAAAGAAGTCAGTCCGATGATGAGCAGGGGACTTCCTAAAGAACTTATAGACTTGAACCCTGTAAAGGCGAATGAGATACCCACGGCCAGTGCGTCGATGCTCGTAGCTACAGCCAGTATAAGAATTACTTTCAAGCGGGTAGGGTCAAATATGTGCGATTCACTTTTGCTGAACTGTTCCTTGATCATTCGGATGCCTATATAAGCCAAGAGTCCGAATGCAATCCAATGGTCATAGGCTTCAATGTGTTCGCTGAATTTAAAAGCACAAGCCCATCCCAAGAGAGGCATCATGGCTTGAAAAAGTCCGAAGAAAAAAGCCATTTTCAAGAAGATTCCCCATCGTATCTGATGGAGAATGATGCCGCTTGTTACCGTTACAGTAAAACAATCAATAGCTACACTGACCGCCAATAGCCATATCTCTATACTGCTCATTCTTTAAAAAGGTAAGTTGTAAATTAGATGATAGGATAAATTGAAGCTGCTATCAGCATTCTTTCCAAAGCCCGGGATGTACCAAGCCTCTGAATTGGTCTGCTTGGTTACGCTGATGCGGCGTTTGTATCGGACACTCCATCCCATGTGAAAGCCTTTGTAAATTTTAGCTTTCAAGGCTATTCCTGCCTCTATCCATTGAGATTTAGCTTTCTGGTCTTTAAAAGCAAAAGGTATTTCTGTATTTCCTCCATAGATCGGATCCTTCATGTTGGGAGCGTCTACATCGTAGCTGAATGAAGAAAAGCCATACCGCAGTCCGACCAAGAAGACACCAGGAAGATGCGTCTTTTTGTGCAGGAAATTATAGTCTATACCGATACGGAAGTAAGGAGCAGAGGTCTTGTAATGATTGTCTGTCGCATCATCCGTAGCATCTGTTTTCCCGAATCCGACTTCAACTACGGGGAAGTACTTGTTGAGCAAGTTGCTTTGCACCTGTATCTCGGAGTTCATGATATCACTTCCTAATAAATAACTGCCTATACCAGCTATTTCCAAGCCGATGGCAGTGCCTTGATAGAAAGAATTTTTCGTATGTTCTTCCTTGTCGTTTGCTTGGACACTCTTTTCCTGGCTCCATCCTGAAAGAGGAAGAAGAAAAAGACTACAAATCGTCAGAAACTGTAAAATAGATTTTGAAATTTTCTTTCTCATTGTTATCAATATTCGGGTTGATGATTTGAATCGAATCGATGCCGTTGCTGGTTTGAATACCGGTTACCTCATGGAACAGCATGGTTCCACAGTCGATGTTCAAGAAATACGGGATATTTTTATGTTGAACAGAAATCTGGTCCTGCTGTATCCCGTCATAATCAAGAATCAGTAGAGTTTCTGAATTGAAACTCAAAGGAACCTTGAAACTGCTCATGTCTTGTTCCTTATTAATTAAGGTATCCGTTATCACGGTATCGTGTACAACACGGTCCTGCAAACTTCCGTCAGGAAGTGTATCTTGGACAGTGATATCGGTGGTGATTCTGCCATATACACTGGTAAGGCCTTTTCTGCTGATTTGACGACCATGCTGGTCAACAAATGTGAAGTGAGCATAAGAAAGGGCGTTTGGAGGGCAATTCTCCACTTCGCAAGCTTGAAACAAGCAAACGACTAAAAGGAGAAAACTGAATATAACTGATGCTTTTCTCATGTTTACAGTTCTTTTTCTATTTGATATTTATTCCTTTCCGGAGAGTTGCGTGCTATCAATTCACCGATAAATCCAGCCAAGAAGAGCTGTGTACCTAATATCATGGTTGTCAGTGCCAAGAAGAAATAAGGGCTGTCCGTTACCAAGGAATAAGGATTTCCTTGGTACATGTTGTATAGTTTCATGGCAGCTACACCGATAACGGCAAGAAAACCGAATATAAACATCAATGATCCCAGAAAACCAAAGATATGCATCGGTTTCACGCCAAATTTCGATAAGAACCAAAGGGTGATAAGATCCAGGTACCCATTGACAAAACGATTCAATCCGAATTTGGTAGTGCCATACTTTCTTGCTTGATGATGTACAACCTTCTCTCCGATTTTGCAGAATCCTGCATTCTTGGCAAGATACGGAATATAACGATGCATTTCACCGTATACCTCTATATTTTTAATCACCTCTTTCCGGTAAGCTTTCAATCCGCAATTAAAGTCGTGGAGATTGTGAATGCCTGATACGGCTCTTGCTGTAGCATTGAAAAGCTTGGTCGGTATTGTCTTTGAAAGAGGGTCATAACGTTTCTGTTTCCATCCAGAAACGAGGTCATAACCTTCTTTTGTAATCATGTGATACAGTGCTGGAATTTCATCTGGACTGTCTTGCAAATCGGCATCCATTGTAATGACAACATCACCTTCTGCTTTTTCGAATCCGCAATACAAGGCAGGAGATTTTCCGTAATTTCTGCGGAATTTGATCCCTTTCACGTGCTTCGACTGTTTTTGAAGTGATTCAATGACTTGCCAAGAATGGTCGGTACTTCCGTCATTGACGAAAATGACTTCGTAGCTGAAGTTGTTGGCATTCATTACCTTGTCTATCCATGCGAAAAGTTCAGGCAAGGATTCTTCTTCATTATATAAAGGTACTATTACAGATATATCCATTTTAGATTTGTTTTTTACGTTTCATCGCCAATAAGGCTGTAGGAAGGGCCAAAAGGGAGCCATAAAATATATTTTGAATAAAAAGTTGCAACGTCAATTGGATAGGGGAGAGAGCAGCTACCTGATTGAACATTTCAATCAATTGGTCTACGGATGCATCCGAGCCACCGCTTACTCCATTCTTAAAGGTTTCCAACGAAGACAGATAGCTGTCTGTAATGAAACCGTTGTCGATGAATTGGAAATAAGTGAAGTGCCCTGCCGAAGTCAGAAGTGCAGCGAAAAAATACATCATCATCAAAAAAAGGTAGGCTTGAGAGAAGTTGACAGTTCCTTCACAGAAGTCGTTCCGGTATTTCTTTACCATCTTATATCCTAAAAAGGGTACGTAGCAAGTCAGCATGATGAAGAGTAACTGCAGAAAAGGAATTTTGAATCCTAAGGGTAAAAGAATGAATTTAAGGATCCAAAATATTCCCATTAAGGTTCCAAAACGCATGGCATGTTCTTGTAATGTCTTTGTTTTTCCTATTGTCATATCTGATAATGTTATTACTACTGCAAAAGTACGTTTTTTCATCTATAGATACTATTTAAAAGCGTGAAAAATCACTTTTTTAGGGGAAATGCGAGTTTTTTTTGACGAAAGTATTGCAGATTCAAAAAATATGTCTACCTTTGCAACCGCAATCGAGAAACAAACGTTCTAAATGCTTGAAACTCGGTGCAAGAAATACGGGTAAGTCCCATACGGCCAGCTCCCTTCGAATCCTCCAGGGCTTGAT
>JAHHQU010000019.1 GCA_020026225.1 Phocaeicola sp. | reverse complement strand
AGAACTGTAACAGCATGGCCGTTTTTGCTGTAACAGTCTGCTCCGTTTTTACCATCTCGGCCATTTTTCTGACCGACAATCCGTTTTTGTGGCCCGTAAGGACCTGTTTGATGATATTCATTTTCTTAGGTTGTGTAGCCATAGTCTTGGAGGATTTAATAATCCTTCAAGATAATAAATTCATCAAAACTGTAACAGCATGCTCCGATTTTCATGGCAATGAGCACGTGAAACCTCTGTAAAAAGTGTAACAGCATGCTCCGTTTTTATTTGCTACGAATGTCTGTCTCCCCCTAAGAGTGTAACAGCATGCTCCGATTTCACTAGCATTTCTGTGGCATTTTTAGGGTAGTGTAACAGCATACTCCGATTTTGATAGGAAAACGGCAAATTTAAAATTCGTAAACCATTGATAATCAATAGGTGTTCAATTCGTAAAATCCACGATTTTCTGTGTCTTATTCAGTTTATATGTTGTAACAGCATGCTCCGATTTTTCCACTTCTGAAGTTAAATGAGCATCCATTTCACCTTCAAGTGCTGCATTTAAGATACTTTCTAGTAAAGGAGCAAATGCACCATCTTTACCCAATAATGACTTACCAGACTTCAATTGTTCGATAGCCTTGTTCTTGATACTTTCAAAATCAAATTCTTCTTTCATATAAAAAACTGTGTTAGCAAATATAATATTTTATTCTTTGCTGACACAGTTTAATTTACATCCTCGCTTCAGTGGAAAATCAGAAAATCAATTTGCCAGAGGAGCATTGTCCTGATAAATCATTTTTGGAATATCATTTACAACATATTTTCTTGGGGTAATTTTTTCTTGCTGTATCAGTAGTCTCAAGCGAAATTCGACTCGTTCATTATGGATTGCTTTTTCATTGGATTGGAACTGTTTTGTCCTTGTTCTCATCCTGATTTTATGCCTATTCAATAATTTTTTCTTTAAAGATGTTCTTCTTTCATAAATAAATGTTATCTTTGCAATGTCATCCAAACGGATGACTTCTCAAAGACTGCCTATCCAGTATCTTTTCATTTCCATAGGCAGGTTTCAACATAGCATTTTAATTTAAAAGAAATAGCATGTTTCATGCAAAGCCTGTCTGACGTACTCTAACAAGTGTATGGCAGATGGTTCGATTTTTTATTTATTTTCAATCATCTAAATTTATTATTTATGGAACAAGAGGTTATTGGTAAAAACGCTGGTATCGTGTGGAATCATTTGAACGGTAAAAAACATGTTGACGTTGCTCGTCTTAAAAAAGAAACAAAACTTTCTGAATCTGAGTTCTGGGCAGCAATCGGATGGCTTTCACGCGAAGAAAAACTGGTGTTCTCTGTTGAGAAAGAAGGTAGAAAGACTGTAAAGTATTTTTCACTGAAAGACTAATAGGTCGTGTGCGGTGAATGGGTAAGGCTTACCGAGTGATACACTCAGTAAGCCTTTTTTTTGTCTTTTTCAGAGGGGAGATTGTTGGGTAACTGAGGGGGATGAATCGGGGCGTGTTTGTCAGACTTTTGTTTGCTTGCGTCTTGTTTATGGTAAAAATATCATACAATAGGCTAATGAAGGAACGTGAGAAAAACTTGGGGAGATGGGAACGTGTTTCTTTCTCTGGAATTGGATGGGTACATGTCTCGTTGAAAGTTGTATGTTGATCCGGTTTGTAGATAGCACTGTTGGTGGTTGTACGATGAAATAATCTTGCCCTTTATTAAAAGAGAAGTGGAACATATAGGCTTTGGAATGGAGGCATGGAGAGTAACTTCTTCTAAAAGCGGAGAGGGTGTACTCCTTCTTTATCATAGGAAAGTGGAATCCATGTTTTTTTATCGCATTTATCCTGTTGTTAAGTATTTTTTTGTATTTTTGTCTCTAAGTGGTGACCTGGTTGGCCGATTCGTTTGCGGGTTCAGAATACATACGGAAGGTTGACGGGGCATTCAGTTGAATTGTTTAAGTGATAAAGAATATTGACTATGAATTTTAAAAGTGCACTGTTGCTTTTTGCCTTGGGACTGTCGTCTTGTACAGGGGGGAAGTATGCCGGTATTCCGGAAAAGTATCATGATTTGCTGGACCAGACTTTGGTAACAGCCGGTGAAAATGCGAAAGAATTGGAAAAAGCGCTGAAGGAAGTTCCTGCTGACCAGAAGGAAGGAATGGCGTTCTTGATTTCTTACATGCCGGAACGCGATGCCAAAGCTTTGACTGCGGATTTCTTGTTGGAAAACGTATTGTATGCGTATAAGGCGAAAGCTGAGTTTCCTTGGGCAAAGGAAGTTCCTGAAGATATCTTCTTGAATGATGTGTTGCCTTATGTGAACTTGAATGAAACGCGTGAAAGCTGGCGTAAGGATTTTTATGAACGATTCAAGAAGTATGTAGTTTCTTGCAAGACGATGCATGAAGCTATTGATTCTGTCAACAAGAACATTCGTGATGAGGTGAATGTGGACTATAATACGAAACGTGAAAAACCGGATCAGGCTCCGTATGAATCCATGCGTCAGCACATGGCTTCTTGTTCTGGACTTTCTATCTTATTGACTGATGCGTTTCGTGCAGTGGGTATTCCTTCTCGTGTAGCGGGTACTCCTTCTTGGCATGATAATCGTGGTAACCATAACTGGAACGAGGTTTGGGTAGACGGTGGATGGCACTTCACTGAATATTATCCGTCGGATCGTCTTGATAAGTCTTGGTTCTTGGTGGATGCCGGAAAGGCTATCAAGGACGATGTGGAAAAAGCAGTTTATGCGGCATCTTTCAAACCGGCTGACAGTTACTTCCCATTGGTGTGGGATATGGATATCCGCTATGTGCATGCTGAAAATGTAACCGACCGTTATACGAGCTTGTATCGTGCACAGTTGTCGGCTGTGCCTGCCGATGGCAAACATGTGGCGTTGCGAATCATGGTGTTCAAAGATAAGGAACACAATTCTGATTCTGGCGACCGTGTGGAGACAAACTTGGATGTATTCAAGGGTGACAAGCAGTTGTTCGGCGGACGTTCTACTGGTCCTACTCAGGACATGAATGATGTGCTTACCTTTATGGTGGAAAAGAATCAGACTTACACCGTCAAGTTCTTGAATGGAAAGGGTGTATTGGAAAGCCAGAAAGTGAAGGTGGGTGACGAAACAGAAACATTGAAATTGTACATGAAATAAAAAGTAGGTTAGACTGTGTTGTAGAAATGGGGTGTTGGAAGGAAACAGAAGACATCCCGTTTTTTATGGACTTCATAAAGGAAACAAGACTCCGTTTGTCTCTATGGGAAGAGGCGGACGGAGTCTTGTTTTTTGTCCGATTTATTTACTGTATGAAATCGGGTTGTCCTTTATTGAGGAATGTTTATTTCAAGCGTGGAACCGACATATAATGGGTCGGCCGGAAATGAACAAGTCAAGCGTTTTGTTTCCTTGCTATGTGGCAGCGTGATTTCCAGTGTGTTCTCTTGGAGTTGGTAGCTGGGATCGGTCAGATAGACTTTGGGCCGTTTGCTTTCGAGACCGGTAAGCAGAACTGCACAGGGGTGTTCGCTTTTAACCGTGACGTTTCCCAAATGGATTTTGCCTGCTTGATGGAAGACAATGCCCAACTGGTGGAGCGTGTGGTTGTATACGGCTTGGAGGGTGTCTGTGTTCAGGCATTCCAGGGCGTCTATTTGAGATTCTGTTGCTTGAGCCGAAGGAGTGTTGGGTACGATATAGTAAAGATAGCTTCCTTTCTGTGGCTTTGTTCCGTGATCAATCCAGAGCTTGAAGATTTCTTCTTCGAGGGGCGTTGCTGCTTGTGGGGAGGAAATCTGTTTCCACGATCCTTTCTGGATATCGTTCCGAAGGGTGACGTTACAGCGATTGGGGAAGAAGTAGCTGATGCTGTCGTGGTGTACGCAAACCAGATTGGTGTAGGCTTGTTCTCCTTCCGCTTGGATGCTCTCTTTGGCCTTTCCTTCGAAGAGGAGGGTAACGTCTCCTTTCAGCAGGCACTGGTTGACTGTCGTATGGATGGGATAGGAATTGGATGATTGGATATCACTTCCCATACAGACGATTTCTCGGTCGAAGAAGAACCAGGATTTCTTGGCAGAGGTACAAAGACCGAAATGTTCATCTCTCATCTGGTAGGTGGTGACTCCATACTTTCCGTCGGAAACACCCCCTGCAAAGGTACTTTGTCCGCGCTGTGCCCATGGAGCGGGTACGGGAACTTCAGGCAAGTTGGGTACGGTGGTTCCCGGCAGATGGCTCCAGTCCCATACGGGGAAGATGTGTCGGTATTCGTCTCCTCGTCGCACGATGCCTGTTCCTCCTTCGGTTAGGAAATAGCCTTTCAGGTTTTCTCCGTTGCCGTTCTCGCAGCGAAAGGTGCGGGTAGATGCCATTCGTACGTCCATCGTGTAGCCGGGACGTTGGTGGAGGGTGTAGTCGCCTCTCCAGTAATGGCGGTGGAAGGGAATGATTCCGTAGCATGGAGGCACTTCTTCTTTTAATCGGCGGATGCTGCTTTTATAGGTCTCTTCGTGTGCGGCATCCAGTTTTATCAGTCTTTCCACCAACTTAGCCAGATGGCGTTGGTGCGTTGCGTTGGGGCGTGACAGACCTCTTCCCATTGAGTTATAGAGCATCTCGCTGCCGCGTATGGCGGGAAGATAGCCGTAACGGACAAATTGGCAGATCAGCTCATTCTTTTCCTTATCGGCATAAGGAGTTCCCATGAGGTAAAAGGCTACTTTCAAGTAGGCATTCAGCACTGAAGCGCCGTATCCGCCTGTGTAAAGTTGCTGGCCGTGCTGGAGGTATGAATAGTCACTTTGGATACCTTGTCCTGTATTGAAGCGGATAGGGTAGTAGAATTGTTGCACGGCAAACTGGAGGTTCTTCTCGTCGGCTTGCAGGCAGGTGCGGTAAATCCATTGCAGGGCAATGTCCATCTTGTTGGCACCGGTACCTTGCGAACCTTTCTGGTCGGGACCTTTGCTGATTTGCTTCATGCGTTCCAGTATTTTTGCTTCCAACTCTTCGGGAACGGGGTGCTTTCCTGTGCGCAAGAGTGCGAGGGTGAGTCCCATGGGTTGGGGCCAGCCGATTTCTTGGCACCACCAGTTTGTACTTCTGGGATTGGCGGCATACCAGTGAGAAAGCATCTTTACGAGGACCTTATGGAGTCTTTTGTTGCCGTAATAGCGGCTTTGTGGCGTGATGTAGGAAACGGCCATTTCTTTCATTCGTTTGATATGGTCCATCGGTTTCCAGAGAGTTTGGGCGTGACTGTTGTAGTCGATGTCCGTGAAGGCTCCTTGCGAGTCGAGCAGTTGCAGGTAAGTGCTTGTCTGTCGGTCGTTGTGGGTGATGTCTGTCTCCTCTGTCTCTTGTCGGACCATATTCTGGATAATCTGACTGAATACATTGTCTGGCTTTGCTGCTTGGGCGATACTTGGTAGTGACAAGGCGGATGCAAAGCCTATGTAGAGGATACTTTTTCTGGAAAGGGCAGCGAAATGCTGTAATGAGTAGGTCTGTTTCATAGTAACGGAATGAGGCGGCGGCTTTTAGGATGTTCGGGAAATGCAGTCTCCTTCTTATCGTGAATCCGTCGGTAGTTTATCGGCTACAAAGTTAATGGGTTTTCTTGGATTGAAAGGGTTTGCACTTCCCTTTTTCGTGTTTGTGAGTTTGTTTCCAAGCCGAAAAAAAACTTCGTGAAGGAAGGGACAAGCCACATCGTTCACGAAGTTTTTTCCCAAATGGAACTTTCGGGTAGAGTTGCATCGGGTTTATGTTGGAATGTATTGTTTACAGTTTGCAGAAGAAGGAGACGAAGAATGGCATCGTCACGTTGATGAGCAACCCATGGATGATGGCGATGGGAGCCGCATTCATTCCGCAGTATTTGGTGATGACTGCAAGTGAGATATCGGAAGAGCCGATGCCCGCAGCGGAGATAGGAGCCAAGTATCCGAAGTATTTGCGGATAAGCGGGGCGCCGACCAATGCAAACATTTCACGAAAGATGTTCGACAGGAGGGCGATGGTACCCAATTCAGTTGCAATCTGTACTCCCATGCTTGCAGTCTTGAGTTGGGTAATCAATATGGACGACACGGAATAGTAGGCGAATCCGCTTCCTACTGCCATGCAATCGAAGGCACTCCAGCGACTTAACAGAAAACCTCCGATAGCTGAGAAGACGACCGTTCCTCCTACAGTAGCCAGCGGAACCAAAAGCATTTTGGGAGTAAGCATGGAAACGAACTCTTTCAAATCTTGGTTGCCTCCCAGGTTCATGCCGATAAGAATCATCAGCACATATAATACAGCGATAGACGCTTCATGTACATCGAAATTGACCATGTAATGGGTACCGGCCAAACAGCCTAACAAGAAGAACCCTAAGGTAATGAGACTACTTTTCATCGTTCGCTCCTTTCTTGAACCAAAAGTGATAGACAAGCAGAGAAGCTACGATACTTCCTGCAATGCTTAAAAAAGCAATGACAGCAGCTTGTTCGCAGAAATAGGTGAGGTTGTTTACAATCAGCTTGTTGAGCCCGATGGAAAATCCTAAAAGGAAAAGTAAGGTACAGACTACAATGTGAATAAGTGACGGCACCTGATTGAGAATGGATTTATGGCGTAGCGGGTAGCCGATCAATGCTCCTACGGCCATTAGAGAGATAAATGTAAACATACTGAATAACAATCTAAAATTTATTGTTCTAAAATATAAACTATTGTAATATAGATAGTTATAAATAATTATCTAAAAAATAAAGCCTAAATGGCTGAAAAGTATCTTGTGTCTAGTTACATTTTGTTAGTTACCTTTTTGAAAACGGCTGCAAAATTACTTCTATATAGGTAAATGAGCAAGTAATATACAAGATAAATTTTATTTGCTTACAATTCGTAACTTATGGGGGAGTTATTCTTTGGTAATTTTATTTTTTAGCCTTTTTCGCGTTTATGTCGCGATAAAAATGCATAGATATTCAGGCAAAAAAGTATAAATAGGTAAGATTTTGGAGTTTTTTTTGCTGTAGGCTTTGAATTGTAAGATGAGAACGGAATATTTTCTTATATAGTTTGTTGCAGGGAAGAATTGGTGTATTTTCGTCATGTTATCGTATGGAGGATGTTTTCCATGGTCTTCAAGTGTGAAAACAAGATAATTCCTATAGAATGAGTGAGTTAAGTGATGGCTATTCTATATGGATGTTTTCCCGTTTGGGCATGCTTAAGTTAGGAAATGGAAATAACCTTGTTTAGGTTACGAATCGTAACTAAAAGTAGTCATATTCCTGCTGATATAAAGGAATAACCCCTATAATAACGCTTTTAATTTCCTGTTTGGAAAGAAGTGGATGCATGTGCTTTTCTTATTGGTCGCTTTCCTAAATTTAATAAATATCCTTTTAGTATAATTAGATAAGTAAATTGTTGTAGACTCAGTAAAAGTGGTATTTACTGTAAAAATTACCGTGTTGTTCTGACTTACAAACTTTGAATGGGGATAGGTCTTTCACGTCAAGCGTAATGCTTATAAACGATGCATGAGAAGAGTTCGTATAGATTCTGATGTGTGTAGCTTGTGAAAGCGTAGAGTACATCCTTTGTCGGAAAAAGGACCGTAAAAGCCTGCTTAGCCAGCTTCTGACGGCCCTTCATTTATATCTGTTTATAGCTGTTCCAATTGTTGCATGAGCTTTTTCTCGAAATATTCAATTTGTTGCAGGTTGCTCAGCTCGATGGTACTCAATGATTCGATTACGGTAGCTTGGGTGGGTTGGTACCACGCCTTTTTCTGAAAATAATTACTCCATCCTTTATCCGTGAAGATGAAACCGTGTCGAGCGAGTATTTCGTTTCGCATTATAGACAGGGTGTTCAGAAAGTGTAATACGCTCTTCCGATTCTTAATGTGTCCGCTGGCATCGAAAGGACTTCCGCCATATACAGCCAGTTCGTTGAGGGTGAAATACTCCTTCGACAAGAGGGGGTATTCGCAAAGTGAGTCGTCTTTGATGCGTTTTAAGGCGAGGGGTTCGGCATCGGGAAGTGCCCGATAATTTTCCTGATAAGGCTGGAAACTGGCAGGAATCAGCAGGAGTCCCTCGGGGGTTTGTTCAACGAGGTAAGTTCTTGTTTTGAACACTAAGATCAGTTGGGGAACTTTTCGGACCTCTCCAAAGTGGAAGGTCTCGTCGGGTTGTGCCCATCCTTTCGCCTTGCATTCTGTATCTGAGAATTCATAAGTCTTTCCTTCTTCATCGGTATAGCGTCCGCAGAGAGCCAATCTCAGGAAGTCGCGTTTCTTCATTTCTTTCACTTGGTCGAGGTGGGCTACAGGTTTCAAGATGCCGTGCAGGTTGCCGGTCTGTGCATCCCGTATCATTAAGATTTGGTTGTCCTTGTCGATTTCAAGCTGGTCTCCGACGGGAAACCATGGATGTGTGGCATCTCCGCCTACGCGGATGCTGGTTCCATCGGCTTTTAGGAACAGGCAGTCTCCTCCCTGATACAGTCCGCCTCCGTAAAGCAGGAGGGTCTGGTCATCTTCCAACGCAATGGGAATGTCGAAGATTTCAGAAGCGTCGAATGGAGAGATGTATTTGACGAATTCATTGCCGTCGGTCCAGATGTTCTCTTTCAAGATACGTACACTTTCTTGAAAGGAGGGGTTTTGTGCCTCAAGGCTTCCTATGGATATAGCCAAGGTTAGGATTGCCCCGAATAATTCTCGTTTCATGGTGTTGTTGTTTATCGGTGGTTGTGGTGCGGGTTTGTCGGTCCTGCAGCCCGGTGGCTTCAGGTGATGGGAAATCCCTCTTGTGGAGCCAACTGCAAAATTATAAAAAAATAGCGAAAGGGAATTTTATATACCTTATTATATGTCTTGCTTCTATCAGGATACAGGGAGAAAAGTTGTTTTTGTCGGAAGAATCTCTTTACTTTGTTGCAACCTGTGCTTCTCCTCTTCGTTGTTTGCATGTTCTTTGGCAAGAGGAAGAAAGTTTTATTTGCCTCAATAACCGGTAAGGTAAGCGTTTGTCCAAGGAAGATAAAAAGAAGAAGTGGGGAGTGGTGTAGGAGAATACCTTAAATGAAAGGAGAGATAAAACAACTATGAAACAATTGAAAGTAATTGTCTGCGATATTACCACCTTGAAGGTGGATGCCATTGTCAATGCCGCCAACAACAGCTTGTTGGGCGGCGGAGGAGTAGACGGTGCCATTCATCGGGCAGCTGGTATCGAACTTCTTAAGGAGTGTAAAACCTTGGGCGGTTGCCCTACCGGTGAGAGCAAGATGACGGATGCTTACCGTCTTCCTTGCAAGAAAGTGATTCATACCGTCGGTCCGGTGTGGCATGGCGGTGGCTTCCATGAACGTGAACTCCTTGCCTCGTGTTACGATACGGCTCTGACTTTGGCTGAAGAGCATGGCCTGCAGAGCATCGCATTTTCTTGTATCAGTACGGGAGTGTATGGATTCCCGAAAGCGGCCGCTGCACGGATTGTCTTGGAGACCATCCGAAAGCATTTGCAACGAGGTTATGAGGGAGAGGTCATCATTTGCTGTTTCTCAGAACAAGATGCCGCTTATTATTGCGTTGCCTGAGGACGTAGATAAGGAAACGATTACCGCATCGGTAGTAGACGGAGTATTGTCCATTGACATGCAGAAGAAAGTGCTTGATGCGAATACGCGCGAACCGAGAAGAATTGAAATCAAGTAAATCTTTTAAAGATTTATTTGGAAAAGGGCCTTCGTTCATGTGAACGGAGGCCCTTTTTTGTTGTGGAAGGAAGAATTTCCTTATTGAATATTCTGATATAAGAATCGTTTGATGCTCTTCTTAGGAGTCTTTTCAAATTCTTCTTGATAAATCTTCACTCTTGAGATAGTGGAATAGGCTGGAAGTTCTGCATTTAGGGCCACTCTGTTTTCTTCCATAATCTTTTCGAGGCCTTTTTCGTCAATGCCTTGAGCGAGTGCCTGGTCAAATTCTGGATAAATCAAAGCTACCAACTTGCTGTCTGCTTGCTGTACAACGATGCATTCTGATACATACTGCATGTTGTTCAACTTTTCTTCGATTTCTTCTGGATAGATATTTTGTCCTGAAGGACCTAACAGCATGTTCTTGCTGCGACCTTTGATGGTAAGGTTTCCTTCGCTGTCAATGACTCCCAAGTCGCCGGTACGCAACCAACCGTCTTTGTCCAAGACTTCTTTTGTCGCTTCCGGATTCTTGTAATAACCTGTCATGACATTTTCTCCCTTGCAATAGATTTCACCGACTACGTTTGCTGGGTCGTTGCTTCCAATTTTCAGTTCCATGCGTGGAGCTGCTTTTCCGCACGATCCGGGCTTGAATCTTTTCCAGTCTTCATAACAAATAATCGGACCGCATTCCGTCATACCATAACCTACCGTAAATGGGAACTCAATGCTGCGCAGGAACTGTTCGATTTCCTGATTGAAGGCTGCACCTCCGATGATGACTTCGTAGAACTGGCCTCCGAAGGCGTCAATCATCTGCTGGCGGATCTTTGCACGAATCTTGTCGCTGATGATTGGCAGCTTCATCAATAATTTCATGGTTGGAGTTTCCAGTTTCGGAAGAATGCTTTTCTTGATAATCTTTTCAATAATCAGTGGTACTGCTACTACCAGATTAGGCTTGATGTCGGCAAAGGCCTGGAAGATAATCTTCGGACTCGGCATGCGGGTCAGGAAGAAGATGTGGGCTCCGATACTGAATTCGTAGAGGAATTCAAACGCCAAACCGTACATGTGGGCCATAGGCAACATAGATACCAGTCGGTCGCCTGCCTTCAATGAAAGTACCTCGTGAGCAAACTGGGTATTTGACCACAGCACTCGGAAAGGTAGCATGACACCTTTTGAATAGCTGGTAGTTCCAGAGGTATAGTTGATCACGGCCAGTTCCTCTGGAGAATCTTTGTGGTAGTGGATATGTTCTTTACGGAAGTTGCATGGGTATTTTTTACCGAACAATTCATTCAAATGACCGCGGGCATGGTTCAATTTCTTGCTGCGGGAAACAAGGATGCTGAAATCGTTCATCAGCAGGATGCCTTCCAGATTGGGCATGTCATTCTCATTCAAGTTCTCCCAAACGACATCACCGACAAACAACAAACGTGCTTCTGAATGGTTGACGATGTTGTGAACATTGTCCGCTTTGAACTCATGCAAGATAGGTACGATAACAGCACCGTAAGTAAGTGTGGCTAAGAAGGTTACTCCCCAGTGAGAACTGTTGCGTCCGCAGACTGCAATCTTATCGCCAGGTTTAATACCGCTTTCTTGGAAAAGAATATGAAGCTTTTCTATTTTGCGCGCTACATCTTTGTATTGTAGAGTAGCACCTTTATAGTCGGTAAGGGCATCTAAATCCCAATTCTTCTTGATACTATTTTCTACAAAAGCAATAAAACTTTTTTCCATACTTGTGTTTCTTTGTAGTTAATTAATATTTGCACATTTTGAAAATAAGTGTGCAAATATACGAAAAACTTGAAACAAACAAAATTCTATCTGCTTAATAAACAATTTTTTAGTGAGATTACCTGCCTTTCTGTCGGAAGAGGGGGTGAAAATATTCGTTGATGGCGAAATATGGACCGGTTAGGAAATAACTTTGCAGGAAGGTCTGGAGGTGCAGAAATTAGAGGTTCAGCATGATGCGTTTCTATGTGGTCCAATATTGGTCTTGCATGCATCTGCCAATCGCTTTTCTAATTTTTATTCTGTTCTTCTTGTACAAATTATCTTTAAATCTTGTATTTCGGATAATTTTAGTATATCTTTAGCGGAACCTTGATAAATCTTTTTTCCGGCAATGGAAAGGTTTCTTTCCGATGAGACAAGGCCGGTAGAAAGTGAGTTGAGACAAACCTTTAATATACTAATATCTATGTTTAAAAACTTTCATGGGTTTCCCTTGGTGGAGACCTACCACGAATTAAAGAAAAACAAGAATTTTGGCGATAGAAAAGCCTTTATTCGGTTTTTGAAGTTGCTCTTCACCCTTGTGGTCACCCTCTTCTTATGGAATGTCCAGAGCGACTTCTTTCATGTAGAGGGGCTGACCGTCATCGAGCAGCGAACTATCGCCATTTTTGCCTTTGCTACCCTGATGTGGGTGCTTGAAGCGATTCCTGCCTGGACTACTTCCGTAGTCGTCGTCGTTCTTCTGCTGCTGACGACATCCAACAGCAGCTTATGGCTATTCACCAAAGGCATATCGCCTGAAGTCTTGGGAAGCCAGACCAATTACAAAGACTTGATGCACTGCTTTGCCGATCCTATCATCATGTTGTTTATCGGTGGATTCATCTTGGCTATCGCCGCAACGAAGACCAAGTTGGACGTTATGTTGGCACGTGTCATGTTGAAGCCTTTCGGCATCCAATCCAAATATGTTTTACTCGGTTTTCTTATCGTGACGGCCGTTTTCTCTATGTTCTTGAGTAATACAGCCACGGCAGCCATGATGCTGACTTTCCTTGCTCCAGTACTGAAGGTACTTCCCAGCGACGGAAAAGGAAAAATCGGTTTAGCACTGGCTATTCCAGTGGCTGCCAATATCGGTGGTATGGGAACTCCGATTGGAACTCCTCCCAATGCCATTGCGTTGAAGTATTTGAACGACCCGGAAGGCTTGAATATGAACATTGGTTTCGGTGAGTGGATGTCTTTCATGATTCCATTTACGGTAGTGGTCATTTTCATTGCTTGGTTCGTGTTGTTGCGTCTGTTCCCTTTCAAACAGAAGACCATTCATCTGGACATCAGCGGGGAAGCACAGAAAGATTGGCGTTCGATTGTGGTATACATAACCTTTGCCATTACTGTCCTTCTCTGGATTTGTGATAAGTATACCGGAGTGAATTCAAACGTTGTAGCTATGATTCCAGTGGCTGTATTCTGTGCCATCGGTGTGATTGACCGCAGGGACTTGGAAGAAATCAGCTGGAGTGTGCTGTGGATGGTAGCGGGCGGTTTTGCTTTGGGAGTCGCCTTGAATCAGACTGGCATCGCATCGCACGTTATCCGTTCCATTCCGTTTGATACGTGGTCACCGGTAGCCATGTTGATTGGTTCAGGATTGATTTGTTATGCATTGGCCAACTTTATTTCACATACGGCTACGGCTGCTTTGTTGGTTCCTATCCTTTGTGTAGCAGGTACCAATATGAGTGAACTGCTTTCTCCGTTGGGTGGTGTAAGTACCTTGCTTATCGGTGTTGCCATCGGTTCTTCTTTGGGTATGGTGCTTCCTATCAGTACTCCTCCAAATGCCTTGGCACATGCCACTGGCCTGATTCAGCAGAAGAATATGGCCAAGGTGGGATTGATAATGGGAGTCATCGGTCTGGTTATCGGTTATACCATGCTGATTTTATTGGGCTCTAATGGCTACATCGGATAATTGGAAGGAGTGATGAGGCAGGTACCTTGTTGCATACAGGAGACGCATGCTGATTCTCAAGAATAAAGTCTTTCAGGCGGCCTTATAAAGGTCGCCTGTTTTTTTGAAGGGAAGCTCAAGTAAAGATAGCGGTGACCTTGGCGTTGCTTTGTTACAAGGAATCTTGTTCTTCGAAAAGGAGCTCGAGTAGAAAAACTTTTGAGAATCGCGTATCATCAGAGGAGACTAAAAAGAACTTGTTCGAAGGATCGATCCTCCAAAACGAAAAAATGTACGTATTCCAAAATAAATCCACAAAAGAATTCGTGTGAAAAGTACCAAAGCAACGAAATAAATTATAACTTTGAAAATAACTTTAAACAACAGATCTTATTATGAAATTTTTTATCGACACAGCAAATCTTGAACAAATTCGTCAGGCTCAGGAAATGGGAATTCTTGACGGAGTAACAACCAATCCAAGTCTGATGGCAAAAGAAAATGTCAAAGGCAAGGAAGCAGTCATGGCTCATTACAAGGCCATCTGTAATTTGGTAGACGGACCGGTGAGTGCGGAAGTATTTGCCACCGATTTTGAGGGGATGATTAAAGAGGGACAGGAATTGGCCCAAATCGACCCGAAGATTACTGTGAAGGTTCCTTGCACTCGCGATGGTATCCGTGCAATCAAATACCTTTCTGGGAAAGGAATTGCCACCAACTGCACCTTGGTATTCTCTGTCGGACAAGCGCTGTTGGCCGCTAAAGCGGGAGCAACTTTCGTAAGCCCTTTCATCGGCCGTTTGGACGACATCAGTGAAGATGGCATTTCATTGGTTGAGCACATTGTCCGCATTTATCGTACTTACGGTTACAAGACTCAGGTACTTGCCGCTTCCATTCGTCACACCAATCACATTATCCGCTGTCTGGATGCTGGTGCCGACGTAGCCACTTGTCCGTTGAAGGCCATTGAAGGACTGTTGAATCATCCGCTGACCGACAAAGGATTGGCCATCTTCATTCAAGATGCTGCCAAAATGAAATGATCTTGTTTCATTCTGTCCGATCTTGACGGACTGTCTGTCCGTTCTTCAAAAGATGAAGCTATAAACATGAGGAACTCAATGCATGTGCTTCGTCTTTTGAATTATTTTGGAAAATTTCCCCTCTCTCTGCTATATCCGCTGTATTCGAGGGTGAAAAGCTGAAATCAGGTTCTTCTCAGTAAGTGACAAGAATCAGGGGTACATATAAGAAATACAAATAGAACTATGAGTAAAGAAACATTTATTGAACAGTTTTTTAAGAATTTGTCACACTCTACAAATGAATCATCTTCGGCAGAAGGAAAGTCTGAAGGGAGTGAATCTTCTACAGGAGCTGCTTCCTCAAGGAAATCGAGAAATCCCCAAGCTGTGTTGTCGCCGAAAGAGGTGATGGAGAGACTTCGTGTTCAATTTTATCCAACCAGTAAGCAAAACATATATTGGGTGGATTTTCAGGGAAGCCGCTTTCTCTTTCAGTTTGCCGCTGATACCTTAACCGTATCGTTGGATAACATTCTGGCCTGTACTTACGAGGAAACCGTAAAAGCAGCTATGGTGGCCAATGACATAAACAGTGATTTCAGCAAGTGGAGTTGCTTCTTGCGTGACGCTCCCAATGGTAGAAGCGAAAAACCGGTCCGGGTGTGTTTGTCGCATTTCTTCTCGCTTCGAGGAAGTGCTCAGTCGGTCGTCCGCTTCATCCGTTCGGTCTTGGTGGATGCTTTTACCGTGTCTCGTGATTTTTGTCTTCGCTTTGAAGAATTCCGAATGGACGAACAATCCTTGACGGAACTTTTGGGAAAGAAAGATTTCATCAATAAGTTGGAATTGGCAAAACGCATGATGGAAGCAGGAGATTACGATGCTGTCGATCAGGAAACTCCTTCGGATGAAAGCTTGAAGCCGTGTAGTCTGGCCGCACAATATGTTCGTTCTGGACTTGGCGATATCGTTTCCTTGCAGGTAATTACCGATCAGACAATGGAGGTCATCGGAGAGGCTGAAAAGGCGAAAGAATTCGACCTGCGCTCTTATGTTCGTAGTCATCCCTCTCGTGAGGAAATCACTTCCATTACTTTGATTATGCACTTTGAAATGCAGGATGTGATAGCCCATCTCACGAAATTGCCCAGTTCTTCTTCCAGGTCGCTCTTCTTCCGGTTGAATGTGATAGCCAGCGGAACCGCCATTGAAAGTATCCAGAGCAATCAGGTCGTAGGTGGAAGTTGCAGGACTACCGTAGAAATCCGTCTGACGAGTCCTCGGGAGGACTATTGGGAAGCCAAATATATGGTGGGAGAGGTGGTAGGTCTGCACGGTAATCCAAAAGAAGCTAAACTGACACCAGAACAGCTGTTGTTGGTGACTGCTTTGCATCCCACTGTTCAAGACGATTTGTATTGGGCCATGAAATTCTATAATGAGAATTGTCTGTTCCAATCTCTTTTCTATATGCGTCGTATCTTCCAACAATTGAATCGATTGCGTTCGGCCTATCCTGAGGAAGTCAAGCAACTTCCCGACATTGCCTTGTACATGGGAAGTATCTATCTTCGTCTCAAGATGGATGATCGGGCTTATTATTATTTGGACAAGGCCCGTGAGAATGCTACTTTGGATTCTTTGGAGATGTATATCAGCTGTCTGTGCCGGTTGAAGGACAGTAATGCCATTCGTATTATAAAGGAATGCCTGAGGTCTCTTGCCGATGAGTCGTTAGATAAAGAAGAAAACAATCGGGAGTACAAGTTCTATCTTTTCTTGAAGCGTCACTTGGTGCGTATGTATCTCTACGAATCACGTTTCTCAATGGCTGAAGAAATACTCAACCAAATGATGAGAGATGGGGAAGAAACGGAATTCGCTATGCGTAATTTGCTCTATATCAAAGAACAGATGGCGGAGTGTGAAGCGTCGAGACTGAAAAGTGCTGTTCACCATCCGAAGAACCAGAAACCAGAAGACTCAGTAGATGGAAAGGAGTAATAGCCGTTTGTACCGGCGTACGGTGGCTCTTTGGCAGAAAAACTTTCCTATGGCGTGAATAAAGCGTTTTGCTCTTGTATATTCATGGCAGAATATCTAAATTTGCTTGTGTCTTTCCTGGTTGCATGGAAATATAGGAGCACACGGGAAAATTGCGGGGTATTGCACTGTGTGCTTATACCTTTTATCAAACTATCATTGTAAAATTTTATCTATGAAAAATTGGAAAAGAATGGTTGCCTGCCTTGCAGGCACAGCTCTTACGCTGAGTATGAATGCGCAAGAGTCTTATGTTCACCAGCAGTCTGAAACGGCCGACTATGTATGGCCGACTGACTCGAAGGTTTTGGACAAAATCGACGAGTGGCAGGACTTGAAGTTCGGTGTGTTGTTTCATTGGGGAATTTATTCTGTTCCCGGTATTTGCGAATCATGGGGCTTATGTTCGGAAGACGTGAATTGGTTAGGTCATCACCGCAATTACGTTGAATCAAAAAAATGGTATTACAGCTTTAAAGATCAGTTCAATCCAGTAAACTTCAATCCGGAACAGTGGGCTGAGGTGATGGAAGATGCCGGTATGAAGTACATGATTTTTACTACCAAGCATCACGATGGATTCTGTCTGTTCGACTCAAAATATACTGATTTTTCGGTAAAGACAACTCCTTTCGGTAATCATCCTCGTATGAATGTGGCATACCATGTCTTTGATGCTTTTCGTCAGAAGAACTTTATGATAGGGTGTTATTTCTCTAAACCCGACTGGCACTGCGAATGGTATTGGAGTCCTTATTTCCCGACTCCTACGCGTAGAGAGAATTACAAGCGTAACTTACATCCTGACTGGTGGAAGAACTATCAGGAATTTACCTCTAATCAGTTGAACGAGCTGATGTCCGATTATGGAAAATTTGATATACTTTGGCTTGACGGCGGTTGGGTGACCGGTGATGAGATCGGATTGGACAAGGTGCTGGAGAAGGCCCGTGTGAACAATCCGGGATTGATAGCAGTAGACAGAACCATTCGTGGAAAAAATGAAAATTACCAAACTCCCGAAGGCACCATCCCAAAGACTCAGTTGAATATTCCATGGGAGAGCTGTATTCCTTTGGCAGGAAATTGGGGATGGAGCAAAAGACCTCGTTTCAAATCTTCACAGAAGGTCTTGAATACTTTGATTGAAATCTGTGCGAAAGGCGGTTGCTATGTGTTGGGCGTAGGCCCTACACCAGACGGCCTCATCCAGAAAGAAGTGGCCGATTTGCTGCACGTAGTAGGACAATGGCTCCGTACCAACGGCAAGGCTATTTATAGCACTCGTACCACTCCCAATTATCATGCAGGAAACACTTGGTTTACCGCCGATAAGGATGGTAAGACAATTTATGCCATCTATGCGTTGCCTGAAGGAGAAAAGCTCCCTTCTACCATCGAATGGCAAGGAAATCTTCCTAAAGGCAGCATGACCTTGGTATCCAACGGCCGTCGCGTGGCTTATCGTTGCAACGGTGACAAGGTGACCGTCACCTTGCCGAAAGGCTTGAAAAACGAAGCCGTAGCTTTGCAGTTCAGAGTGAAATAATCCGAAGTATAAAAGCCTTGAATAAAGGAACAGATATCAGAAAAGAAAACCTATGAAAAATTGGAAAAAGATAGCAGCCTGCTTGGCTGGAGCGGCATTCACTTTCAACGTGAATGCACAGGAAACTTATACGCATGCACAGTCTGAAACATCTGATTATGTATGGCCTACAGATGAAAAGGTTCTGCAGAAAATTGACCAATGGCAAGACTTGAAATTTGGAGTGTTGTTCCATTGGGGATTGTATTCGGTTCCCGGATTGGGAGAATCATGGCAACTTTGTCCCGAGGACGTGGATTGGATTCGTCGTAAAAAACCGTATTATGAAGTGGTAGACTGGTATAACGGCTTGAAAGATGAATTGAATCCGGTAGACTTCAATCCGGAGCAGTGGGCCGAAGTAATGGAAGATGCCGGTATGAAGTACATGATTTTTACTACCAAACACCACGATGGATTCTGTATGTATGACTCGAAATATACGGACTTCTCCATCACTCATGGAGCATTCAAGAATCATCCGCGCAAGAATGTAGCATATCATGTGTTTGATGCATTCCGTCAGAAGAACTTTATGATAGGATGCTATTTCTCAAAACCCGACTGGCATTGTGAATGGTATTGGAGCCCGAATCTGGCACCGGCTACTCGTAAGGAAAACTATCATAGGGAGCTGCATCCGGAATGGTGGAAAAATTACCAGCAGTTTACCATGAATCAGTTGGACGAATTAATGTCCGATTACGGTAAATTTGATATCCTTTGGCTTGACGGCGGTTGGGTGACAGGCGAAGAAATCAATTTGGATGCCGTGCTGGAGAAAGCACGCGTAAAGAATCCGGGCTTGATTTCGGTGGATAGAACCATCCGTGGAAAAAATGAAAATTACCAGACTCCAGAAGGAACTATTCCAGAAACTCAGCTGGACATCCCATGGGAAAGTTGCATTCCGCTGACCAATAACTGGGGATGGACTCCTAAACAGAAGTTCAAATCGGCTCAGAAGGTCATCAATACCTTGGCTGAGATCTGTGCAAAAGGTGGATGCTATGCATTGGGCGTAGGTCCTACACCGCAGGGTCTCATTCAAGAAGAAGTGAAGATCCGTCTGCATGAAGTAGGCGAATGGTTGCAGAAGAACGGCAAGGCTATCTATGCTACCCGTAATACGCCGAATTACCACAGCGGAAATACTTGGTTTACCGCCGACAAAGATGGAGAAACTCTTTATGCCATCTATGCACTTCCAGAAGGTGAGGATTTGCCGGAAACAATTGAGTGGACAGGCAATCTGCCTGCAGGAAAGATGAAGCTTCTTGCAACGAACAAACGGGTGTCTTATAAGAAGGATGGAAATAAAGTCATCGTTAAGTTGCCCAAGCATCTCAAGAACGAACCGTTAGCATTTGAATTCAAACTTAAGAAATAGTTTGGATAACGGCTTTCTTTTCCTTCCTATTCGTAACCAAAAAAGGATTTTTCTCTCTTTTTGATTGCGGATTCTTGTAGATGTGAGTGGAAAAAGATACCTTTGTATGCCGTGTGGGAGTCGTGCTGTATTCCTTTCAATTCAGAAGAAACGAAAGCCTTTCTCTCCAAGCATGAGCTGCTAATCTTATCACTCATAGTCGCATAATTTTTTAAACGATATATAACCTAATTTTATGAAAAGGAACTACAAATTATTCTGTGTCGCATTGACGGCTGGCTTGTGTGCTTGCCAACCGAAAGTGAATGCTCCTGAACCTATCTTACCAATTCCCGAGCCTCGTCAGGTCAACTGGCAGAAGATGGAAACCTATGCTTTCGTTCATTTTGGATTGAATACCTTTAATGACCGTGAGTGGGGATATGGTGATTCAGATCCCAAAACATTCAATCCGAAAAAGCTGGATTGCGAACAATGGGTCAAGACATTTGTCAATGCTGGCATGAAAGGGGTAATTCTTACCGCAAAACATCATGACGGGTTCTGCTTGTGGCCTACTCAGTTAACCGAATATTGTATCCGCAATACTCCGTATAAAGACGGAAAAGGAGATGTCGTTGCTGAACTGGCAGCAGCTTGTAAGAAATATGGTATCAAGTTTGCCGTTTATTTGTCACCTTGGGACCGCAACCATGCACAATATGGTTCCCCAGAGTATATCGATTATTTCTACAAGCAGTTGAACGAACTGATGACTCAATATGGGGAAGTCTTCGAAGTATGGTTCGATGGAGCAAATGGCGGTGACGGATGGTATGGCGGTGCAAAAGAAACTCGTTCCATTGACCGCAAGGCCTACTATAATTACCCGAGAATATTTGAGACGGTCAACAAACTTCAGCCAAATGCAGTGGTGTTCTCAGACGGAGGACCTGGAGCTCGTTGGGTAGGAAATGAAAGCGGTTTTGCCGGAGCTACCAACTGGTCATTCTTACGAGCAGGTGAAGTGTACCCAGGTTATGCGAAATATCGTGAATTGCAGTATGGTCATGCCGATGGCAACCAGTGGACGGCTGCTGAATGTGACGTGTCTATTCGTCCGGGATGGTTCTATCATCCGGAAGAAGATGATAAGGTAAAGACTGTAGACCTGTTGACCGATTTGTATTATCGCAGTGTAGGACACAATGCCACCCTGTTGCTGAATTTCCCAGTAGACCGTGACGGCTTGGTTCACCCTGTAGATTCGGCTCATGCAGTTGATTTCCATAAGAATATCCAAAAGCAGTTGGCAAACAACCTCTTGAAGGGAGTAGTGGCTCAAGTTTCCGATGAACGTGGTGGCACTTACTGTGCTCAGGCCATGACTGACGGTGATTACGAGACTTATTGGGCTACAAACGACGGAGTGACAGCGGCTACAGCTACTTTCCGCTTGGATAAGCCGACTCGACTCAACCGCTTGATGATCCAGGAATACATTCCGTTGGGACAGCGTGTGAAATCATTCGTAGTAGAATATGAGAACAAGGGCCAATGGCTTCCTGTTACTTTGAATGAAGAAACTACGACTGTAGGATACAAGCGTTTGCTTCGCTTTGAAACCGTAGAGACCGAAGCCATCCGCATCCGATTCACCGATGCCCGTGCATGCTTGACCATCAATAACGTAGAGGCATTTTATGCTGGAGAAACGACGGATGTAGCTTTCTGTCATGCAGCTCAGTCGGTTAAAGGTTTGCCTTTCTCTTTGTATGGAGTCAAATCGGATGAAGCTCAGAAAGTTTCTGACGGAGATGAGAAGACTACGTATTTTGCAGACGGACAGTCAGTCATTCTCGATTTGGGTAAGGAATGTACCATCTCATCATTCTATTACTTGCCCGATCAGGGTGAATACAATAAAGGCTTGATTGCTAATTACCGCTTGTCGGTAGGTATGGAGGCCAATGCAATCCATCAGGTGGTTAAAGAGGGAGAATTCTCCAATATCCAGAATAATCCGATGTTGCAATCGGTTTACTTTACACCAGTGCATGCGCGCTTCGTGAAATTGGAAGCCGTGAAGATGGTGAAATCGGAAGAACCGATGGGAATTGCTGAAATGGCAGTGAAATAATAAGTGATTTTTCTATCCTGTTCGGCAGGGTATAGATAAAGGCATACATCTGGGAGTTTGCTTTCTTGTGAAGCGCTAACTTGTCTGAGGTGTATGCCTTTTTTTGCCTGTATTTTCGTAAATTTGCATAAACAGGAAAAACAATAGAACCTATGAAGATTTTACATACAAGCGACTGGCATTTGGGTCAGGAGTTTTATTCATATAGCCGTACCGAAGAGCATGTGGCCTTTTTGGAACAATTGGAGGAGATTGTCCGGAAGGAGCAGCCCGATGTGATGGCCTTGTCGGGAGATATCTATCACAATGCGACTCCTTCAAATGCGGTGATGCGTTTGTTTACCGACAAGTTAGATGCCATACGTGCGGCATGTCCTGCCATGCAGATTGTAGTCATTGCCGGCAATCATGACAGCAGTTCCCGATTGGAGGTGACACGTACTTTATGGGACCATTTGGGAGTGCATGTGATTGGACACGTTGAAAAGACGGAAGGACAGATTGATTTTAAAAAGCATATCCTTCCTGTTCGAAACAAAGTGGGCGAGCTGTGTGGTTATGTAGTCGCACTTCCTCATATCTTTCCTCATTCTTTCCCTTTGGTAAACGATGATACACCTCGGGAGGAGAGACAGAAGGTCTTTTTTCAGACTTTGGCAGAAAAGGTCAATGAAGTCAATCAGGAACAGTTGCCGGTCGTGATGATGGTTCACATGGCTCTCACGGGCTGCAACATTACAGGACACGATGAAGTGCGAGGAGGAATGGAATATACCGATATCTCGGAATTGAAGGTGGATTTTGATTATTTGGCTTTAGGTCACATTCATTGTCCTCAGATGATTGGAGAACGTGCTCGGTATTGCGGAAGTCCCATTCCTGTAAATTTTGAAGAAAACTATCCTCATTCGGTAACCATCGTTGATTTGTCTGAACGAGGAGCAGTACCTGCCATCAGCATTCTTCCTATCCATAATCCTTGGCCTTTGAAGACTTTCCCACACGATGCCGTAGATTTTGAAGAAGCACTTCGTCTGTTGGAAAGTTATCCATCTGAGGAGAAGGCTTACCTTCGCTTGCACGTGAAACTTACGGACGTGCCTCCTCATAATGCCATGGAAAGAGCTTGTCTGGCAACAGCGGACAAGGCATGCCGTTTTTGCTGCTTCCAATGGGAAAAGAATGAAGAAACGACTGCGTCTGTCCGTACTTTCCTTGATGTGGATCAGATGAAGGCACGGTCGCCTTTGGATATAGCCGATCTCTATTACGAGAGCAGGTTCGGTCAGCCCATGCAGGAGGACTTGAGAGGGCTGCTTAAGCAAGTAATCCGTCAGGTGAGTCAATCTGACCAATAATCTTTAAAGCTGTGTACGTACATGAAATTCAAGAAACTTACCATTCATAACATCGCATCCATCGGTGATGCTGAAATAGATTTTGAGCACGGACCATTGGCGGAAGATTCCCGCTTTTTGATTTGTGGTCCGACGGGTGCCGGAAAGACGACCTTGCTCGATACCATTTGTTTGGCTCTTTATGGGACGACTCCTCGTCTGCATGCCACGAAGAACGAGGGGTACGTTGACCCGAACGAGACTTTTACCTTATCCTCAAAACGGGAAGAAATTAAGATTGACGATACCCGTATGATGATGCGTAGAGGCTGCCTGAACGCTTGGGTTGAATTGGTTTTCACGGATAAGGACGATTGTCCTTTGAAAGCAGTGTGGAGCTGCTCGCGTGCCCGAAACAAAGCCGATGGAAGCATCAAGGTTCCCGAATGGTCGGTTATGGACGCCACCAACGATGTGGTGCTTTGTGCCAAGAAGTCTGAAGTCGCATCGTACATCGGAGAACACATTGGTTTGACTTTCGAGCAGTTTTGTCGGACTACGATGCTGGCTCAAGGAGATTTCACCAAGTTTCTCAAAAGCGGAGAAAATGAGAAGTCTGATATTCTGGAGAAACTGACAGGTACTGCTATTTACTCGGAAATCAGTAAATGCATTCATGTAATAAAGGGTGAAAAGGATGCAGCCTGCCAACAAGTCAAGAGCAAGTTGCAAGGAGTACAGTTGCTGGAGAAGGAAGAGGTGGAGACGATTCAATCCGAACAGAAGGAGTTGGATGTCCAAGCCAAGAAACTGGCCTCAGAAGAACAGCAGCTGATGGCTTCACTTCAGTGGCTTGTTCAATTGGAGAAATTGAAGGCTGAGGCTGAGCGGACCAAGCAAGTATATAACGTACAATTGGCTAAGTCTTCTGCTCCCGAGGTCAAGGAGTTGGAGGAGCTGTTGGTTGATTGGGATCGTACCGCTGCCCAACGTGAATTATGGAATACGTTGGCTCAATCGGAAGAGACGTTGGCCGCCAAGCGAGAAGAGGCTGTCAAGCTGCGGGATGAATACGTTCGTCTGCTTGCAGGGTTGGCCGATTTGCAGCAGAAAGAGGAGAAGATGCGTCAGGCCAAACGGAAGGTCGACCAATATTTGTCGGATGAAGCTCCCAAGGCGGAATGTTACCAACAAATGGGGCTGATTGATTCTTTGGTTGAGCGACGCATGAAAACGCTTTCTTACATCCATCAGGTAGAAGTGTCTCTTAAATCTAAAGAAAGCCAGCTTAAAGGATGTGATGAAGCTTTGAAGCGGCAGAAGAAGCAGACCGACGATCTTTCCGTGCAGGTTCAAGAGAAGGAAAAGAATTTGCAGGCTCTGACGCAGAAATTGGACTCATTAAATTACGAAGGACTTCTTGCGGCTCGGCAAGACTTGAATACCCAGTTGACGGGATTGAATGAATATCGTTTCTTGGTGGAACAGTGCAATCAGTTGCACCGGCTTGCTCAAGAAAAATCGGAAGCGTTGAAATGCGTGCTGGGGACAGTGGAACGCTTTACTTCTTCACTTCAGGAAGAGGAGAAGAAGGCCAAGGAATTGGAACTGCGTGTCACGGAACAAGAGGACGTTTACAAGAAACAGGAAAGGGCCTGCTCTGATTTGATGCGTGAATACCGAAAAGGGTTGATAGAGGGAGAGCCTTGTCCGCTATGCGGGCAGCCCGTCACCCATCTGATTCCCGATGAACATTTCGTTTCCATTCTGCAACCACTTAAGGAATCTTTGGAAGGGGTTCGGATTCAATGGAAGGAAGCCTCTAAATGTCTGGCTGAAAGCAAAGCTCAATTGGCTACAGCTCTCCGTGACCAGACTTTGAAAGAACGTGAACTGGCTACAGCTCGAGATCACGAGGAGCAGGTTGTCGCTCAAAAGAAGGCACATGCCTTGAACCAGCGCTTTGAATCGGAAGAGTTGCCTCTTGAAGCGATAGATGCAGCCATGAACCACCTGAAACAGCGTGAGGAAGAGTTGGGCAAGCAATTGCAGTCCGTAGGCGAATTACAGAAGCAGAAAGAAGCATTGCAGCATGAAAAGGATGCCTTAGTTAAAGCTTCTCAGGCCGCTGCAGACGAAGTGAAGGAGATTGAAAAGAAACAGACCCGTATTCAGGAAGGAGTGGTTTTGGACCGTCAAACGTTGGAAATGCACTCGCAAAACATGAAAGAAACGGAGACCAACTTATCGACGTATATCGATTGGTCATTGTACGTTGAGCAAGGTGAGGTATACCTTCAGAAACTTCATACCGGTGCACAGTATTATCAAATGGCACAAGATAAGCAACGTCGTGTGGATACGACACTTCAAGAATTCGTTTCCGATTTGAGTCATGTCAGACAGTCGCAGACTGCCATTGAGTCCTTGCAGCCTGATTGGAAATCCTTGAAGGCAGAGACAGCTTCTCCGATGGAGCAGCTGCCTGTTCACTGGGTGGATTTCCAGTCCCGTGTGTCTGTCAATAAGGATAATCTGCAGCAGTTGGTGAACTTGAAAGAAACGGCTTCCCAGGCTTTGCACCGTTATTTCTCCGAAAAGGAAGGGGTGTCAGAGGAGCGTTTGGGCCGTCTGGCTGGTTTGTCTTCCGAAGAGGTGAAGTCTCTTCGGGAATCACAACAGAAAATGCGTGACATCGTGCTTCGGTTGAAGACGGAGATGGAGACGGCAGAACAAAATTTGGCCAAGCATCAGCGTGTCCAGCCGCAGGGAGAGTTGTCTGCGGAAGCGGATGAACTGAAGAGTCGATTGGAGGTTGTAAAGTCTAATTTGGGAACGATAAATCAAAAGATGGGCATGTTTGCCCAGACATTGGAAACCGATCGTCAGAACCGCATTCGCTTTGAATCCATTACGAAAGAACTGGATCTTGTGACCCAAGAAGCCGATCGCTGGTCGCATCTGCATACCTTGTTTGGAAGTGCTGACGGCAAGAAATTCCGGAACATAGCTCAGAGTTATGTGCTGGAACAGTTGCTGGCCAATGCAAACCAATACCTGCTGCAATTCAGCAGCCGCTATGAGATGGTGTGTCAGCCCGGTTCCCTGACCATCCTTTTGAAGGACAACGAGGCAGGCGGGGTGTTGCGTCCTACTTCTACCATTTCGGGCGGGGAGAGCTTCTTTATTTCCTTGTCATTGGCTTTGGGACTCTCTTCCCTCAGTCGGGCTTCTTTCTCCATGGATACTCTATTCATTGATGAAGGCTTTGGTACGTTGGACAGTACCTATCTTTCTGCAGTGATGGATGCACTGGAACGCCTGCATCAGATGGGAGGTAAAAAAATAGGAATAATCAGTCACGTGGAAAGTTTGAAAGAGCGTCTGACTACGCAGATTCAAGTAAGTCGTATCAACAATACCTTGAGCAAGGTGGAGGTTGTCAGTCTTCTTTAATAAAGTTTGCCACAAGCAAGAAAAGTATACACAAAACGTTCGCTTCGGCTCTATCAAGAGCTGAAACGAACGTTTTGTCATTTCCGATACGGCATGTATCCTTCCTTTTACCCAAAGAATAGTAATGGCACATCTCTTTCGTTCTTTGAAAAACTTCGAGTAGTTGGAGGTACAAGCCGGTCGGTTTCCTTTTTAATCCAGAGACGCTTTAACCCATCTTCCCTGTAAGGTAAGCCTTTGTCCTTTCGTCGACCGGATTCGAGAATATAGTTTCCGTATCATCGTATTCCACCAGTTCTCCCAGGTACATGAACATGGATTTAGATGAAATCCTCCGAGCTTGTCCCATATTGTGCGTTACGATGAGGATGGTTACGTGCTTTTGCAGTTCTACCAGTAACTCTTCGATATTCTTCGTCGCTATAGGGTCCAATGCGGAGGTCGGCTCATCCATCAAAAGAACGTCGGGTTTCAAGGCCAAGGCACGGGCGATGCACAGTCGCTGTTGCTGTCCGCCTGACAAGAAGGTTCCCTTTTTATTCAGTACATCCTTAACCTCTTCCCACAAGAATACGTTTCGTAAGTTCGTCTCTACGATTTCATCCTTCTCTGTTTTGGAAAGCCGGATTCCATTCAGAGTATATCCCGCCAATACGTTGTCATAGATACTCATCGTTGAAAAAGGAGTAGGACGTTGGAAAACCATTCCGATATGTCGGCGGACATCAATGGGCTGCATGCTCAAGATGTTTTGACCGTTCCATAGTATTTCTCCAGTGACATGAATGTTCGGATACAGGTGATGAATGAGATTCACGGCACGGAGCAAGGTAGACTTTCCACAGCCTGAAGGACCCATGATGGCAGTGATGGTATTTCGTTCGATGGCGGCTGAAACATATTTGACGGCCATCGTTTGCTTAGTATAGGATACGCAGACTCTTTTTAAATCGAGTATAGTTTTTTTTATCTCCATTTTTTTACAATAAGTTTAGCTGTTAAATTTAAGAATAAGACAAAGACCAAGAGAAAGAGTGAAGCCCCCCATATCAGGTCTTTGAGGTAAGGATCGTTGAAGAATTCCCATATCAGCAAGGGAACTGCCGAGATGGGTTTGTCGATGTCCCATCGTATCATAGAACAACCTAAGGCTGTGAACATCAAAGGAGCGGTTTCTCCGATGACACGGGATACAGCCAGCAGTACTCCCGTAAAAATACCCCCGAATGCTGCTGGGAGTTGTATCCGCAGAATCACGCTGACATTGCTTCCTCCCAATGCGAGTCCTGCTTCCTTGAGGGAGACAGGAAGAATCTTCATGGTCTCTTCCGTGGAACGTATGATGAGGGGCAGCATCATGATGAACAAAGCCACACTGCCGGCGATGGCCGAATAGCTTTTCATCGGTACGACAACCCATATATATGTGATGATTCCGATGATGACGGAAGGGGTACCTTGCAGCAGATCGGTCAGGTAACTGACGGCCTTGGCAAACCGACTTTTGCTATTTTCTGCCAGATAGACACCGCAGAGAATACCGGCAGGAACAGCTACGACAATCGACATGCTGAGCATGATGAAGGTGCCGACAATGCCGTTTGCAATTCCCCCCGGTATGGGAAGCCCTGCAGAAACCGCTTGCAAGGCTCTGTAGGCCGTTGGGGTAGGTTCAGTAAAAAAGGCCCATGAAAACTGGTCATATCCCCTATAGAGGACTTCAAAAAGGATGGCGAAGAGTGGTATTGCCGTCATTCCGGCCAATATGCAGACGGTCCACTGCAATGCTCGGTCGGCTAAAATCCGCCGACCCAATTTGAATTTATTCATTGATTTTTCCATTATGATATTCTAGCTCGTTTGATGAATATTTTGCCGATGAGATTGATGATGGCAGTAATCAGAAACAGTACCAGACCAATGGCTATCAGAGAAGAAAGTCTTAATCCATCCGCCTCTCCGAATTGGTTTGCAATGATGCTGGCCATGGAATTTCCTGTGGCTGTGATGGATGTTGGAATATCATTGGTATTGCCGATAAGCATGGTGACTGTCATGGTTTCTCCGAGAGCACGCCCGATGGCGAGGATATAGGCTGAAAAGATACCTGGACCGGCAACTGGAAAGATGATTTTTCGGATGACATCGGCACGAGTCGCTCCTAAGCTATAAGAACTTTCTTTCAGTTCGGTGGGTACCATTTTGATGAATTCGGCACTCAAGGAAGATGCATAGGGTACAATCATGATAGCCAGCACCAGAGAGGCTGTGAGTATACTTGAGCCTTGAGGAGAAATGTTGAGGGCCATGATCAGGGGACGCAACAGATAGAATCCCCATAAACCGTAGATGATGGAGGGAATTCCTGCCAGCAAGTCTACCATGGTACCTAGTACATTGGCGATGGGAGTCCCTTTGAAGTATTCGCCTATGAAAAGAGAAACAGGCATGGAGAAAGGTATACAGAATAGGAGGGCCAGCCCTGTAGTCATCAGTGTGCCTGTAATGAACGGCAATGCCCCGTAGCTTTCGTGTCCGGCTGTGTAATCCCATTCTGCAGAGAACAAGAAGTTAAAGAACCCGAAATGATTGAATGCTTCATATCCGTCGGAAACCAATGCAAAGATGATTCCAGCACAAATGGTCGGGATAAGAATGGCACTTGCAAAAAGAACTATACGAAAGATTTTATCATTCATACGTGAATCGTTTGGAGTTGTCCGATACACCGACTGGTTGATGTCAGCTTACCGGACAACAAGGTTTTTATTTCAATGCGCTGCCATCGAAGGTTAGCTGTTGAAGGTTCTCTTTACTTAAATTGATGACCTTTTGGGGAAGCGGAGCGTAATGTACTGAAGTGGCCATGTTTTGAGCTTCGGGACTGAGTACATATTCCAAGAAGTTAGCGGTAGCAAGTGCTTGTTCTTTGCTGCGTTTTGAATAATTCTGTTCCTTATATACAATGAGCCATGTGAAGCAGCTGATGGGGTAAGCTCCCTGAGCTTCTGAATTGGTAATCATGGTGCGTGTGTCGGACGGTATCGTTCCCGATGCGGCAGCAGAAATGGAAGCCGCGTTGGGACGGATGCTTTCTCCTTGTATATTGACGATGGATGCAAAAGGGATGTTCTGTGCAAAGGCATATTCAGAACCGAGGTATCCGATGGAGTTTTTGGTTTGGGAGACAATTCCCGCTACACCTGGATTTCCTTTAGCTGCTTGCCCGTGAGGAAAGTTGACAGACTTGCCTCTTCCATAGGTCTGTTCCCATTCATCGCTTACCTTACAGAGATAATCGGTAAACACGAAAGTGGTTCCGCTGCCATCGGAACGGAAGACCGGCATGATACTTTCTTCTGGCAGAGTAGCATTGGGGTTGAGTGTGACGATTCTTGGGTCATTCCATTGGCTGATTTTCCCTGAGAAGATGTCGGCTATTACATCTCCCGAAAAGCTGAGGCTGTCAACGCCCGGCAGGTTGTATGCTACCACAACGGCTCCCATGCATGAAGGAACATGTATTACTGGATCCATCTGCTTCATTTCCTCCTCTGAAAGATAAGCGTCACTGCCTGCAAAATCGACGATTCCATCTTTCAGGTTACGGATTCCGCCTCCACTGCCGATTCCTCCATAAGCAATCTTACCCAGATTCTTTTCATTGTAGTTCTCAAAGAGGACATTATAGAAAGGCAGAGGGAAAGTGGCACCTGCACCGGAAAGTTCTTCTGCTGTACTTTTCTTGTTGTTCTTCACTCCGCATGATGCCAATATGCATAGCGACAGCATCAAAGCCAGATAACTGAAATAGTTTTTTTTCATAATTGTTTCTTTTTATGGTTCTTTATTTAAAACCCGAAATAGCAATAGAGTCCGGCAAGGAAACCAGGCTTGTCATTGCTTTTCAGTTGGGTATATGTGAAAGTGGGTGCGAGCTTGATATAAGAATTCAGGGTGATTTCAAGACCTAAAATTGCTTTCATCTCATCCTGCCTTTTACTTTTGGAGGTGAACAGCTGGTCGAAGCGTCCAAAAAGCCGGAGACGTTTGTTCAAGGCGGCTGTAGAATAAAGCGAATAACCTTGCAACTGGCTTTCTTCGTTGCCAGAGGATTCTTTCTTCAAATTGTATTCAGCACCTGCTGAAAAAGTGGCATTTCGGTAGCCTGCAAAAGCGGAGTAGTTCTGAATGTCCAGTTGCTGCTCGCCAGCTTCTTGATTAAAGCTACCGTACAGTCTGAAGAATAGACCTTGCACAGGATTGAGGGTCAGCCCGGCACCGTATAACAATCCCTCGTTGAATTGCACTTTCTTATATCCTTCTCCATTGGCAACAATGGCATCTGCTGCCAACCATTGATTGAATGAATATGAAATAGAGACTCCCATATCGGCACTGTCTCCAAATTTGTATTCATCTTGAAAGGATTTGTGAACGAAACGCATTCCCCAGAACTTTTCTTGAAAGCCAAATTGTAGGGTTGGAATCAATCCGGCTGAGAGAGTCATCCGTTCATGTCTCCACTGGAGCATCATGTTCTTGAAATAAGCCAACCGTTGGAGGTCATCCACTTGTTTTGATTGTCCCACGTCAAGAATCCCCGTCAGCGTAAGCTCGGGAGTAATACGGAATTCATAGCCTAAGTAGCTTCTGCTGAGTTCAAAGCCTCGCTCATGGTGTGACGCTCCAAATCCTGTATGGAAATTGGTGAAAATTCTCGCTATGGGTCTGCCTCTTGGAGTTTCTTTCTCATTGTCCGCGTGGGCAGGAAGACTGAAAAGCAGGAGTACTGCCGGTAGTATAAATTTCATGTAATCTTATTTTTTCGAAGGCAAAAGTACCTTCAGATTGTTTCATTTCGATTACAGAGTTGTGAAGCTTCTGTGAGAAAAGTCAGAGAGAAGGTCTTCCTGTTTCGGGGTTGTTTCGGAAATGTTACAATTCGGTTAAATCGCATGGAAGACATGTACATACCGTAGTATTTTATTTTATTTTTGTACAAATTTAATGAACTATGACAGATAGAATACTTGTAGTGGACGACGAAGAAACTTTGTGTGACGTCCTCAAACTGAACCTTGAGAATGAAGGATATGATGTGGATGTGGCTTATAGTGTAGAACAGGCCTTAGCTTTGGATCTAACTCGTTATTCTTTAATCTTGCTAGATATCATGATGGGAGAAATCAGTGGAATTAAGATGGCAAAAATGATGAAGTCCAATCATGAAACGGCTGATATTCCTATCATATTCTGTACGGCCAAGGATACCGAAGATGATATGATTATCGGATTGAACATGGGAGCGGATGATTACATCGTGAAGCCGTATACCATCCGAAATATCTTGGCGAGAGTAAAGACTGTACTTCGGAGAGCGAACCGCACTGCAGGAGAGAAAGTGGACGCCATTGTGGTGGACGGACTGAAAGTGGATCATCGTCTCAAGATGTGCACGGTAGACGGAAAGGAGGTGAAGCTTTCAAAGAAGGAATTCGAGATTTTGGCGTTTCTCATGAAAAATCAGAACCGAATCTTTACTCGTGACGAATTGCTCAATTTCGTTTGGAAAGATGAGGTGGTGGTATTGGACAGAACAGTTGACGTCAATATCACCCGACTTCGCCAGAAGTTAGGAATTTATGGACACTGTATCATTACACGATCAGGTTATGGCTACGGTTTTCAAGCTTAGGTTCAAATACCATCAGTTGGTCTTGTCCGTTCTCCTGCTTTTCTGTTGGACCATGCTGATTTGTTCGATCGGATTCCAGTACTTGAGGGAGAAAGAATATAAGATTGATCATATTAACGCCCAGCTCCAACTGTATAATAAATACCTTGCCGATCATTATTTGTTTGAGAATAATTTGGATGAAATCCACATCCCTTACGAACCGATACGAATTACTTTGATCAATTTCGATGGAAAGGTTATCTATGACAACAAGAATGATACGAAATTACTGGACAATCACTTGAATCGTCCTGAAGTCAAGGAGGCTTTGGAAAAAGGGGCGGGGTATGCCATTGATAGGACCTCAGACAGTGACGGCAATGCTTATTTCTATTCTGCAACCAAATACCGCAGTATGATTGTGCGAACGGCCATTCCTTATTCGGAATCACTGGAGGAAAACTTATCGGCCGATATGGTCTTTTTCTGGTTCATGTTTACCGTTACCTTGGTTATGAGCCTTCTGGGATGGTGGGTCACTCGCCAATTAGGTCAGACGATAACACGGCTCAACCGTTTTGCCGGGGAGGCGGAAAAAGGTGGACTAATCAGCCATGTAGAGAAATTTCCTAGAAATGAGTTAGGAGAAATTTCTCAGCATATCATCAACCTCTATACGAAATTGCAGCAGACGATAGTGGAGCGTGATTTGAAGCATGAGCAGGCTCTTCATCAGGAAAAGGAGAAAATCCGAATCAAAAAGCAGCTTACTAATGATATCAATCACGAGTTGAAGACTCCTGTCGCTTCCATGCAGGTTTGTCTGGAAACTTTGTTGACAGGGCCGAAGCTGTCTCTTGAAATGCAGCATAAGTTGATGGAACAATGCTACTCTAATTGTGAAAGGCTGAGGCATCTGCTGAACGATGTGTCGCTTATTACCCGATTGGAGGAAGGGAGTTTGCTGATTCCTAAGGAGCGATTGTCTATTCATGATATATTGTCTGAGATCAAGGATGAGATGGATCTTCTGACGCATGATCATCCGATGACTTTGAACTTGATGATAGCCGAGAAGATAGAAGTGAAAGAGAAGCATGCTATTATTGTTGATAGAAAGTTTATGCATGAATGAGAAGAAGTAATCATCAATAAATGAAAAATTTACGTTAGGGCCTATTGATTTTCTTGTATATATTTTACTTTTCTTTTCAAATATTTTATTTTTGCGAATAAAACCTAATTAATCATTCATGAATAAAACTAGACTTCTTTGTTTATGTTTCTCTGCATTGGTTCTTTCCCTATCATCCTGTAGTCAGGATGAGGTAGTGGCCCCTAATCCGAATCAGGGTGGAGAAAATCATGGAGGCGGGACTCCTTCTGCTCCAGATGTTAAATTGAAACTCCACTTTGATTTGACAGCGAATATTCCTCATGCAGAGGAAGCAGCTCTTCGTTATGAATTTGCAGAAAAGACTTCTGCGATAGCCCTTATCCGGAGCAAAGCAATTCAGCAAGTGATTTATCTTCCGCTGACTCTGACTCGTTCTGCCGACCAACTTGCTTGTGCGGGCGTACGTTCGGTTCAGGTTCCTTTGGACAGCATCAAAGCTCAGGTGGGCAGCAAATGGCAGATCAAACTTCTGGTTGGTGGAAAATGGGACAGTGAGCAAAAACTTTTGTCTTTTGCCGGAGAATCAGAGGTCGTCCCTTCTGAATGCCGCCAGTCTCTCGTCGTCAATCAACCGTATATTTCTTCTTGGCAGGACATACCGACCGATAAAAATGGACAGTTTGTGGTTAGTGAAAACGGTCGTACCTCTATCTCTTTGTCGGTAGCTCCACGTGGGGTGATTCTTTCACATCATATCGTTTCGTGTCAAGCACAAGCCCCTGTAGAAATAGAATCCCTCCGTATGGGAAATCCTTCAGTTTCTTTCAGCGGCTCCTACGATTTGTCCGACAGTGAGTTGTTGGAAGGGATGGATGATACGCAGCATTTGGAATGGAAAGCTGTGAAAAATGATACGGCAGTAACATTCAACTTTAAGAAACCTCTTCTGATTCAGAATGGTGAGGAGTTGAAAGGAAGTGATTACCTCTATATATGGGCTGGCGTCCCTTCTGAATCAAAAGAGGCACAGTTTACAGTCAAAGCTACAGGAACCGTAAAAAGCGAGTTGAATCAAGCTTTTTCAGAACAGACGATATTTGCCCAACCGCTACCTCTTGAAGAGGGAAAGTTGGTAGAAATCCATTCTTCACTACACGTTGAGGCTCCTGTCCCTTTGGAAGGTCCTATAGAGTTGAGTACCCTCGACAATAAGACGCGAATTAAAAATGACGGTATAGATAAGGTTGAATTCGTTGTCAAACAAAACGGGGTTAACGTAACTGCTTCATGTGTACTCAACAAACAATACAATGACATCTTTGATACAACTATCAAAGGAAATACGTTCACCTCAACTACTACCGGGACATATAAGTTCTATGCAATGAAGGATGGCAAGAAAAGTAATGTCATTTCCGTCTCGGTTTATCGCGAAAATGAAGTGGATGAAAACGGGAATGTCGTAAACGGACAACTATTCTGCAAGAACGTAAGCATGGCATCGGGATGGCATGACGTAAATAAAGTATGGCATGGTGACGGCTTGTTGTGCTGGGCTGCCGCTTCTTCCAATATGTTGCAGTGGTGGTTGGAAGACTTGCAGAGAAAAGGAGTGAAAATCCCTGAGAGAGTTCCGTTCGGACCGGGAAAGACTTATAGTCTCAAGATCTTTGACGTATTTGTAGAATGCTGGTATGATTATACTCACTCTACTGATATGGGTATCGGATGGTTCATGAAAGGTGGAGGAGAAATCTGGAACAACAACAATGGACTTTGTGCTCCCAAAAAGAAAGGATATGTGGAAGATGGTGGATATTTCAAAGGCGTATTGTCACCGGAAGCAGAAGAAAAATTCTTCAACAGTGAGTTTGTGGTCCCTTATGGAGCCTACTCAGGTTGGGAAACAGAGAACAATGTAGATCTTGATGCACAAACCATTCGCAAGAAATTCTCTCGCTTAGTTACGAAGTTGCTTAATGAAGGTGCTTGCTCTTTGACTGTAGACAGTCACGAAATCACCTTGTGGGGTTGTGAACTGGTAGATGGTATGGTTGTCAGACTGTATATTGCCAATTCCGACGATAATGCAACTAAGTTGACCGGCTACGATATTTTCGAATCTGGAGGAGGTATTCATTTGAAAGGTTATCCGGGTAAAACAAATAACCCGACCCGAATAATTCGTCTTACAGGCTTGAAGGCTTACGGAAATTGATTCTTCTTATCATTTATAATAAGCGCCCTATCCATAGGAAAAGAGATAGGGCGCTTTTATTATGTGTCAAAGTTCCCAATGAAACGATATTCCTTTGTTTTATATGTTTGTGTCCGTAGTAAAATAAATTTGTTTACGAATTATCTATTTGTAGTATAGCTTTTGTAGGCGTGCGTTATATTGTATTTATTTGCTAACCCGTTGAAAATAAATTACATATAGATTGATATTGATGTGATGTAACTTATTGTGAATGCTCCTCTATATAAAATCATCTCATAGCTATATGTAGTAAATATTTACTATATATAGCTATGAGATGATAAGGCCCTGTCATGTGGAAATAATGACTAAAATGCATGTTTGAAATTTCTTGTGTGAAGCTAATGGATGATGGGTCGGTTTTTATATTCAAATGAACCATTGTTCAATGCCTCTTTCATTTCTGTTTCAGGGAAGAGTGGATCGGTAGAGCCTGCAGCCTTTTCTCTTGCTGGATCAGAATGAAAGGTATACAATGTAAGTTGGAAAACATTGAAATTCCTTTTACATCTCAACCTGTAGAGTTGTCGGTTCATCGTAATCTGTCCTTTCAATAAGAACATAAAAAAGGAGATGGACTTCCATCCATCTCCTTTTAATTTTATAATAAGAATTCCTTATTTATTTTACCATTTCGATGATAGCTGCTCTACTCAACTTAGAGTCGTTTTCGAACATTGTATCTACACCACCTTTGTGTTCAACTGTCAACTGACTTGGGTTAACACCGTATTTGTCAACCAATGTGTTGTATACAGATTCAGCACGTTCCTGGCTAAGTTTGTCATTGTATTCAGCTCTACCTGTCTGTTTGTCAGCGTAACCAGTGATGATGAACTTATTGTTAGGATTGTTCTTAATCAAATTAGCATAAGAGTTCAAGTTTACAACTTCTTTGTTGCTCAAATATGCACGGTTGATATCGAAGAATACTGTATAAGTCATTGCATCAGTAAGGTTGTCATTCTGATCTGCTTTAGCCTGCTGCAATTCCTGGTCTTTCTGCTGCAAGTCTTGGTTCAAAGCTGCAGATTCACGATTCAATCTTTCGTTTTCTTCGTTCATTTCACGAAGTTTAGCCTGTACATCTTCTAATTCAGCGATAGAAACGCCAGAACCCTTAGTCCAGTTCTTCTTACCCAAGTTGTAAGTAACACCTGCCATTACAGCAATTGTAGCTTCGTAGTTTTTACCAGCAACTTTACCGTCAAAAACATCATTGTAAGCCAAGCTTCTTACTTCAAGGTTAGCAGCCCAAGAATTGTTGATGCGGAAACGGTTGATCAAACCTGCACCCCAGCTCAATTCGTTATCGTGAGATTTTGTATTTCTTGCGTAACCGATGCTTGCATAAGGAATGAAGTTGTACAATCTGTCTTCTTTGTATCCGCAGAACATGTTAGTTAAGTTCAGCATTACATCAGTGTGCAAATCCAATACACCCCATTTGTGTTTGTAAACGCTGTTTCCTTCTTTAAGATAACCCTTAGCCTGGTATCCGTCGAAACCAAGACGAAGACCGATACCTGGAGTGAACCATTTACCAACATTTACTTCAAATACAGGAGAAAGAAGTTTCTTTCTTGAAGACAATTTTCTTCCATCACCAATATAATACTGTCCACCTACATTTGCACCAATAAACCAGTTGTCTTTGAACAAGTTAGTCTGAACAGTGTACTTTTCTGTTTTAGATGCTTCCGTGTTATTAGTTTGTGCAAAAGCAGTCATAGACAAGGCAGCTGCACAAATCATTAATTTCAATCTTTTCATATTCATATTTTGTTTTAAAATGTCCTTAAAATGATATACCCGTTATAAACGTACTGCAAAGATATAAAAAACTTTATAAATTTTGTTTCATTCGTACAAAAAACTTTGAAAACATTCATGATTTTGTAATATTTGGCCCCCTTTTTAAGGTATAAAATCCCTTTTGGACTTACAATGTGAAACAATATTAGTTTTTTATTCAGAAAATAATTGTAGCATTTTGTGTGAAAATACTTTATTCTTGGAGGTAGAAGGTTGAAAACAATTGATTTCCTTGACAGATTTATCTTTTATTCATGTATTGAGCTACAATACATCCTTTTGACAGCTGTTATTGTCTATTATGACTTGGGTCAGGAAGGGCTTTTATGAGTTAATATAATAGAATTTCTGGTTGATATAATATCTCTTTTTTAAAGTTAAAGAATTGTTTGCTGAGTAAGGAATCTGAATTTAGCTTGAATGGGGAGTACTATACCTTATTAAATAGGATGAAGGATTTCTGTTTTCTCTGATCTTTTATTGTAATCAGATATAAATACCAAAGGATATGACAAGTTATGACCTTTAAATAATATACAAATGCCTTCAGTACCTGTTTCGCTGCTTACTCACAGCGGCAATAAGTATTGGCTCCACAGGAACAGCGAGGCAGAAGCAGCTCGCTCAATTCATCTCGATATAGCTCATACAAACAACGATACATGTTATCGTACAATGCAGAAACATGTTCTTCTAAAGATTGTTGATCAGAAGCAACTGAATTCAAGGCATCGGGGAAATTAAAATGAGAAATATGTTCTGTTTTCATATTCAAATGTTTGAATTCCTTTTCAGCGTCTTCTGAGAGAGTTATTACGTAATCCCAAGAGCGATCTGTATATAATGCGACCGATGAAGACTTCTTCCGGGATACTTCGTACCCATGTTGTGACATTACTTGGCTTACTGCCTCAGGAATACAGCCTCCTTCTGTAATTCCCGCCGTGATGATCTTCATCCCTCTACCGAAAGAGTTTAAGATTTCTTGTGCCATTCTAGAACGGCACATATCTTCGTCGCTGATTAAGAGTATATCCATTGCTTTTAGTATTTGTTTTATGAAACAGGTAACCCTGATCCGTTTTATTTATCGTGATAATAACTATCGGACAAAGATATATAATTTTTATTAGCAATCAGTATCATTTTTAGTCTGTAGAACCTCAAATTGACAAATATATTAGTGGATTTCCATTCTTGACAACAAATCTTTTCTATACCTTTGCATTAGAAAATAGATTACTATGAACCTTAAAACGTACAATAACTAAAAAAGAAAAGCATGAAAAAATTTTTCTCATTCGTATTTTTAGGAGCTATGATTATTGTTGTCTCCTGGTCGGGATGCAAACAAACCGTAGAGAGTCGCTTTCAAAAGAAGATGGATGCCAGCATGAATACGCTCGTGGAATCGCGCAATGATTCTACAGGTATTTGGCCAGAAGCCGGATGGTGGAACTCTGCCAATCTCTTTACTGCCGTTATCCGCTATGCTGAACTCACCAACCAAAAAAAGCGTTTTGTTCCGCTAATTGAGGACGTTTTCAGTAAAACACGAAAATTTCCAGTTTATGATGATAAAGGGAACTTTATGTTTGAATGTAAGAATTACATCAATGACTATTATGACGATGAAGGATGGTGGGCTTTGGCTTGGATCGAAGCCTATAAATTGACTGCAAAAAAAGAGTATCTGGAGATGGCCGAGACTATTTTCAGGGATATGACTACGGGGTGGAGTGACGATATATGTCAAGGGGGCATTTATTGGAAAAAGAATCCGTTAGTCTACAAAAATTCAATTGCAAATAATTTATTTGCACTAACGGCTATTCGTTTATATCATCAGACGCAAAAGAAAGAATATGCAGAATGGTTTGAGAAAGAAGTGAATTGGTATTTGGATTCAGGCTTATACAATACAGATAATCAAATGATTGAGGACGGTATTGATAACAAGACAAATCAACCTAACAGAGGTAGATACTATACCTATAATCAAGGAGTGGCCATTGCCGTGCTAACAGAAATGTACTTGTACAAAAATGATACAAGTTACTTGGAAAAGGCTGAAGCCCTTGCTCAAAGTGCCATAAAAAACATGACAACAGAACAAGGTATTCTTTGTGAACATAACAAGGATATTGCTGCCGGAAATGATGGAGTTCAGTTCAAGGGAATCTTCATGCGTCACCTTTCTTTTCTTTATCGTACGACAGGTAAAGCTATGTATGAGGATTTCATCTTGAAGAATGCAGACAGTATCATTAGTCATGACTACGATTCTATATCCAGAAGTTTCGGATGTTACTGGTACGGTCCTTTTAGAGAGGTGAAAATGGCCGCTAACTCCAGTGCCTTGGAATGTGTTATGGAAGCAGAGTTCATCGTGCGGGAACAACAGAAATAATTGAGAATACCATCAATTTTTACTTCTATCCTTTGGTAAATCAGTACCGATGGATAGAAGTAAAAATTACACAAAAGAAAGTTGTCAGTATTGTATGCTGGACACTAATTGAAAACATCTTTTCTAAGGTATAAAAATCCTCATGATTAGGTAGCACTAGGAACAGTAGATGATGAGTGCCACTATCGTCATAACAGTAACGCATATCAAAAGAAATTTAATGAAGAAGCTGAAATAGAACATTCTGTCTTTACGTTCCTTTTCCGTGATTTCTTTACGTACTTTTTCCAAATCCTCTATAGACAAGTTACAATCTGTATCGCTTTTTCGTACTTGAAATAAGCGTTCTCTCGTTTCATAAAACTTTTCATGATTCCTTTTGCGTAATTCTCTATTTTCCTTATCTTTACGCAACATGTCGTTGATGCATCCTAAAGTTCCCATCTTTACTGCGTTTTAGTGAATTCATATGAATTAGCTATTTCCCAAAATTACATTTTTTTTGTTATTTAGATTCAAAAAAGAATATAAATATATGAAATAGATGAATATGTAAAAATGGATTGTAAGTATCGGTGTAATGCCTTTATTTTGAATGTTCTTTTAGCATTAATGGGACTATTGATGGGTGGATGTATGAATAAGTAATCATCAAAGACGACATCAACAGTTGAAACAGGTAGCACAAACAATGGTCTTACAGACAGCCTAAGTCAGAAGACTGAAAAGGAGGACTCACTGAAGGTAGATTCGGCAACCAATGACATTGGTATTGTATCTTCCTCAAAAACAATAAATTGGGTATTGGAACCCGTAGTACAGGAAGAGTTTAAGGGTAGACCCATACCGTCCGATTCGCTTATCCTAAAAACAGAATTCGACTGTTATCCCCTGTCAACCACTGAAATAAAATTGTTTCTTCAGAATTATGCTGCAACGGAATATACGAGTGGTGAAGAGTATAGTATTGCTTACTATGATAAGAAAAAAGACCAATGGGAGCCTTTGCCTGTATATCCCATAATAAATGATGTGTTATGGGTAATCTCAAAAGACC
>JAHHQU010000002.1 GCA_020026225.1 Phocaeicola sp. | reverse complement strand
AGAGCGCATGATTCATAATCATGAGGTCCCCGGTTCAATCCCGGGTCCCGCTACTCAGAACGTTCAAGGTTTTCCTTGGACGTTTTTTTTGTTTGGAATCGACTGGTCGTTTCAGTGTGAGAATCCGAAGGGTGGAGCAATTTCCTTTGATGGGGTTCTGCTTCTATCGGATTGATTGGGCCGGTTGGTTCTGTGAAAGGCTCCAGAAAAGTGCTTGGTTAGGCTGATGCCTGTTCTTATGTGCAAAGCCTTTGCTGGCACAGCCCGTCATGTGTATGTAGGCTTGAATCTGTTGTAAGAAATAGAAAAAGTCCTATCAGACTCCATTGGGGAAGGATGATAGGACTTTTTTTGTAATGGGATAACAGTCTTTTCTTGTAGGTCCGCTGTTGCGGAAACAAGTTCTAAGACTCTCCTTTAAATCTTTTCTCCGAAAGCAAGGTCACCTGCGTCTCCTAAACCAGGAACAATATAGGATTTCTCGTCAATTCCTGGGTCAATGACGCCACACCACAAAGTGACGTCGTCGCTTGGAAATACCTTTTTAAGTCGTTCTACTCCATTTTGGCTGGCAATAACGCAGGCAATCATTAATTTGGCTGGAATTCCTTTGGTGATAAAAGCTTTCCATGCCAATTCAAGACTTTCGCCGGTAGCCAGCATCGGGTCGACGAGCAATACCGTTTTGTCTGCCAAGTCGGGAGTCGCTATGTATTCGATGCGGACATCCAAGTCTCGGTGGTGTTCTTCGTCTTTATAATATCTATAAGCTGAGACGAAGGCATTGCCAGCTTTGTCGAACACGTTCAAGAAGCCTGTATGCATAGGCAGACCAGCACGGAATACGGTGGCGATAACTAACTTGTCATCGGGGGTGCTTGCTTGAGCGGTTCCCAGGGGAGTGGTTACGTCTTTGACGGAGTAATCCATCGTCTTGCTCATTTCGTAAGCCATCAGCTCACCGATGCGTTCAATGTTTCTACGGAAACGCATACGGTCGGTTTGTACGTTTACATCACGTAATTCGGCTACGAATTGATTTAGAATAGAGTTGGATTCTGCAAAATTGATAACTTTCATGATTTGCTTATTTGATGTTGTTGGTTTGTCTTAATCTGATAATAGATACTGGAGTAATTCTTCGTGCGTATCGGCTATGAAATCGGGATGGAAATCTTCCAATACGGAACGAGGGCGGAAGCCCCAGCTTACTCCTACGGTGCAGACATTGGCGTTCTTTCCTGTTTCCATGTCTACGTGCGAGTCCCCGATATAAACAATGTCGGCTTCGTTTATGTTCGCTTCTTTACATATAACGTGGATTACGGTCGGGTCTGGTTTGCTTGGAATCTCATCACGTTGTCCGTATACGGCTTGAAAAGTGATGGTAGGAAAATATTGTGCTATCAGTTTAGAGGTTGCGGCTTGGTATTTGTTGGAAGCGACAGCCAGTTTCATTCCTTTTGCTTGCAAGGCGGTCAGCAAAGTGGGGATACCTGGATATGGTTTGCTGAAATCAGCGTTATGTGCATTGTAATAAGGAACGAACAAAGAACGAGTCTTTAATATAGTTTCTGGGTCCCTTTGGGTAGCGGGTAAAGCCCGTTCAAAAAGTTTGTTGATTCCGTTGCCTACAAAAGTTCGGTAGGCATCCGTCTCGTGAGTAGGGAATCCTTGTTGGGCCAAAGCGAAATTGGTTGCTTTGGCCAAATCGGCTAAAGTGTTTAACAACGTGCCGTCTAAATCGAAAATAGCAAGTTTTTTCATTTTTCTGAAGGATAGTTTCATTTTCTCTGCTTGCATTGAGGAGGATTTCTCCATACAAGCAGACTGTCACTGGCGATGGACTCGTCGGTCGATGCCAGCAGACCTTTCAATCTTATGCAAAGATAGGCAATAGGCGTCATTTCATGGCTTGGCGAATGTTAAAAATCAATGTAGAAGTAGGGGTTTTCTATCGAACTGCGCATTCAAAGCTCCCGTAGCAAATCGGCTTTCATGCCTTGACGAGCGTTGTATGCCTTGAAAGCAGGAACAGGTTTGTCAGTCGTCCACCCAAAACAAATCACTCGTGATGCCATCGGAGGTGAAAATGCCCTCTTCTGTCAGTTTGAGTATTCCGTCTTTGATTTCTAAAGTCCCTTGCTCTAAATGGGGGCGAGCCATCTCAAGGCAATAATTGTATAAGTCAGTTCCAAAATCCTCTTTCAATGTTTGTAAAGGCATTCCCCAGCAGGTTCGTATATTGGTGATGATGCGTTCGTTGTATCTTGTATATAAGTCCAGTTCTTCTAATTCACTGACTTTTTTATGGTTTGTGATTCCTTCGATGTAAGCATCTAAAGAAGCGATGTTCCACTGCCTGCTTTTTAAATTAAAGGAATGAGCCGAAGGACCGCATCCTAAATAGCGCTTCCCTTGCCAATAGCTGGAGTTGTGTCGGGAATGTCGGTCGGGGAGACAGAAATTGGAAATTTCATAATGAATGTATCCAGCCTCCTTCAACCGGTGGATAAGTCGTGTGAAAAAGGCGAGACTCAAATCTTCATCTACTTCTTCTACACGATGCTGCTCACGCAGTTTCCATAGAGCGGTTCCCTCTTCATAGATTAGGTGGTATGCTGAGATGTGTTCGGGATGGAGAGCCAATGCCTGGTCCAAGTCTTTCTCCCAGCCTTCCAACGTTTCTCCGGGGAGTCCGTAAATTAAGTCGATGCTGATGTTTTGGAATCCAGCTTCTCTGCATCGTTTGAATGCGTCGATGGCCTGTGATGCTGTGTGTCGTCGGTTCAGTAGACGTGATGTGTGATCATTGAAGGTTTGAATTCCCATGCTCAGACGGTTGAAAGGAAGAGCAGTTAGCGATTCTAAATATTCAGCCGACAAATCGTCAGGGTTCGCTTCAATGGTAATTTCGGCGTCTGGATTTACATCATACACCTTATTTATTATAGAAAACACCTTTTCAAAGTCTTTTTTCTGAAGTTGTGAAGGAGTTCCTCCACCGAAATAAATGGTGTCGATTCTTTCATTTTCCAGATAATCCTTCCGCTGTTCGAGTTCTTTGCAGAGGGCTTGGATATAAGCGTCTTTTTTTTCGCTTTGAGTGGTAGAAAAGAAATCGCAATAAATGCATCGGCGTTTGCAAAAAGGGATGTGTATATAAATTCCTGCCATAATATTCATTGTTATTGACAGGCAAAGGTAGCAAATATATTTTCAAGATAGAAGGTTGTAGCTTTTGCGTAGAAAAGTAGAGACCGGATTTTTTTTTGATGGTAGAATCACGACTTTGTCGGAAGAAATAATATTTCGTTGAATTATAACGTATTACCTTGTTGAAGAAATAAATTATGCCCCAAAACATAGTTTAGTAACACGGATGATATTTTTGTTTTTGTAAACTTAAATTTCTATTTTGCAAATCGCAAACGAGATATGAAAAGCATATCCTTAAAAACTAACACTAAATCTTGAAAAACCATGAAAGTATATCAAACGAATGAAATCAAGAACATTGCACTCCTTGGCAATGATGGCTCAGGTAAAACCACTCTCACTGAAGCTTTGCTTTATGAGGGTGGTATTATAAAACGTCGCGGTAGAATTACGGCAAAAAATACTGTCAGCGACTATTTTCCGGTAGAGCAGGAGTATGGTTACTCTGTTTTCTCTACCGTTTATCATGTAGAGTGGAATGGTAAAAAACTAAATATTATCGATTGTCCGGGTAGTGACGACTTCGTTGGTGCTGCTATCACCGCTTTGAATGTAACCGATACAGCTATCTTGTTGTTGAATGGTCAGTACGGTCCAGAAGTAGGTACACAGAATCATTTCCGTTACACTGAAAAATTAGGTAAACCGGTTATTTTCTTGGTAAACCAATTGGATAGTGAAAAATGTGACTTCGATCGAGTGTTGGAACAATTGAAAGATAATTATGGTTCTAAGGTGGTTCCGGTACAATATCCTTTGGCTACCGGTCCTGATTTCAATTCGTTGATTGATGTCCTTTTAATGAAAAAATATACTTGGGGTCCTGAAGGCGGAGCTCCAACTATTGAAGATGTTCCTGAAGAAGAAAAAGAAAAAGCGTTGGAATGGCACAAGAAGCTTGTAGAAGCTGCTGCTGAAAATGATGAGACGTTGATGGAAAAATTCTTCGAATCAGAAACACTTACAGAAGATGAAATGCGTGAAGGTATCCGTAAGGGATTGGCTGCCCGTGGCATGTTCCCTGTGTTCTGTGTTTGTGCAGGTAAGGATATGGGTGTTCGTCGTTTGATGGAATTCTTAGGTAATGTCGTTCCGTTTGTAGATGAAATGCCGATGGTTCATAATACACGTGGTGTAGAGGTTCCTCCAGTATCGGAAGCACCGACTTCTCTGTATTTCTTTAAGACGGCTGTAGAACCTCATATCGGTGACGTTCAGTATTTCAAGGTGATGAGTGGAGTCGTTCGTGAAGGTGATGATTTGAGTAATGCAGACCGTGGCTCTAAAGAACGTATGGCTCAGTTGTATGTTTGTGCAGGCGCTACTCGTGAAAAGGTTGAAGAATTACGTGCCGGTGATATCGGTTGTACCGTTAAGTTGAAAGACGTCAAGACAGGAAATACTTTGAACGGTAAGGATTGTGAAAATCGTTTCAACTTCATCAAATATCCAAATCCGAAATACACGCGTGCTATTCGTCCGGAAAATGAAGCCGATACCGAAAAGATGATGGCTATTCTGAACCGTATGCGTGAAGAAGATCCTACATGGGTTGTTGAACAATCTAAAGAATTGCGCCAGATTTTGGTACATGGTCAAGGTGAATTCCATTTGAGAACCTTGAAATGGCGTTTGGAAAACAATGAAAAACTTCAGGTTCAGTTCTATGAACCACGTATCCCATATCGTGAAACCATTACGAAGGCTGCACGTGCTGATTACAGACATAAGAAACAGTCTGGTGGTGCTGGTCAGTTTGGAGAAGTTCATTTGATTGTAGAACCTTATTATGAAGGCATGCCAATGCCTGAATCTTATAAGTTCAACGGTCAGGAATTCAAGATCAACGTGAAAAGCACTGAAGTGGTAGATCTTGAATGGGGCGGTAAATTGGTATTCGTGAACAGTGTGGTAGGTGGAGCTATTGACACCCGTTTCATGCCTGCTATTTTGAAGGGTATCATGGGACGTATGGAACAGGGTCCGTTGACTGGTTCTTATGCACGTGATGTACGTGTCATTGTTTACGATGGCAAGATGCACCCGGTTGATTCTAATGAAGTTTCCTTCATGCTTGCTGGACGTAATGCCTTCAGCGAAGCATTCAAGAATGCAGGACCTAAGATTTTGGAACCGATTTATGATGTGGAAGTCTTCGTGCCAAGTGACAAGTTGGGTGATGTAATGAGTGACATGCAAGGACGTAGAGGCATGATTATGGGTATGAGCAGTGAAAAAGGCTATGAAAAGTTGGCTGCTAAAGTGCCTTTGAAAGAAATGTCTAACTATTCTACTGCTTTGAGCTCATTGACGGGTGGCCGTGCTTCTTTCATTATGAAATTCGCAAGTTACGAATTGGTTCCTTCTGACGTACAGAACAAGCTGGTTAAGGAATTTGAAGAGAACGAAGAAGAAGATTGATCATTCTTTTAAATTGACTAATAAATAGCTTAAAGGGCCGCATTTCTTAAAAATGCGGCCCTTTTAAATGATTGAAACTTAAACAATCTTAGACTTTTTGTTGTTCTTATAATGAAGATTGTTTAATTTTATGCAAATAGTGTGATATTTGGCTCGAATAGTCTAAAACTGTAGGCTTAAAGTGATATGTGGTTAAATTTGAAAAATATCGGTTTAAATTAAGTTAAACGATGTGGAAATATTAAGATAGCATGTTAATTTTGTAGACATGAAAAAGTCAACTATTTGGATATTAGGTGTTGTAATGGGTTTGTCTTTTCTGAGTTTACTTTATTTGCAAGTGAGCTATATTGAAGAGATGGTCAAGATGCGTCGAGGACAGTTTGAAGAAAATGTCAATCGTAGTCTTGTTCAGTCCGTACGCAATTTGGAACTTGTTGAGACTCAGAAATATTTGGAAGCTGATGCTGCTGCAACCGAACGGGCCGCTCGTTTATCGGAGCAGTTCCAACGCCAGCAGAACGAACAGTTGTCAAAGATAGACAAAGTGGTGTCTCAGCATCACGAGTATAAGGTTACCATACCAAGTGGAGGCGGTACCATGTACTCTTCGTTTGAGTTCAAGACCGTAACTAACCGTCCTTCTTCGGTTCCCAAAGTAATCATTTCTACAGGAAAGAACATTCCTCAAACATCTCGTGCACTGCAGGAAATCTTGAAGGAACGCTACATTTATCAGCGTGCATTGCTGGATGAAGTGGTTTATAATATACTTTATACGGCAAGTGACAAACCGCTGAAAGAACGTATCAATTTTAAGCAGTTGGATCATTTCTTGAAGTCTGAACTTCTCAATAACGGTATCGATCTTCCGTATCATTTTAAAGTGACCGATCGGGATGAAAAGGAGATTTATCGTTGTCCGGATTATGTGTATGATGGTGAGAAGGTTTATTCACGCTTGTTGTTTGAGAATGACCCTCCGGCTAAGATGGGATTTGTAAGTATCTTCTTTCCTACGGTGGAAGATTACATCTTTGATTCCGTTCGTTTCATGATTCCTTCAATCATTTTCACGCTGGTGTTGTTGGTAACTTTTGTCTTTACCATTTGTATCATTTTCCGCCAGAAGAAACTGACCGAAATTAAGAACGACTTCATTAATAATATGACGCATGAGTTCAAGACTCCGATTTCTACCATTTCACTGGCTGCACAGATGTTGAACGATCCTGCGGTAGGTAAGTCTCCGGTGATGTTCAAGCATATCTCAGGAGTCATCAACGACGAAACCAAACGTTTGCGTTTCCAGGTGGAAAAAGTGTTGCAGATGTCTATGTTTGAACGACAGAAGGCAACTCTTAAGAAAAAGGAATTGGATGCCAATGAGTTGATTAATGGGGTAGTCAATACCTTCCGTTTGAAGGTAGAAAGTTGCCACGGAGAATTGGAATCTGATTTGCAGGCACAGAATCCTGTAATCTATGTTGACGAGATGCATTTCACCAATGTTGTCTTTAATCTGTTGGACAATGCGGTAAAATACAAGAAGTCGGATACAGAGATTCATTTGAAAATCAGAACTTGGAATGAGTCAGGTAAGTTCTGCCTGTCCATTGAAGACAATGGTATAGGTATTAAGAAGGAAAACCTGAAAAAGATATTTGATAAGTTCTATCGCGTTCATACAGGAAATCTTCACGATGTGAAGGGCTTTGGGTTGGGACTTGCTTACGTGAAGAAAATCATTACAGATCATAATGGTACGATACGTGCCGAGAGTGAGTTGAATGTAGGAACTAAATTTATAATTGTATTACCTTTATTTAAAGACGAATAATATGGACGAAAAATTACGTATTTTATTATGCGAAGATGATGAGAATCTTGGCATGTTATTGAGAGAATATTTACAGGCTAAGGGATATTCTGCAGAATTGTATCCTGATGGCGACGCTGGCTTTAAAGCTTTTTTGAAAAATAAATATGATTTGGTTGTTACGGATGTGATGATGCCTAAAAAAGATGGATTTACTATGGCACAAGATATCCGTGCGGTTAATGCCGATATTCCAGTAATCTTCTTGACTGCAAAGACCTTGAAGGAAGATATTTTTGAAGGATTCAAGATTGGTGCAGACGATTACATTACTAAACCTTTCAGCATGGAAGAGTTGACTTTCCGTATTGAAGCCATTTTGCGTCGTGTAAGAGGTAAACGTAATAGAGAAAGCACTGTTTATCATTTGGGATGTTTTACATTCGATACCCAAAAGCAGATTCTTTCTAACGGTACCAAGCAGACTAAATTGACTACGAAGGAATCTGAACTGTTGGCTTTGCTTTGTGCTCACGCAAATGAAATCTTGCAGCGTGATTTCGCTTTGAAGACTATTTGGATTGACGACAATTACTTCAATGCAAGAAGTATGGACGTTTATATTACCAAATTGCGTAAGCACTTGAAAGAAGACGATACCATTGAAATCATTAATATTCATGGTAAGGGATACAAACTGATTGCTCCAGATATCAACTGATAACTTCTTTATATGAAAACAAGCCTCAGATGCTTCATGCTTCTGAGGCTTGTTTCGTTTGCAGGGGTCTAAAGCTGCTTGTTGATTGTTTGCAAGTTGATTTTAGGGAATAAAAAAAGGTGAATCGACTTTGGGGCGATTCACCTTTTTTATCCAACTGTAAAAAATCAGTCAGTAATACGTTTGTTGATAACGATATAAGAAATCAATCCTAAAATCACAAGAAATAGTGATGATCCAAGGACAGTGTTGTTGTTCACATTACCAGTTGCGAAGCAAGCGATCAGAATAACAGCACCAATGATAACCAATATCACTCCTAAATTCTTTAATAAACTTTTCATGTGTGTCTTCTTTTTTATGGTTTATTCTTTACTGGTTACAAATTAAAGCATAATTCTTTATTCAAGAAAATTATTTTGTGAAAAAAAACAGAAAATCAACGAAATGTCTATCTTTCAAGGCTTGTGGTTGGGTTTTGAATCAAGCTCCCTCTTTTCCTTGGAACCGTGAACGGACTTCCGTCCCTTTCGTTTGTTTGCTGCTTTCGTTCGGTTAGGATTTGGTGTTTGTGAATATTTTTCTCAGCACTTCTTGACTTACTCTCAGTTCTTCCAAGGTCAGTCCGTGCAATGCTTCTTTCAATGTCTTATTGGCAATGAACCGGGCCTTTTCTTCCAATTCCTTTCCCGTTTTGGTCAGATGGACCAAGTTGGTTCGTCGGTCTCTTTTGTCGGAAATTCTAACCACTAGATGTTGGCGTTCCATATTGTCAATCAAGCGGGTCATGCTTGGTTTGTCCTTGAAGGTAGCGTTGCACAATTCTTGTTGGGTTACTCCATCCTTTTCCCATAAGAATAGGAGGACAGTCCATTGTTCAGGCGTAATTTCCATACCGTTTTGTCGGAAATTGCGACTCAGCTTTCTATTGATAGCTGCTGATACTTTACCATTCAGAATGGCAAAAATAAGCTGGATATCGAAATTGAATTGTTCTATCATGAAATTATTGTTTAAGCAACAATGCAAAGATACAACAAATAATGTGATATAAGCAAATTGCAGTTCCATATCCCGCTGAAAACAAGTTTAAAGATAATTAATTCATAAAAAGAGATTAAAAATCAGATTTAGAGATAAAATATTACATAAAAGTTTGCTGGTAACCAAAAAATCAGTAATTTTGCAGCGCAATTGAAAAAAAATATTAATTAATTAAATTAACGAATAGTATGAATCAATACGAAACCGTTTTCATTTTAACTCCCGTTTTGTCTGATGTTCAGATGAAGGAAGCGGTAGAGAAGTTCAAAGCTATCCTTACACAGGAAGGAGCGGAGATCATCAACGAAGAAAACTGGGGCTTGAAGAAATTGGCTTATCCAATTCAGAAGAAGTCTACAGGTTTCTATCAGCTGATTGAATTTAAAGCAGAACCATCGGTAATCGCTAAGTTGGAACTTAACTACCGTCGTGACGAACGTGTTATCCGTTTCTTGACTTTCAAGATGGACAAATACGCTGCAGAATACGCTGCTAAGAGAAGAAATGTTAAATCAACTAAAAAGGAGGAAAACTAATCATGGCACAGCAACAATCAGAAATCAGATATTTAACTCCGCCTTCAGTAGACGTTAAAAAGAAAAAATACTGCCGTTTTAAAAAGAGTGGTATTAAGTACATCGACTACAAAGATCCTGAATTCTTGAAGAAATTCTTGAACGAACAGGGTAAAATCCTTCCGCGCCGTATCACCGGTACTTCTTTGAAGTTCCAGCGTCGTATTGCGCAGGCTGTTAAGAGAGCTCGTCACTTGGCTTTGCTGCCTTTCGTAACTGATATGATGAAATAATAAAGGAGGAATAAGAGTATGGAAATTATTTTGAAAGAAGACGTAGTTAACTTGGGCTACAAGAATGATATTGTAACCGTTAAGGCAGGTTACGGACGTAACTATCTTATTCCGACTGGCAAGGCTGTAATCGCTTCTCCAGCTGCAAAAAAAGTGTTGGCAGAAGATTTGAAACAGCGTGCTCACAAATTGGAAAAGATTAAGAAAGATGCTGAAGCTATTGCAGAATCTTTGAAGGATGTATCTTTGAAGATCGCTACTAAGGTCAGTGCTACAGGTGTTATCTACGGTTCTGTAGGTAATATTCAGATTGCTGAAGAATTGGCTAAATTGGGTCACAACATCGATCGTAAGATCATCGTTGTAAAAGACGTTAAAGAAGTTGGTCAGTACACAGCAGTTGTTAAACTTCACAAGGAAGTTTCAGTTGAAATTCCTTTCGAAGTAGTAGCAGAAGAAGCTTAATTCGCTATCTGTAAATACTTTATAAAGACGCCCCGACAGGTCCTAACTTGTCGGGGCGTTTCTTTTTATGTTCTTTCCTATTCAAATCAAGTGTTCGGTATTTCGATGTCGGTCGGTATATGCTGGTTGTTTGAAGGAATTTTGTATTTTTTTAATTCCTTTCCAAACATTGAATGATAAGTCGCTGTTTTATTAATACCGAAATTATCAGTAAATTTGCACAAAATAAATTCATTATGATAGATACTACCGTATTTCAAGATAAAAAAGCTGTTTATTATACATTAGGATGCAAACTGAATTTTGCTGAGACTTCCTCTTTGGGGAAAACCTTGAAAGAGATGGGAGTTCGAAAAGCGAGAAAAGGTGAAGTCGCCGACATTTGTGTAGTCAATACTTGCTCGGTAACGGAAGTGGCAGACAAGAAATGTCGTCAGGCTATTCATCGTTTGGTAAAGAACCATCCCGGTGCATTTGTCGTGGTTATTGGTTGTTATGCACAATTGAAGCCCGAGCAGGTAGCGGATATCGAAGGCGTTGATTTGGTGCTCGGAGCCGAACAGAAAGGAGAACTGATCAACTATTTAGGTGATTTGCACAAAAAGGAGCATGGACAGGCGGTTACATCAGCTGTTAAAGACATTCGGACGTTTTCAGCTTCTTGCTCTCGAGGGGATCGTACCCGTTACTTCCTGAAAGTACAGGATGGATGTGACTACTTCTGTTCTTATTGTACCATTCCTTTTGCACGAGGAAGAAGCCGCAACGGAAAAATCGAAGATTTGGTTGCTCAAGCTCGACAGGCTGCTGCTGAAGGAGGAAAAGAAATTGTTATCACCGGAGTGAATATTGGTGACTTCGGCAAGACGACCGGAGAAACTTTCTTTGATTTGGTAAAGGCTTTAGATCAGGTGGAAGGAATCGAACGTTACCGTATTTCGTCTATCGAACCTAATCTGCTTACCGATGAAATCATAGAGTATGTAGCTCATTCACGTGCCTTTATGCCGCATTTCCACATTCCATTGCAGTCTGGATGCGATGAAGTGCTGAAACTGATGCGTCGTCGATATACGACCGATCTTTTTGCGTCAAAGGTGAAGAAGATAAAGGAATTGATGCCGGATGCTTTTATTGGCGTGGATGTGATTGTAGGTACACGTGGTGAAACGGCTGAATATTTCGAGAAAGCGTATGACTTCATCAAGTCATTGGATGTAACACAGCTGCATGTGTTTAGCTATTCGGAACGTCCGGGTACCCAGGCACTTAAAATCGATTATGTGGTTTCTCCGGAAGAAAAGCATGAACGTAGCCAGCGATTGCTTGCTTTGTCAGAAGAAAAGACGAAGGCATTCTATGCTCGACATATCGGAAAAGAGGCCGTTGTATTGATGGAGAAATCAAAAGCTGGAGTGCCAATGCATGGCTTTACAGATAATTATATTCGTGTGGAATTAGCTCATAACGACAACTTGGACAATCATCTGGTACATGTGGTTATGGGGGATTTCAATGAGGATGGAAACTCCTTGAAAGGAGAAATAAAATGAAAAAGATATCAATAGTTATACTGAACTGGAATGGGGAAGAAATGCTGCGCGCATTTCTTCCTTCTGTTTTAGTCTGCTCAACCGGACACGATGTGGAAGTTTGTGTAGCCGACAATGGCTCTACAGATGGTTCTTGCAAGATGTTGGAAGAGGAGTTCCCTACCGTACGTATCATTCGTCTTGACGAGAATTACGGCTTTGCTGAGGGGTATAACCGTGCTCTTGCACAGGTTGAGGCTGAATATGTCGTTTTGCTTAATAGTGACGTGGAGGTTACTCCTGACTGGCTGAATCCTTTGGTGGATTTTATGGACAGTCATCCGGAAGCGGCGGCTTGCCAACCTAAGATATTGAGTCATCGGCATCGTGAAAGCTTCGAGTATGCGGGTGCAGCCGGAGGATTCATTGATAAGTTGGGCTATCCATATTGTCGAGGACGTATCTTTGATGTAGTGGAAAAGGACGAAGGTCAGTATGATACTATTCTGCCGGTATTCTGGGCAACTGGTGCAGCTTTGATGATTCGTGCGGACATCTATCAACAGGTAGGTGGATTGGATGGACGTTTTTTTGCACACATGGAGGAAATCGATCTTTGCTGGCGATTGCACAGTAGGGGATATGGAATCTATTGCGTTCCTCAGAGTATGGTTTATCATGTAGGGGGAGCCACATTGAAGAAAGAGAATCCGAGAAAGACCTTCTTGAATTTTCGGAACAATTTGTTGATGCTTTATAAGAATCTTCCTGAAAAAGAATTGAAGTCTGTTTTGTTCAAACGTTCCATCCTGGATTTTATGGCCGCTTCAGTCTTCTTCTTGAAAGGAAATTTCGGTGATTGCAGGGCTGTATTTCGTGCCCGCAGACAGTTTAAGCGTCTGCGTTCACGTTTTGAAGAAAGCCGCCGTGAGAATCTGAAACGAGCCGTTAATCAGCATATTCCGGAACGTACTTCTTTCAGTATCCTTTGGAAATCGAAAGTAAGAGGTAAGAAGACTTATTCTGATTTATAATTTCAATACATTGGTTTCAGGAAGAATGTATAAGTTTTCTTGCCGAAGTAAAAGCTATAGAAAGGAAATAAAAAACGTCAAGGCATTTTATAGAAGTGCCTTGACGTTTTTTATTTCCTCTGATTCGAGGGATAATGTCTTTTCTGAGGAATCTTGCTGAAGTCTTATCTTTGCATTGAAGAATTGCTTATATTTTCTGCAAGCAGGCATCAATGTGTGATAGGATTGCATCTTTTTCGTCTGGGTGAAACCAAGTGATTTCTTCATCACGTTTGAACCAGGTCATTTGTTTGCGTGAATAAATGCGCGAATTCTGCTTTATCTTTTCAATAGCAAAAGGTAGGTCCCATATTCCATCCAAATAGTTGAACATCTCTTTGTAGCCGACTGTATTCAGCGAGTTCAATTCCTTGTACGGATATACACGCTTGGCTTCTTCTAAGAGTCCTTCTTCCATCATGATGTCCACTCTTCGGTTGATTCGGTCATATAATTCTTCTCGTTCTCTTTTCAATCCGATTTTGATGATGTTGAACGGACGTTCTTTTTTGCTTTGTGTGCGGAAAGAAGTATATGTTTTTCCGGTCATGTAGCAAATTTCCAGTGCATGAATCACTCTTTTGGGGTTTTTCAAGTCGACTGTCGCGTAGTATTCTGGATCCAGTACTTTGAGTTCTCCACACAATTGTTCCAGTCCTTTCTCCTCGTAGCGTTTCATCATCATTTCACGCGTTTCTTTATCTACCGTAGGAATATCATCGATTCCTTTGCAAACCGCGTCTACATACATCATGGAGCCTCCCGTAAGCAGTACCACATTCTGCACTTTAAAAAGTTCGTCCAGCTTTTTCATTACTTCAGCCTCATATTGGGCTGCACTGTAGTAATCGGTCAGTTTTAAGGTACCGACAAAGTAATGTGTGACTCGTGCCAGTTGTTCGGGAGTAGGAGCGGCAGTACCGATTTTTAAGTCGCCGTAAAGCTGTCGGGAGTCGGCTGAAATGATGGAAGTATGATATTTCTCGGCTATGGAGAGACTCAGTTCGGTTTTTCCCACCCCTGTAGGGCCTATAAGGACGATTAAAGAAGGTTTGTTCATAAGCATGTGGATAAATAAAAACGACGAAGGACCTTGCCGTGACTTTTCTGAGGGAAAAGAAGCGGACAAGGTCCTTCGTTATATTCTCTGATATACAATATTATTCTTTATCGTAAGGATTACCATTGCCAATATCGAATCCTTCGGTATCGAAGTCGTCCATATTAAAGTCTTCATCTCCATAGAAGTTTTCATCTAAGTCGATAGAAGGGTTGGTAACCATTTGTTCGTCAAAGTCGATAGTCTGAGCAGGAGCTTGTCCTTCCTTACGAGAACATACGGCTTTAGCCAAGTCCTTTCCTGTAATGATTTCAGATAATTCAATGAAGAATACACGTTCAGCCAATGGGTCGAAGACATAAATCATTTTCTGTTTTTCATCTTCAAGAAGTTCGCTCAGCGGTGTATCTTTCATGATGTAAGAATCTTCTTCAGAACTGTCATTACCCATATCTTCCAGGGTGATTTCAGTTTCTTTTTCCCAGTCATCGTCACAAGTAAAGAAAGAAGTCATCTGGTCATTGGAATAACCACAGCATTTAAGAATTGCTTCATGCAGTTCATAGAATGAAGCTTCAGAGTCGATCTTGATTTCGCGCAAGAAGTCGTCAACTTCATCGGATATAATTCTAAATTTATATACCATTTTGCTTATTTTTTAGTTTCTGTTGATTCGGTAAAGATACACAAAAAATATTTATCGGATAATACCTCGCTTAGAAGATTCGATGAACTGAATGATATATTCAATCTCAGGTGACATCGGTACCTCCTGTTTAACTTGTTCCAGTGCTTCACTTACATTCTTTCCGCTGCTGTAGATGATACGGTAAGCGTTGTGAATGTTCTCGATGAGCTCGTTTGAAAAACCGCGACGGCGAAGGCCTACAATGTTGATTCCGCAATAAGTGATAGGGTCACGTCCTGCAATAATGAACGGAGGAATATCCTTGCTGAAGCGGCTTCCACCTTGAAGCATGCCGTATCCACCTACACGGCAGAACTGATGCATCAATACGCTGGCACTGATGATAGAGAAGTCGTCAATAACTGTTTCTCCGGCAAACTTAGTGGCATTTCCAATGATGCAACCGTTTCCGATGATGGCATCGTGAGCAACGTGTACGCCTTCCATAAGAAGGTTGTTGTTGCCTACTATCGTCTTTCCTTTGGCTGCGGTTCCGCGGTTGATGGTAACGTTTTCACGGATGGTGTTGTTGTCTCCGATTTCAGCGGTTGATTCTTCGCCTCTAAATTTCAAATCTTGAGGGATGGCTGAAATGACTGCATTGGGGAAAATGGTGTTGCCATTGCCGATGCGTGCTCCATAAAGGATTGTTGCATTGGGCATGATGACATTGTTGTCGCCTATTACTACATTCTTGTCGATGTAAACGAAAGGACCTATTTCAACATTGTTTCCAATTTTAGCCTCAGGATGAATATGTGCTAGTGGACTTATCATAGTTACTTATTTGTTTTTTACAATTTGTGCCATGAATTCGGCTTCACAGACAATTTTTTCTCCCACGAATACATAGCCTCTCATGGTTGAGATGCCACGACGAATTGGGTCAATCATTTCTACTCGGAATAATAAAGTATCACCTGGAACTACTTTCTGACGGAATTTTACATTGTCGATCTTCAAGAAGTAAGTTGAATACTTTTCTGGTTCGCTGATAGAATTTAAAACGAGCAGTCCGCCTACCTGAGCCATTGCTTCAATCTGCAGAACGCCTGGCATGACAGGTTCTTCAGGGAAGTGTCCTTGGAAGAATGGTTCGTTCGACGTTACGTTCTTTACACCGATGATGTAGTTTGCACCCATCTCGATTACCTTGTCGACCAACTGGAACGGATAGCGATGAGGAAGCAGTTCGCGGATGCGGTTTACGTCCATCAAAGGAGGTTCGTTGCAGTTGTATACCGGTGCTTGGATTTCATGGATTTTGATTTCCTTACGTATCTGGCGTGCAAATTTGTTGTTGATGGTATGTCCTGGACGAGTGGCGATGATGCGTCCCTTGATAGGCTTGCCGATGAGGGCCAAGTCACCGATAATGTCCAGCAGCTTGTGGCGGGCAGGTTCATTAGGCCAAACCAAAGGTATATGGTTGATGTAGCCTAATTTGCTTGCGTCCATGTGCGGTACATTCATGATGTCGGCCAACTTGTCGTAGTTTTCTTGGGTCATCTGCTTTTCGTAGATAACGATGGCATTGTCCAAGTCGCCACCCTTGATTAAGCCGTAACCCAGAAGGGGTTCGATTTCACGGACAAAAACGAAGGTACGTGCACAAGCTATTTCATTAGGGAAGTCTTCCATGTTCTCCAAGGTAGCAAACTGATTGCTCAAAATGGCAGAGTCATACGAAATCAACGTGTTGATACTGAATCTGTCATCTGGAAGAACGATGATGGAAGAACCGGTTTTATCGTCACGGAATTCAATTTTCTTTTTGATGATGTAGTAATCTTTGGGAGCAGACTGCTCTTCGATTCCTACTCTTGCAATGCATTCCACATAGGCCTTGGCGCTACCGTCTAAGATAGGAAATTCTGGTCCGTTTACCTGAATCAGACAGTTGTCGATACCTGCTGCATACAATGCTGCCATTGCATGTTCTACAGTGCTGACTTTTACCTCATTCTTAGCTAAAACAGTGCCGCGAGTAGTTTCTACTACGTTTTCTGCTACAGCATCAATGATGGGCTGGTCATCAAGGTCAATGCGCTGGATTTTATACCCGTGATGCTCTGGGGCAGGATTGAATGTTACGGTTAGATTGACTCCGGTATGAAGTCCCTTTCCATTCAATGAAAAGCTGCCTTTTAAGGTTCTTTGTTTCAACATGGGTTATTTATTTGTTAATTTTTTTAGTTCTTCAATTTCTTTTTGGAGTCGTCCAAGTTCTGAGTACATTTCAGGCAACTTCTTGTAAATGGCTGCTGAACGTGCGAACTGTCTTGGGTCTATTGCGGGATATCCCATCAATGAAACTCCAGATTTAATGTTTCCAGGAATACCGGATTGTGCACCGATATTTACACGGTCACCTACTTTAATGTGTCCGGCTATACCTACTTGGCCACCGAACATACACCATTCACCTATTTTAGCAGAACCGGCTACACCTACTTGTGAAGCCATTACGGTATGGCTGCCGACTTCCACATTGTGGGCTATCTGGATGAGATTATCCAACTTCACTCCTTTATGGACAACAGTGGCACCCATTGTAGCACGGTCAACGCAAGTGTTTGCACCGATTTCTACATCATCTTCTAAGATGGCAATACCGATTTGAGGAATCTTTTCGTAACCTGCTGGGGAAGGAGCGAATCCGAAACCGTCAGCTCCTACTACTGAACCAGCATGAAGAATACAATTCTTGCCAACTCGGCAGTCATGGTAAATGGTTACATGAGGATATAGAATAGAATTTTCGCCAACTTTGGCATTGTAACCTATTGTAACGTGCGGATGAATGTACGCATTGTCACCGATTTCTGCACCTTCTTCTATGCAGGCGAACGGACCTACGTAAACATTTTCTCCCAATTTTACATTTTTTGCAATAGATGCTAGCGGATCGATTCCTGTCTTTTTAGGAATACTAGCTTCGTAAAGAGTCATCAGTTTCGCCAAACTTTCATAAGCGTTGTCAACCTTGATTAAAGTAGCCTTAACTTCATGTTCTGGCTCGAAATCTTTATTTACTAGTACAATAGACGACTGGGTATCGTAGATGTAATGAGTGTATTTGGGATTTGACAGAAATGACAATGCGCCCGGGATGCCTTCCTCTATTTTTGCAAAGGTATGAACGGTTGCATTTTCGTCTCCTACGATTACTCCTTGGATATATTCTGCAATTTGTTTAGCTGAGAACTCCATAATTACTATCTTTTATTTCCTTAGTGTTTCTATTATTATTTGTTAATATATACGATGTAAATAGCTCGTTATATTAATTATGCAAATTACGTATTTTTTTTTTATATATCCGTATAAAATATGAATTATTTGTAAATCTCCTCTTTTTAACGCATTTTATGTCGCTGGAAATGTAAAAAAAAAGTCCGTATTTTATGGAAGTATTTGATGGAGACTTTCTCTTTCAGTAGAAATTTGTTTTTCTTCCTTGAGGAGAGGGGTGCACTTGATTGAAATTCATATCCTTAGCTTGTCGTGAATCTGGATTTTGTAGACATTCTTTCTTTTTATCTTGTTTTGCTTTATACGGTTAAGCTGTTTCTTGTTGTCATGAAGTTTTTCTATCTTTTTTTTACCAGATAGTGAATTGAAATATTTCGTTTGGAGAGATTTTGTGGGGAGAAAAACAAAAATCTGCAAGAAAGAATCCTTAACGAATTCACTTCTTGCAGATTTTTCAATGATTTACTGCCGGTACTTTACCGATGAACGGTATGGGAGTAAAATTATAAAATAGCTTTCAATTGCTCTTCCATTTGTTGCTGTACTTTGTGAGCAGCTTCGCCTGCAGCCTGTGCAAAGTTTTCAGTCTTGTCAGCGTAAATGATGGCACGGCTTGAGTTGACAATCAGACCACATTCTTTGGTCATACCATATTTGCAGACTTCTTCCAAAGAACCACCCTGAGCACCGATACCAGGAACCAACAAGAAATGGTTAGGAACAATCTTACGGATGTCTTCAAACATACGTCCTTGGGTTGCACCTACTACATACATCATGTTTTCATCGTTTGCCCATTCCTGCGATTTGCGCAATACTTTTTCAAACAAACGTTCGCCTTCAGTATCAGCTGTCAACTGGAAATCGTGTGAACCTTTGTTAGAAGTCAAAGCCAATAAAATCACCCATTTGTTTTCATAAGTCAAGAACGGAGTTACGCTGTCTTCACCCATGTAAGGAGCTACAGTAACAGAGTCGATGTCTAATTCTTCGAAGAAAGTACGAGCATACATGGCAGATGTATTACCGATGTCACCACGTTTAGCATCAGCGATGATAAACTGTTCAGGGTAATTTTTCTTGATGTATTCAATAGTCTTCTCGAAAGAAATCCATCCCTTTACACCCATGCTTTCATAGAAAGCCAAGTTTGGTTTGTAAGCGATACAGTAAGGAGCTGTAGCGTCAATGATGGCCTTGTTAAATGCAAAGATTGGATCTTCCTCTTTCAAAAGGAATTCAGGAATCTTTTTGATATCAGTATCCAAACCTACGCAGAGGAAAGATTTTTTCTGTTTAATGTTTTCTACCAGTTCTTGTTTTTTCATGATGTAATATCTTTAGAAATATACATGTTATAATTTATAATTCACTTGCTTTCAGACGTTCGGTATTCTCAGCGACTATCAGGTGGTCTATACAGTCTTGTATATCGCCATCCATGAAAGCGTTTAAGTTGTAAATCGTATAGTTGATACGATGATCGGTGATACGTCCTTGCGGGTAGTTATAAGTACGGATCTTAGCTGAGCGGTCGCCCGTACTTACCATCGTCTTACGCTTAGAAGCGATGTCTTCATCGTACTTCTGTCGTTCTTTATCATAAATAAAGGTACGTAAGCGTGAAAGTGCACGTTCTTTATTTTTAGGCTGGTCACGGGTCTCGGTACATTCAATCAGAATCTCATCTACTACGCCTGTGTTCGGGTTCTTCCAATTATAGCGCAGACGTACACCTGATTCTACCTTATTTACATTCTGTCCGCCAGCACCGCCGCTTCGGAATGTATCCCATTTGATTTCACCTTCGTTGATCTCTACGTCGAAAGGCTCGGCTTCTGGAAGCACAGCTACAGATGCGGCTGATGTATGTACACGTCCTTGAGTCTCGGTAGCCGGCACACGTTGTACGCGGTGAACTCCAGATTCATATTTTAATGTGCCATACACGTTTTCACCCGATACGGAACAGATGATTTCTTTAAAACCACCGGCTGCTCCTTCGTTGGCATTGGATGCTTCAAGTTTCCATCCCTTCGATTCGCAATATTTAGAGTACATACGGAACAAGTCGCCAGCAAAGATGGCAGCTTCATCACCACCTGTACCACCGCGTATTTCAAGAATCGCGTTACGGTCATCTTGAGGGTCGGCAGGAACGAGGAGCAATTTGATTTCCGTTTCCAGTTCTGGTATGCGCGCTTCACAAGCAGCTGCTTCTTCGCGTGCCATTTCCTTCATTTCCGGATCGCTTTCGGTCATCATGAGCTTGGCTTCTTCCAGACCATTCAAACACTGAATGTATTCCTTGCGAGCCTTCATGATGTCTCCCAAATCTTTATACTCTTTGGTAAGTTTTACGTATCGTTTTTGGTCGGCAATTACGTTAGGGTCTGTAATAAGGGTTGACACTTCCTCAAAACGAGCAACCAACCCATCCAGTTTCTCTAATAATGTGTTGTTTCCAGCCATTTATTTATTTCTTGTTTCTTTTAAATCCTTTAAAGTATTGGCGCCAAGCAAAAATGCATACTATAATGCCGATGATTCCTATTAGTCCCATTACTTAAAGTTTTATTCTTTTTCCAATAATCGTCGAATCGGAAATTAATACTTGAATTCGCCGAATTCGCTGCGGATGATCAATTCTTTCTTGTCGCTTGCTTCGATACGACCTACGATCTGAGCATCGATGTTGAATGACTTGCTGATTTCGATAACTTCTTCAGCGTGTTCTGGTGACAAGTATACTTCCAAACGGTGACCCATGTTGAATACCTTGTACATTTCGTCCCAATCTGTACCGCTCTGTTCTTTGATAGTCTTGAACAATGGAGGAACAGGGAAGAGATTGTCTTTGATTACACGGATATTGTCGCCGATGAAGTGAAGAATCTTAGTCTGTGCACCACCAGAGCAGTGAACCATACCGTGGATTTCAGGACGCAAAGCATCGAGCAATTTCTTCACAACCGGAGCATAAGTACGAGTTGGAGAAAGAACCAATTTACCTGCGTTCAATGGAGAACTTTCCACTTCGTCAGTCAATTTCAAGCCACCGCTGTAAACCAAGTCTTCTGGGACAGCTTTGTCGTAGCTTTCTGGATATTTTTCTGCTAAATATTTTGAGAATACATCGTGACGAGCGCTGGTCAAACCGTTGCTGCCCATACCACCATTGTATTCTTTTTCATAAGTAGCCTGACCATAAGAAGCCAAACCTACGATGACGTCACCTGGACGGATATTAGCATTGTTGATAACGTCAGCACGTTTCATACGGCAGGTTACGGTACTGTCTACGATGATTGTACGAACCAAGTCGCCTACGTCAGCTGTTTCACCACCTGTGGCATAAACGCCTACACCCATTTCACGGAGTTCTGCCAACAATTCATCGGTTCCATTGATGATTGCTGAGATGACTTTACCAGGAACCAAGAGTTTGTTTCTACCGATAGTAGAAGAAACCAAGATGTTGTCTACAGCACCTACACAAAGAAGGTCATCGATATTCATAATCAATGCATCTTGTGCAATTCCTTTCCATACAGACAAGTCGCCTGTTTCTTTCCAATACAGATAAGCCAAAGATGATTTTGTACCGGCGCCATCTGCGTGCATGATGTTGCAGTATTTTGGGTCACCACCTAAAATATCAGGGATGATTTTACAGAAAGCGTTAGGGAAAATACCTTTGTCAATGTTCTTGATTGCGTTATGAACATCTTCTTTTGATGCTGAAACGCCGCGTTGCATGTATCGTTGGTTACTCATGAGTTATGATAATTATGTTTGTTTCAATAGATTGATTGTGCAAATTTAACGATTATTCCGTTTATATCCATCGTTTTCAGCAAATAAAACGATTAACGGACGAGGGTTCCGATAAGTTTCTTGTTTCCGTCTGCTTCAATTATGCTGATTCGGTAGAAACCGTTCTTCAGGTGGGGAAGCGGTGAGGTATCGGAAGTGCGGATGCGTAAGATTTCCATACCCGTGGCATCGTCCAGTACCAATGTGCATCCTTCAGGAACTGGGGGCAATTCGTCAAGGTAGGATTTTAGTTCACTTCCTTCCGGGTGATTCATGTTCAATGGAGCACTTTCATTTCCGTAACGGTCTACAGCCGTGATGGCCCAAAAGTTTTTCTTTAACCAGGGAACAGCCGGTGCATAGCAGTATTCATGTGCCGTGAGGTGGGTCTCCATGAGATTTTCCGCTGCTTCAATGTCCACGGGATAATTGTTGGAGGCGTAAACTCGGTAATGAATACCTCCCGCTTTGGAGGAAGTGGAAGGCTTCCAATTCATGGTAATTCGTTGGTCATGGTCAGAAAAAGAAACGAAGCTTGGTGCGGCAGGTGCCATGCTGTCAATCCAAGACAATGCGGGAGTTACCGCAGGGTGCGTATAAAAGGATAACTTTAATTCATCCCATATTCCTTTGGTATTGTTCAGTAAAAATTTATTTCTGAAATAGGCCTGACCTTCCAAGTGGTAATTTCGGGTAAAGTAAATTTGTCTGATGATTTCATCCAATTTCCAATTTCCTTCATGAGGATCCAAAAAGTAAATGCCTAATCCGGGAACAATCCATCTGCCATTGCTGTTCTCTTGCCAGTCGAGTGCAAAAGGATAAAAATGATTTCCCTGAAAATACATCATGGGGAAAAGTGCATCGTGAATGCCTTCTTTTAACCATCCCTGTGCATCTTGGTGGACTTCCTGGAATGCATTCCATCCCAAAGAACGGTAGCGTTGGGTGTCATTGTATTTCCCTACCGGTGAACTGCTTACTATTACCCAAGGTTTCAATGATTTGACATCTGTGTAGATGCGTCGAACAATGCGGGTGATGTTTTCTCTTCTCCATTGGTTGAGTGTTTTCCCTTTACCATATTTCTTGAATTCTCTTTGGTCAGGAAATCTCTTTCCATGTTCCGGGTAACGGATATAATCCAGATGGATTCCGTCCACATCGTATCGGGTCACGATTTCTTTTACAATGTTAGAGAGGTAGTTGGCTGTACGTGGATTGCTGGGGTCGAGAAACCAGCTTCCATTGAATTTCTTGCACAAGCTGGGCTGTTTCTTTACGACGGAATTCTTTCCGAGCAGCTTGATTTGTCTTTGGTTGCCGATAGGAATGGTCACTATCCAGGCATGGAATGCCAAACCGCGTTTGTGGCACTCTTGGATGGCAAATTCCAGAGCGTCATATCCTGGAGATTTACCGGTTCTTCCGGCAAGGCATTCGGCAAAACCTTCGTATTTTGAAGGATATATCACATCACCTCGAAGACGGGTTTGGAACAGTATGGTATTAAAATGAGCCGCTTTCAATTGGTCGAGAATCTTGCACAACTCTTCTTTCTGTCTCTTGATGCCAGCCGGGGACGTTGCCTTTTGGGTAGGCCAGTCCATCCCTCCCAATGTGGTGAGCCACGTGGCTCTGACTTCATATTTGCTTTCAGCTTGAAGCGGAAGAGCCAGTCCTAAGATAAATGCCAAAATGATTGCAAACTTGTTCATATCTCCATTTTTGAGTGGCAAAGATAACAAGACTTCATGAATTATAGTTACTTTTGTGCCCGATATAACTTTAAATTAACATGGTAACATTTAGCATTGCATTAGTTTTGCTGGTGGTGGGATATCTGACTTATGGAAAATACATCAATAAATTATTTGTCCCGGATCCAACAAGAAAAACACCGGCAGTAACGATGACCGATGGGGTAGACTATGTTCCGCTGCCTACCTGGAAAATCTTTATGATTCAATTTTTAAACATTGCAGGACTCGGCCCTATTTATGGAGCTATCATGGGGGCTCAGTTTGGTACAAGCTCTTATTTATGGATTGTCTTTGGAACCGTCTTTGCTTCTGTTTGGTTTAGAAGATGGTATAAGAAAGAGACGGTGCAACATCCATAATGAATGTGAGTTGCTTCCACTTCCTCTGAAAAATCTTTTTTATGGGGAGTTGGTAAGGCAGTCTGCATGATTGTATAAAAAGGCCCGATTGACCGTTGTTTCATCTGTCAATCGGGCCTTTGCTGTTTCTTTCAAGGAAGGAACAGTTACCAGTATTTAGAGTTGTCGTAGACAACCTTTGCAAAACGTTCGCCGAGTTCCAACAAGCCAAAGGTTCCCAAATGAACATCATCTGTCGGGAAAGGAGTCCTGTAGTCTGTGCGTCTCATCTGTAAGTCATCTCCCTCCACTAAAAAAGCGTTTTTCACTGATAATGGAGAACATGACGCTTCCGATACGGCGATTTGGGCGTTGCGTACCAACTCTCTTCCAGTGAATCGTGGAGCTTTCATTGGCATGACTTCTCCATAGATGAATAGCATATCAGGTGCTTGGAGTTCTTTTCTGATTTGGAGAATGAAATTCTTCAGGTTTTCTCCATATCGTCTGGAGTTTTCCATGCCTGCTATCTCACGAGCGTCTCCTTCTCCTTGTTGCCAAACCATGGCTCGAATGATAGGCGTGTATCCTTGTTGCTTTAATTGGCTTAAAGCTGTTTTGACGGTAGACAACCATTTTGTATATTCTTCACCTTGCTTTTCGCCGTTACGGTTTCCTGGATTCCATTGTTCATAAAGATTGGAACCGGAAAGACCGTGTTTGATTAATGCAATCTCACGAGTGGGGAAGTGCTGTTTTAAGGAAGTACCCAAACTTAATTCTACGCCGAACTTGTCTTCTGTTTCAGATGCTTGGCATAACTCTCTCCATCGTTCACTTCCTTTACCATTATTTAAATACTTAGAATAATAGAAGTGTACCGATGTATCGATTTTGTAATCACGTGGGATATTTCTCATATATCCTTGGCCTGTAACGTTCGATTGTCCTCCAATGAGGTATACATCGATTTCTTTTTCTGCATGGAGGCAGAATGGCAGCAGTAAAAATGCTGCTAAAATAGATAGGTGTTTCATAAGATTTGAAAAGATATTAATGAATATTTTTAATAATTATAGACTGAAAAGTCTGCAATGTGTGGATGTGCTACACATCGATCGATTATCAGTCTGAGGGCAGTGACCTTGACTGGATTAATCTCTACGATGTGCTTGTGGCCGATGCAGGTTCCTGTAGAAAGCGGAGTCCATCTCCCTTTGATTTTTCCTTCTATCCGGTAACTGCGGACCCGTTCTCCTTGCGTGAGGTCTTCACTTACACTGATGGCATTGATGACGCTTTCTTTGGGAAGTTTCAAGTAGATTCTTTTATTTGCTCCTTGAACTGTAGCAAGAGGAGTTCCGAAACGGCGGGTGATTTCCTCTCCGAATTCTTTCAAGCGTTGTACGTCTGTTTCTGGAATCAAACCTCTGTTGTCTGGAGTAATGCCCAAAATCAAAGTCGAGTTGTTTCCTACAGAACCCATGTACATGTGCATCAGGTTCTTCAAGGGGAAGACATGGCTCTCGTCGTTGGGCTCCCAAAACCATTCATGGCGACCGTTATATCCTCTGAGAGGAGCATCGGACATGGCAGGCATATAGTATTCCCCATCGGCTACTCCTGATTTTAAAAGTTTGTACTTATCCTTGAAAATCGTTTCTTGATTTTTAGAATGGGAGTAAGGATAAGGGTATCCGCCCCAGCACGGATAGTTTACGGTTCCTGATTCGGAACCTCCCCAACGAATGTCGGCCCGTTGGCTGTTGTGATAGAAGATGATGTTCTTTTGGTGCTTTTCTACGATGGGCAAGATGTCGGCTCCTCCTAATTCGGGACCGTGACCTCCTCCGTCATACCATACAATGGCTAACTCGCCGTATCGAGACATCAGTTCTTCTGTCATGCCTTCGCACATCTTGTTATAGAAAGCTTGTCGGTTCTGTTGGAATTGGGTACCGTCTTTAGGCATCATGAAATCGTATACCCCTAAGAAGGAGTTCCATCGGATGCCGATATAGATACCGGGCTTGATGCCGTACTTGCGGCAGGAATTGACAAAATCACGGACGATGTCTCCTTTGCCGTCTTTCCATTTCAATGCTTTCATGCAGTAAGGATTCACGTTCGATTGGTAGAGGGCAAATCCTGTTTCATGCGTGGCGGTCAGAATAGCAATCTTGGCTCCCATGGCTTTTACGGAGCGAATCCACTGGTCGGTATCGAGCTGTTCCGGATTGAAGATGTTGATGTCTTCTATCGGGGTGGTACGGTTATAGGCTTGATTGTATTTTTTGCCGTCGAAGACATGCAAGTCGTAATGGAATACGGCTACCAGTTCTGCATCTTGCCAGGTCAGCTGTGCGGGAGTGGGAAGAGGTATTTTCTTTTGGATGTTTTGGGCTTGTCCTCCTGCTATACATCCCAAAAGGGCGAAGAGCAGAAGTGTATTTTTTAATTTTTTCATAGTCTTTGTTCTTAATCGTGTGAATAATGTAATTTGAAAGAGAGGTCAGTCTCTGATGGCAGTTTTGGCAGTATGTGCGGTTGAAGCCTTTTGGGGGACTGAATGGACATCTGTTGCCTTCATTAAGTCAGACCGCTTATGATGGACTGCTTATTGGTTCGTTGGGTCATAATCAGGATTTGCAGATGGCATCTGTGCATCTACACTCGTCAGCCAATCGTGCAGCTTCTCTTGCAAAAGATGGGTCAGGTCTGGTCGGGCAACCGACAGATCTTGCTGTTCTGATAAGTCGTGTACCACATCATAAAGTTCCACATGGTTGTCTTCAAAGAACTCAATCAGCTTGTAGTTTCCGGAACGGATGGCTGCAGAAGGTCGTCCGCCCAATCCGCCGCTGTAATGAGGATAATGCCAAAAGATGGCCTCGCGTGACACCGCTTCTCCATAAAGTGCAGGCTTGAGCGAAATGCCGTCCAAATGTTGTTCGGGCAATAGTTTCAGTCCGCACAGATCAAGAAGCGTAGGGTAATAGTCGGTTCCGGTCATAGGAGCATAGCAAGTTCTGTTGGAGGCCAAATGACCTTTCCAGCGGATGAAAGAAGGAACCTTGATTCCTCCTTCGTACAGATAACCTTTTCCGGCTCTATACGGATAATTGCTGGTAGGAATGATATCGGCATTGTTGCAGGTTGCCATTCCTCCGTTATCGGAAGTGAACACAACGATGGTATTTTCATCCAGTCCTAATTCCTTCAGAGCATCCAAGACGCGACCGACATTCTCATCCATACTTTCTACCATGGCAGCGTAGACCGCCATGTTTTGCTGTACCTTGTGATAGGTCTTTCCGTGCTGGATGAAAAAAGGAGCCGTATCGTTCATTCGTTTCAACTTCTCCTCGTACTTGCGGATTTTTTCTTGTTTGGCTTGCATGGGGAGATGGACAGTATAGAACGAAAGGTAGGCAAAGAAAGGTTTGTCCTTGGGACGCTTGAGGTATTGGATCACTTCATCGGCCAAGCGATCGGTCAGGTATTCTCCTTCGGGACCATCTTTCATCTGCGGATTCTTATATGGAGAAAAATATCCTCCTGCAGGATGTCCGGTTTTGTTTCCACCAATATTCAAGTCGAATCCATTGGCTTCCGGATAATATTGCTGTTCTTCACAGAGGTGCCATTTGCCAGCCATAAAGGTGGAATACCCGTTCTGTTGGAATGCTTCAGCCAGTGTCGTTTCCTGTGGGTCGAGATGAAGATTGAACGGTTGGGCCTTCAAGCGTTGGTCTTTGTGCGGACCATAGGCTTGGTCACCCGGAATATAATCGGTCAAATGAAGTCGGGCTGGGTATTTGCCGGTCATCAAGGCTGCTCGGGATGGAGAAGACACGGGACATGCGGCATACGATTGAGTAAATGTGATTCCCTCGGATGCGAGTCGGTCGATATTAGGAGTTTCATAAAAAGAGCTACCTGTGCAGCTCAAGTCGGTATAGCCCAAATCGTCGGCATAGATGAACAGGACGTTGGGCCGTGTGGGTTGCTGCGCAGATAAACTGAGACAGCAACTTCCCATTAATAGATTGATAAGGTTCCTTTTCGATAGCATGATAGATTAATATGATGATAGTTACCGTTTGTATGAGTCCATACTTGCTTTCTATAGTAGATAAGACTTCTTGTGGACATTCATGACTTGACTACAAAGTTACGGCTAAATTTGTGCTAATGAAAAAAACTTTGGAGCAAATGTTCAAACATTCTATTCGAAAAAGGTAACTTGACGGCAATGGAGGGAGGACTTGTTGCTTGGGTGAGGTAAATTGGATGGCGATGAGAGGAGCTTTATCTTCAGGCAGGAAGTAGGATGGAAAGGGGAAAACATGAAACTTCCCGAAAAGGGCATAAAAAAACCGCACGCTTTTCAATTACCTTTTAAACAGTTATTGAAAAAGCGTGCGGTTTGTATTTTTAAGCTATTCCTTTAAGGAATTCTTATCTTTTCTGTTGCTGCTGCATTTTCTGCATCATACCAGCCATCTTGCTGCCAGTTACCATTTTCATCATCTTGCGAGTCTGTTCGAACTGTTTCAACAAGCGGTTTACTTCCTGAATGTTGGTACCACTACCTTTGGCGATACGTGTACGGCGTGAACCGTTCAGAATCTCAGGACGTGTACGTTCTTCTGGAGTCATGGAATAGATAATAGCTTCAATGCTCTTGAATGCATTGTCGTCGATGTCGATATCTTTGATAGCCTTACCTACACCAGGAATCATAGATGCCAATTCTTTCAAGTTACCCATCTTCTTGATTTGATGAATCTGATTCAAGAAATCGTTGAAGTCGAACTGGTTCTTCTGAATCTTTTTCTGAAGGCGTTTAGCTTCTTCTTCGTCATATTGTTCCTGAGCACGTTCTACCAAAGATACGATATCACCCATACCCAAGATACGGTCGGCCATACGTGCCGGGTGGAACTGGTCGATAGCATCCAATTTTTCACCTGTACCGATGAACTTGATAGGTTTGTTTACGACAGTACGGATAGAAAGAGCGGCACCACCTCGGGTATCACCGTCCAATTTGGTCAAAACGACTCCGTTGAAGTCCAAACGTTCGTTGAATTCGCGTGCTGTATTGACAGCATCCTGACCTGTCATGGCATCAACAACGAACAACGTCTCATCAGGAGTGATGGCGTTTTTGATGGCTTCGATTTCGTTCATCATTTGTTCGTCTACCGCCAAACGACCGGCAGTATCGACGATAACCAAGTCATAGCCTTTCGCTTTGGCTTCTTGAATGGCATTTTGAGCAATCTTTACAGGATCTTTACTGTCTGGTTCGCTGTAAACAGGAACGTTAATCTGTTCACCTAAAACTTTCAACTGATCGATTGCAGCCGGACGATATACGTCACAAGCTACCAACAATGGCTTGCGGTTCTTCTTGTTCTTCAGCATGCATGCCAGCTTGCCAGAGAAAGTGGTCTTACCAGAACCTTGAAGACCGGACATCAAGATAACAGCCGGACGATTTTTCAATTCAATCTCAGCAGTTTCTCCACCCATCAAAGTGGTCAATTCGCTGTGTACAATCTTAACCATCAACTGGCTAGGTTTTACAGCGGTCAGTACGTTCTGTCCTATCGCTTTTTCTTTTACAGTGTCTGTAAAGTTTTTCGCTACTTTGTAGTTGACGTCGGCGTCAAGAAGTGCACGGCGTACATCTTTCAAGGTTTCAGCAACATTGATTTCGGTGATTTTACCTTCACCCTTCAATATCTTGAATGACCGTTCTAGTCTTTCACTTAAATTGTCGAACATATCTTTTTTCTTACTTAATTTCTTCTATTACAACGGGGTGCAAATTTATAAAAAAAAATTGCATACTCAAATTTTTTTATTCTGCCATTTCGCTTTTTTCAAGTAAATGACACTAAAGAGAAGCATGGTAGAGTAATAAATCACTTCTGTAGTAAAACAGATTTCTACTGGTTCTTGGAGAACCATGCCTACCATGATTACATAAATGGCATAGAATGTCTGGATGCCCACTTCCAAAACCAGAGCCGCTTTGGTATTGCCTGTACCAGATATGCCACTGAAATAGATGTTGGCAGGAGCGGCTATGAGCATGGAAATGCATACCACGTACAGTGCTGGGACCGATTCGCTGAGAAGTGCGGTCTCATTGGTGTAGATGGAGAGGATGCTGTGCGGAAAAATCATGGTCAGTGCAATGCACACGACGAGTACGGCCGTAGATATTTTTGCGATTTGATTGAGCAGGCTCGTTACACCGTTAACTCCACCGTTGCCGATGAGGTTGCTGACCAGTGTGTTGGCGGTAGTAGCCAACGCTTGTACTGGAATGAGTAAGACGATGTACACGCTTCTTACGATATTGGCAATGGCCAGTTCTCTTTGTCCCAAGCGTTCCAACGCCATAAAGAAGATGAACCAGATGACCATCGAAAGGAAGTATTGGGCCATGGTGAAAAATGAAATCTGCAGGATACGTCTGATTAGGTTGAAGTCGAAACTGACAAATCGGGTGAATCCGTATTTCTTCAAGTCTAAATTGTATCGTGTGTAGAGAATGAAGAACAGCAGGGCAGAACCTTCCGCTATGACTGAGGCAATGGCTGCTCCTTTGACTCCCAATTCAGGAAATCCAAGTTCACCGAATACGAGCACATAATCTAAAAAGACGTTTACTGCCGCCATCACCACAGATCCCATAGTCAGCACCTTGGTACGTGTAATACCTATATATAAGGCACGGTACATTACGTTTAAAAAAGCGAAGAGGAATCCCCAGATACGCCAGGTGAAAAAATCGTAGGTTGCTGCATAGATGGCTTCCGACGAAATTAACATGCGGATGAGTGAACTGGCACTGAAATACATGATTATCAGGAAAAAGATTCCCATCAATAAGCTGAAAGCACTACCTTGCCACATGATGGGCCCTACTTCTCTGTAATTGCCTTCACCGTTACGGCGGGCAATGAGAATTTGAGTGCCCACACTGAATCCGAAGGCAATGGTGTAGATACAGATGTATAGCAGTCCACCCATAGCGGCTGCCCCAAGAGCTACTTCACCCACACGTCCCAAGAATGCTGTATCAGTCACATTGATGATGTTTTGTGCCAGTAGCCCCAGCAAGATGGGGTAGGTTACGTTCCAAATGTCTTTGTTTTTGTACATATAGTCTGAAGTTAAATGTTGAGAAGTATTCATGCTGCAAAGATACGGCTTTTTATGCAACAATAGATGCTTGCACTTTCTCCTATTTTATCTTTTATAGTAAAGAGAAGATTCCGAAAATGAATGCTGGAAAGAAGCCAATCCGTGTGTGATGGCCTTTAAGATAGGATAATGTTTCACTTGAAACTATACCATAATTTGCTTGAAAAAAATAAATATTGCACAGAAAAAGCATTTTTGAGCTCTTTTTTATTGAAAATATTGCACAAAACTTGCATATGTGTGAAATCTCGTTTACCTTTGCCAGCCTTAATCAACAATAAAACTTTTAATGAAGAAAATTTGGTTGCTTGGCGCAATGGCGCTATTCGTTTCAAACGCAACTTTTGCGGGCGATTATTTGACAAATACTAATCAGAATGCAGCATTTTTACGAATGATTGCTCGTGGTGCATCTATTGATGTAGATGGTGCATATTCAAACCCAGCAGGTCTTTCTTTTTTGCCAAAAGACGGCTTCTATCTTTCATTGACTGGACAGAGTGCTTTCCAGAAACGTTCTATCTCTGCTACTACTCCTCTTTGGACTTTGGGTGGCAAAACTACTACTCGCGAATTTGAAGGTAAGGCTTCAGCTCCTATCATCCCTTCTTTCCAGGGTGTCTACAAAAAAGGTGATTGGACCATTTCTACTAACTTTGGTATCACCGGTGGTGGTGGCAAGGCATCTTTCAATCAGGGCTTGCCTCTTTTCAATTCGATGATAACACATCTGATTGATCAGGTTTATAAGAAAAAAATTCATCCAGACATGTATGACATAAATTCGGCTATGGATGGTAAACAGTATATCTTTGGTCTTCAGTTGGGATTGAGTTATAGAATTGCAGATTGGGTATCTGTATACGCTGGTGGACGTATGAACTATTTTTCTGGTGGTTACGAAGGTTTCTTAACTGCTGCTTTATATGACAAATATTGGCAGTCATTCCCAGACAACTATCGTACATTGGCTGATATCAAGTTGAAGTGCGACCAGAGCGGATGGGGTATTGCTCCTATCTTGGGTACTGACTTCAAATTCAATAAGTTCAACATTGGAATGAAATATGAATTCAAAACCAACTTGAACATTGAAAACAAGACTGGTGAAATGGAAGTGAATCCTGAGATTATCGAATCTAAGTTGGGTGCATATAAAGAAGGTGTGAATACTCCGAGCGATGTTCCGGCTATGTTCTCAGCTGCGGTAGGTTATGAATTCCTTCCTACTTTGCGTGCAACCGTAGAATATCACTTCTTTGACGACTTGAATGCCGGTATGGCTGACGACCGTCAGAAGACTTTGTCACACGGCACTCATGAAATCTTGGTCGGTGCTGAATGGGATGCTACCGAAAACTTGACCTTCTCAGGAGGTTTCCAGAATACAGACTATGGATTGAGCGATAAGTTCCAGACAGATACAAGCTTCTCATGTGATTCTTATTCTTTAGGTTTCGGTGCCAGAGTGGACTTGACTAAGGGATGGAGTATGGACGTTGCTTATTTCTGGACTAAATATAAAGATTATACAAAGACTAGTGCAAGTTATAATGGAACCGGTTATTCGGGCACTGATGTGTACAGCCGTTCAAACAAAGTGTTCGGCTTGTCATTGAATTACCAATTCTGATAAACGGTGATTTGTTAATGGATGTACCTTAGTTTATAATGGGACTTTAAAGTTTACCATTAAATGATTATAAAGAGTCCTGTGGAGGGAGTTTGATGCTATTCAGACCCTTCTGCAGGGCTTTTTTTATAATAGGTGCAGAAATGTGTTTTGAAAGCGAAAATAATAATCAGATTATCATTTGTGTTTGTTTTTTTTCTTAACTTTGCCATCAGGAAATGATTTCGAAATTTATTTTTAAACAAAAATATTACAATTATGATGACAATTGACAAATTCAACTTTGCTGGTAAAAAGGCAATCGTTCGTGTTGACTTTAATGTACCTTTGAATGAAGAAGGCAAACTTACTGATGATACTCGTATCCGTGGTGCTCTTCCTACATTGAAGAAAGTATTGGCTGACGGTGGTGCTTTGATTATCATGTCACACATGGGTAAGCCAAAAGGTAAAGTGAATGCAAAATTCTCTTTGAGCCAGATTGTTGATGCAGTTGCAGAACGCTTGGGTGCTCCTGTTCAGTTCGCTCCAGACTGTGCAAAGGCTGCTGAAGCTGCTGCTGCTTTGAAACCAGGTGAAGTTTTGTTGCTTGAAAACTTGCGTTTCTACCCAGAAGAAGAAGGTAAACCTGTAGGTATCGATAAAGAAGATCCTGCTTACGACGAAGCTAAGAAAGCTATGAAAGCTTCTCAGAAGGAATTCGCTAAGACTTTGGCTTCTTACGCTGACTGCTATGTAATGGATGCTTTCGGTACTGCTCACCGTAAACATGCTTCTACAGCTGTTATCGCTGACTACTTCGATGCTGACCACAAGATGTTGGGTTACTTGATGGAAAAAGAAGTACACGCTGTTGATAGCATCTTGAAAGATATCAAACGTCCTTTCACTGCTATCATGGGTGGTTCTAAAGTTTCTACTAAGATTGGTATCATCGAAAACTTGATGGACAAAGTAGACAACTTGATCCTTTGCGGTGGTATGACATTTACTTTCGCTAAAGCTCAGGGTGGTAACATCGGTAAATCAATCTGCGAAGATGATAAATTGGATTTGGCTCTTTCTATCATCGAAAAAGCTAAAGCTAAAGGTGTAAACTTGGTATTGGCTACTGACTGTGTTGCAGCTGATAACTTCGCTAACGATGCTAACACTCAGATTTGTGACGCAAACAACATCCCTGAAGGTTGGGAAGGTTTGGATGCAGGTCCTAAGAGCCGTGAAGCATTTGCTGCTGCAATCAAGGGTGCTAAGACTATTCTTTGGAACGGTCCTGCTGGTGTATTCGAATTCGATAACTTCGTAGGTGGTTCTAAGGCTATCGCTGATGCTATCGCTGAAGCAACTGCTAACGGTGCATTCTCATTGATCGGTGGTGGTGACTCTGTAGCTTGTATCAACAAGTTTGGTATGGCTGACAAAGTTTCTTACATCTCTACTGGTGGTGGTGCTTTGTTGGAAGCTATCGAAGGTAAAGTTCTTCCAGGTATCGCAGCTATCCGTGGCGACAAATAATTGAATTTGTTACGATATAGAAAAGGTCCTGACGCGAAAGCGTTAGGACCTTTTTTTATGCTTGTTGTTCGGACTTTGATTCGGGGCTTATTCTTGGTATAGCAAGTATTTCTTTCGCATGGCCTTATAGGCGTTGAGGTCTTTTTGCCAAGCCGACCGAATGGCTGCTTCTTCTTTCCCGGCCAGCATGTCTTTGCGTACCTGATCGGTTCCCATCAGCAAGTCAAACCAATTGGGGCGGGTGAGGAATGCTTCGACTTTATTCATTTGTCGGTAGGAATTGTAGGCTTGTAGGATATACTTCAGCGAAAGACCTTTGGGGGCAACTTCTTTTCGAAGATCGAATCCGTTGCAGACTGTTCCCTTGTGAAGAGGGTTTTTGTCGAATCCTTTTAATGCCTGCGGAGTGAAATGGAAGGTATATGTGTCTTGTGGAAGTTCGGGTGAACCGAATACTTGAAAAGGAAAATACGTTCCACGTCCTACACTCACAGAAGTGGCCTCAAACAGACAGAGTGAGGCATACCAAGCTATTGCCTGGTCATTAGGAAGGTTGGGTGATGGCTTGACGGGGAGTGAGTAGGGTTGTCCGTGTTTCCAGCCTTTCATCTTTACGACATGTATTTTGCAGGAAAGGTTTTTGCCCAACCAACCTTCTCCATTGATCATGCCAGCTAATTCTCCCATGGTGCATCCGTGGAGGACCGGTATAGGTAACATGCCTACGAAACTTTTAAATTTAGGTTTGCGTAGGGGACCGTCGATGTAATCACAAGGATTGGGGCGGTCGAGAATGATCACTTCTTTGTGGTTTTCTGCACAGGCCTGCATGACATAATATAATGTGCTGATGTACGTATAGAAGCGTGCACCTACATCTTGAATGTCGAAGATCACGGCATCAATGTTTCGCAATTGTTGGATTGTCGGCTTTTTGTTCTTTCCGTAAAGGGAGGTGATGGGTACACCGGTGTTTATATCCCTCCCATTTCTGACTGTTTCCCCTGCGTCAGCTTTTCCTCTGAATCCGTGTTCAGGGGTGAAAATGGTTTTTGGGGTAGCGTGAAGGGTGCATAATGTATCCAGCAGATGGGTCTTGCCGACTAGAGAAGTCTAGTTGGCAACCAGTGCGATTCGTTTCCCTTTTACTAACGATAAAAGTTCTGGAATTTGTTCTCCTCCCATTTGTACGGTAGACGCTTTAGTTTGGGCCATTCCCGCAAACGGAAGAAAAAGAAGCGAAAGTGAGATTATCAGACGAGACATCTTAAAACATTTTTGTAAATTTGTAATCCTATGAGAGTAATACAAAGTTACTAATATTTTGTTGAACTTAAAGTGTTGTAGAATGAATCCGCTTGTATTGATTGATAAATATTATCCTGTAGATAATGAATTGAAACATATTCTGGTAACTCACAGTCGTTCGGTAGCCGACAAGGCTTTGGAAATAGCACATAACCATCCGGAATTTGATTTGGATTTGAACTTTCTGGAAGAAGCTGCCATGCTGCACGATATTGGTATCTTTAAGACGGATGCTGATGGCATTTGTTGTTACGGAACCTATCCTTATATTTGTCATGGTTATTTAGGAGCTGATTTGGTGCGTGCTGAAGGTTTTCCACGGCATGCTTTGGTCTGTGAACGCCATACAGGAGCGGGTTTGACGTTAAAACAGATTCTGGAAAGGAACCTTCCTGTACCTCATCGAGAAATGGTTCCTGTCAGTTTGGAAGAACAATTGATTTGTTTCGCCGATAAGTTTTTTTCTAAAACTCATCTTGACCGTGAAAAAAGTGTTGAGAAGGCCAGAATAAGCATTGAAAAACATGGTGAAGAGGGACTTGTACGTTTTGATCATTGGTGTGAACTCTTCTTATAGTCTTAAAAAATAATTAAAACAAGGAGTTATAGCATTTATTTGCGTGAGATTGCTTACTTTTGCAACGCACTATTCCCTAAATAGATAATGACATCATTTAAACGAACCACATATTTATTTTTTACCGTATTTTTGTTCGGAATCTTTTGTTCCTTTTATGCTGAGGCTCAGCGTGTGAGAGGGAAAAGAGCACGTATCGACTCTGTCAATCAAAAGTATGCTGAAAAAAACAAACTCGATTCTTTAAAAGTGGATTCATTAGCTGTAGATACATTGGCTGCCGACTCTACACGGAAGAAAGATGCTTTGGATGCGCCTGTAGTGTATGAGGCAAATGATTCTATTGTTTTCACAAAAGAAGGTTTCGCACATCTTTACGGACAAGGTAAAGTGAATTATCAGCGTATAGAACTGACGTCTGGGGTGATCACCATGAACATGGACAGCAATACCGTACATGCTCGTGGAAAGGTAGATACCGCAGGGGTTGAGACTGAACTCCCTGTCTTTAAGGACGGTGAAACTCCTTATGAGTCGAAGGTGATGCGTTATAACTTCAAAACTAAGAAAGGGTTTATCAATAGCATTGTTACTCAGCAGGGTGAAGGATATGTAACCAGTGAAAATGCGAAAAAAGGAGCGAATGATGAAATCTTTATGCAGCATGGTAAGTATACTACTTGTGATAGTGATCATCCGCATTTTTATCTGAAACTTTCAATGGCTAAGGTAAAGCCTAAGAAGAATGTGGTCTTTGGACCAGCCCAGCTTGTGGTGGAAGATGTTCCATTGCCTATTGCCGTTCCTTTCGGTTTCTTCCCGTTTAGCAGTAGTTATTCTTCTGGTTTTATTATGCCAACGTATGGTGATGAAATGAACCGAGGATTCTATCTGCGTGATGGTGGTTATTATTTTGCCATTAGTGACAAGATGGACCTGAAGCTTTTAGGTGAAATCTTTACCAAAGGTTCGTGGGGACTTTCTGCTGCTTCCAACTATAATAAGCGATATAAGTACAGCGGTTCTTTCAATGCCAGTTATTTGGTTACTAAATTAGGTGAAAAGAACATGCCGGATTATAATGTGTCGAAAGACTTCCGTATCCAATGGAGTCATCGTCAGGATCCGAAGGCAAATCCGAACAGCTCTTTTGCAGCCAGCGTGAACTTTTCTACCAGTAGCTATGACCGTTCTACTTTGAGCAGTTTGTATAACCCGCAGCGGTATGCACAAAATACAAAGGCTTCCAGTGTGAGCTATTCGCGTAATTTCCCAAAGATAGGTTTGAATATCTCGGGTGCGTTCAATATTACCCAAAATACGCGTGACTCTTCTTTAAGTATGACTTTGCCTGACTTGAATATTACGTTGAACCGTATTTATCCGTTCAAGCGTAAAAAATCATCGGGCGATCATTGGTATGAGAAGATTTCCTTGCAGTATACGGGTAACTTGACCAATAAGATACATACTAAGGATAATCTGCTCTTCAAAACCCCGTTGACACAATGGGAAAACGGCATGCAGCATATAATTCCGGTTTCGGCTACATTCAATTTGTTCAAGTACCTCAATGTTGTGTCTACATTCAAATATACCGAACGCTGGTATTTGAATAAGGTAAAACAGAGCTACGATCCGAGTGTCAGAGGAGACCATATCCGTAGGGATACCATTAACGGCTTCAATCGTGTATACGACTATAATCTTTCGTTGCAGGTGAATACGAAGTTGTATGGTATGTATAAGCCGTTGTTTATGAAGAAGAAGGAAATCCAGATTCGTCATGTATTTACTCCGGCTATAAATTATACTTATACTCCGAATTTCGGAACCAAACGTTTTGGCTATTATGATACGTATACGTATACCGATGAACATGGAGAGGTGCGTACGGTAGAATATTCTCCTTATCAGAATTTTGTGTACGGCGTTCCAGGCAAGCAGATGTCACAGAACATTTCATTCACGATAGATAATAACGTTGAAATGAAGATGAAGTCTGATCGGGATACGACCGGTTATCGTAAAATCAGTCTGATTGACCAGTTGGGAGCTCAGCTGTCGTATGATATGGCTAATGACCGCTGGAGTGATTTGAGTATGAATCTTCGCTTGAAGTTGTCCAAATCATATACTTTCAATATGAATGCTTCGTTTGCTACGTATGCTTATAAGTTTGATGAGAACGGCAATGTAGTGGTAGGCGATCGTACTGAATGGTCATACGGACGATTCGGTCGTTTCCAGGGATATAGCGGTTCTTTCTCTTACACCTTGAATAACGATACCTTCAAGAAATGGTTCGGTAAAGGAGATGATAAAGATAAAGAGAAAGACAAGAAGAATAAGAATGAGGAGGATGAAGAGGATGAAGACGATATAAATAGCGACAACAAGTCCAACATGCGTAAGACTGAATCCGCTACAGTCAGTCCTGACGGTTATTTGGCATTCAAATTCCCTTGGAGTGTCAGTTTGAGTTATAGTTATAGTATTCGTGAAGATAAGCGCAATCCCAAAAAAATCAATATCAAGAAGATGCGTTATCCTTATATGCTGACTCATTCCTTGAATATTTCGGGTAACTTTAAAATCGGTAGCCGTTGGAATATGAACTATTCAACCGGTTATGATTTCAATGCTAAAGAACTGTCCATGACTACCATGAATATAACACGTGACTTGCACTGCTTCAATATGTCTTGTGGTTTGGTATTTGGTCCGTTTACATCATATAACTTCTCAATCCGTGCCAATTCTTCAATGTTGACCGATGCATTGAAATGGGATCAGCGTAGTAATACCGGAAGCTCGGTGAAGTGGTATTGATGTATTGTGGTATGTCTCGTAAGGACTTGCCGTTTTTAGTTGGTCAGACTTTTTATGCATATATTTAAAATCCAGCCAATGCGTTGGTATAAATGTTATTATGAACGTATTAATAGAAGAAACATGGAAGAGGGCTTTAAGTGATGAGTTTGACAAGGATTACTTTGTACGTCTCACCGATTTTGTTCGTCAAGAGTACAAGTCCACTATGGTATATCCTCCCGGAAAACTGATATTTAATGCTTTTAATCTTTGTCCTTTTGATAAGGTGAAAGTCGTTATTATCGGACAAGATCCGTATCATGGACTCGGACAGGCTCATGGCTTGTGCTTTTCAGTAAATGATGGAGTGGCAATGCCACCTTCTTTGCAGAATATTTTCAAGGAAATTCAAAATGATTTGGGTATTCCTGTACCTTCTACCGGTAATTTGACCCGTTGGGCAGAGCAAGGAGTCTTGCTGTTGAATGCTACGCTTACCGTGCGTGCTCATTTGGCTGGTTCGCATCAGCGTAGAGGATGGGAAGAGTTTACAGATGCAGTTATTCGCAAATTGGCTGAAGAACGTGAACACTTGGTCTTTATCTTGTGGGGATCTTATGCACAAAAAAAAGGAGCTTTTATTGACCGCAGCCGGCATTTGGTATTGACATCCGTTCACCCGTCACCTTTGTCTGCTTATAATGGATTTTTTGGAAATCATCATTTCAGCAGAACGAATGCCTATCTTCAAGAACACGGAGAACAACCTATTGCTTGGTAAGTATCATAATTTTCCCTCATCCTACCTTTCTTGGCTTCAATGAAGAATAGGGTGAGGGAAAATTATGATATTATATCAGAGGGATGCCCAGCATTTTACATTCTTTTCGCATCTCTTCAGGCCAGATGCTGGCTTGAATTTCTCCGATGTGAGCTTTTTTCAGGTAGAGCATACACAGTCGTGACTGTCCTATACCTCCTCCGATGCAGAGAGGCAGTTCGTCGTTCATCATGCGTTTATGGAAATAGAGCTGCAAACGTTCTTTTTGGTTTGTCAGTTCCAGTTGGCGAAGCATGGCCTCTTTGTCTACACGTATTCCCATAGAGGAGAGTTCTACAGCTCGATCCAGCACTTCATTCCAGATCAGCAGGTCACCGTTCAATCCCGGTAAGCCGGTAGATGGATCCATGGTTGACCAATCGTCATAGTCAGGAGCTCGTAAATCATGCGGTTCACCATTGCTTAATTGGCCTCCGATACCTATGATAAAGACTGCTCCATATTTTCTGGTGATCAAGTCTTCCCGTTCCTTGGCTGTCTTGTGGGGATAGAGTTGTAGCAGTTCCTCTGCATGGATGAAATGAATTTCCTTGGGTAAAAAAGGTTCGATTTGAGGATACATTTCGCATACCATGTATTCTGTACGGTACATTGCAGAGTAGATACGGGTTACTATATCCTTTAAAAAATGAACTGTGCGTTGATTGGGGGTGATGACTCGTTCCCAATCCCACTGGTCGACATATAAAGAATGGAGATTGCCCAATTCTTCATCGGCACGGATGGCATTCATGTCGGTATAAATGCCATATCCCGGTTCAATATGATAATCGGCCAATGTTACGCGTTTCCATTTGGCCAAAGAATGTACGACCTCTGCTTTTTGGTCGCCCAAGTCTTTGATAGGGAAAGAAACGGCGCGCTCCACTCCGCTTAAATCATCGTTGATACCAGTTCCCTTCAGGACAAATAAAGGAGCTGTAACTCGACGTAGACGTAGTTCGGACGATAGGTTCTGCTGGAAAAATTCTTTGATTTGTTTGATCCCAAGCTCGGTCTGTTTCATGTCTAACAAAGCATGATAGTGGCTGGGTCTTATAAGGTAACTCATGGTGATAAATCTGTTTATATATAATTTATGAAGGCAAAGTTAATTATTTGAAGTGATAATGCAACTAAAAATAAATATTGTTTTGTCAAAATGCTATATATATAGCTTGATTGATGGAATTGTGATAGATACGATGACAGGGAGTGAAAAAAGATGAGATATTTTTTTTCATGAAAATTGGTACTGTTGACGATTAATTTGTATTTTTGCATTGCATCAGAAAGAAATTTCATGAATATGCGCTCGTAGTTCAATGGATAGAATAATGGATTCCGGTTCCATCGATTGGGGTTCGACTCCCCACGGGCGTACTAATAAGGCGCGGAGACGCGGTAGGTACATATTACGTGCTAACCGAGTTGCCGTGCCTTTTTATTTAATAAATATCTTATATTTAAAATTATGAAGTATACATTTGAAATCTGTGCTAATTCTGCTGAAAGCTGTCTGGCTGCACAAGAAGGTGGAGCTCAGCGTGTAGAGTTGTGTGCTGCTATGCCAGAAGGAGGAACCACTCCTTCTTTGGGTGAGATCAAGCTGGCTCGTAAACTGATTGACATTCGTTTGCATGTGATTATCCGTCCCCGTGGAGGTGATTTCTTATATTCGCCCTTGGAACTGGATATTATGGAAGAAGATATCCGTGCAGCTCGTGAGGCTGGTGCCGATGGAGTTGTATTCGGTTGTTTGACACCGGACGGAGAATTGGATATGCCTGCCATGACACGTTTGATGAAGGCTTCCGAAGGAATGGCGGTAACTTTCCACCGTGCCTTTGATTACGTGAAAGATCCCAAGCGTGTGATGGAAACTTTGATAGAGATGGGAGTTGACCGTATCTTGACATCCGGTCAGCAGCCGGCAGCCATCAAAGGTGCTGCTCTTTTGGCGGAATTGGTTCAGCAGGCTGCGGGGCGCATCATCATTATGCCGGGCTGTGGCGTGAATGAATCCAATATTGCCGAATTGGCACGTATTACCGGTGCTTCTGAATTCCATTTCTCTGCAAGAGAAAATAAAGAAAGCCGGATGCAGTTGCGCAATCCGGCTTTATCTATGGGAGGTTCAGTTCAAATAGATGAATATGTTCATCCCGTTACCACGGCTTCACGTGTTAGAAAGACGATTCTTTCTATTTCAGACCATGAATAACGTGAATCATCTGTTCTCCTAATCCAATGGTGTAACCATGTGATTCGAAGACGATTCGATTGAATGTGTCACCGATAATCACTACTGGCAATTGACCGCCTTTAGTCAGTTTCATGTTTTCAACTATCTCCTTACGGATCTTACCATCGGTATCAATGCCGTAGGTGATAGTTGAAGGCAAATTCGGGAAGTGTTTGCTGTCAAACTTAGCATATGATTCTTTGTCGGTGAAGAGTAAGATCATCTTGCGTCCCCACTTTTCGAAATCTGCTTTTTTCACTTCAATGTCTTTCAAGGCATGGTTGGTAGGTTCTTGGTTTACACCTAAGACTGCAACTACATAATAGCCTCTTCCGGTTGTATTCAACACTGATGTTTCTTTATTCTGTTTAACGTCAAAATAAGTCAGTTCAGAGTTGAATTGTCCGATAACCTGAATATCTTTTGCATTTTCTCTCATCACCAGGTCGAGAGTTGTTGTTTCTCCTTCTGTGACATTGAAGAAACTGATGTTGCTCAATACACCGCCATTTGCCATACGGCTACCAGATACTAACATGTAGTAACCTGCTTCAATAGGAGTTCCTTTTTTGAAGATTGAATTCCAAGTAGAACCTTCTGGATAGCTCAACAAATGGAATGTACCGTTCTCAAACTTCGAGATACTGAAGTGAGAATAGTATTTAGGATCGCTCAAGCGTTGGATGGGTTTATAGGTCAATTTCAACGTGCCTTCTGACGGTTTGCTTATCGCAGCTTCAGCAGCTTCAAACTTAACTTGAACGCGTTCATTGTTGGCCATGTAGTAAATGTTGTTGTTTACTTGATCTTGCCATGCTTCAATGTTCAAGCTTCTGGCTACGGCAACGAAGAAGATGTCACGTGATTTTTGATCGATTACGCGGCTTTTCCAAGTTCCTTCCGGTGAAGTGAATGTTGAACCAGTATTCAAATCATCGCGAACGGACAAGTTCTTTTTACACCATTCTACCAAGTTCTGCGGATTCTTCTTGAACAGTTCGGCCAAGTCGGCAGGGATGTTCTTTTGGAAGAATGAACGGTAAGGAGTAAGCAGTTCCAATGCGATGCGTGGAGCCAAAACTTTTTCTACATCTGCATCGTCTGGCGTATTGTACAAGTGGTCTTCCAAAACATTGCATGGAGTGTCTCTCAAGTCTTTGTCTGTTACTGTACCTAAAAGAGCCAAAGCACGTTCTCCTTTGTTCTTCGCAACTGCATTTTTCAAGAATTGCATGATGTCGGCATAATTGCCTCGTGATTTGACGATGAAGGTAGCTACCTTTTGAGCATCCAAATTCAATTCTTTGCCGAATGCTTCAGCCTTTTCTGCGGTTGGGAAACTTGCTACGTATGCATTACGGATAGCATCTTCTTCGCTCATGCGACGTGTATTTTCCGCACGCTGCTCTTTGGTGACTTCAGGAGCATTTAAGTTTTCTACAGGAGGAATCATATCCAAAGCTTCTGAGAATACTTCGCCTGACTGGTGGTTCAATACGATGGTCTTTTCTGCATCTTTGCCAAATGACACTTTGGTATAGCCGAATTTATCTTTATCGCTTGCAACTACCAACATGTCGCCCAAGCCAGATTTCAATGTAGCTTGACCTTTACCATCGGTGTTTTTGCGAGAAACAGTAAAGAATTCTGCGTAGTTGTAAACTTTGAATTCGATATTGGTATTTACGATTGGACGTCCTTTCTCGTCGGTGACAGTGATGGTGGAGTTGGCACTCTTTGCATAATTGTCAATGATGTTGATTTCTGTATAGTTGGCTGTTTGTTGCATAACGTCCTCAGGACCGTTGTATGCTCCGAAAACCTTTGTATGCATCAGCATACCACGGCTTGCAGGGGCGTTGAACCAACCTAGGTTAAGAACTGGTTCAGGTTCGCAGGCACCTAAGAAGAACCATTTGCCGTCTACCCATGCTTCTACCCATGCATGATTGTCGTCTGTATGTGCCCAACGTGGAGTATATACCTGACGTGCTGGAATGCCAACTGCACGCAAGGCAGCTACTAAGAAGGTTGATTCTTCACCGCAACGTCCATAAGCTGTTCTTACAGATGCCAAAGGGGCACTGGTACGATTGTCGGATGGGGTATAAACCACTTTTTCATGGCACCAATGATTGACTTCCAATACCGCATCGTGCATGGAAAGATTTTTTACACGCTCCCAAAGTTCCTTGCTGAAAACTTCACGAGAGTTGTCCATATTTTCATTGTTGATACGGATAGGCAATACGAAGTGACGGAATATGAGGTCTGGAATATTCTTGCCCCAAGTGGATTCTTTGCGTGTAGCCAAAGAGAGACGGACGTTGTTCAAGAAAAACTCCCCTGAATAGTCTGCAATGTCTGTCAATGGCATGTAAGCGTAAAGAAACTTCAAAGCTTCCTGTTCTTCGACAGTCAATTTTTGGTTAAACACAGAGAAAAGGTCTCCATGAGACAGCACTTGTTGCTTGTCCTGGAAATCATTTTCGACTTTTGTACGGAAATCAGCTTCTTTTATGAAATGATCTGAAGAACATCCCCAAAAGCTGAATGCACTTGCTAAACAAGCGGCAAAAATAAACTTTTTAATCATAGTAGGTTTTGAGTAAAATTAATTTTGTGGTTAAAGATACGAAGAAAGATTCGACCTCTTGTAGAAATTGTTGCGAAAAATGTCTTTTTTTTGATACTTTTAATGCCAATTCTTCGGATTTTGAGGAGTTCTTTTACAAAGCCGGTTGGGTGGAAAATGAATCTCTATTTTTTAGTTTAAAAGATTTTACTTATTTTTACTTCGTAAAATGGAATACTATATTCTTTGAACCGGATTGGAAGTCTTGAACTTGCTATGAACATGCGTGGAAGGAGACTGAAAAGAGGGGTAATGGGGATATCTTACCGTTGAATTTTTAATTTTTAAACAGATACATTTATGAATCCTTTTTCTAAAAACATGTTGTTAGGAATGTCGTTGGCTGGTTTGCTGGCTGCATCCTGCACTCATCAAACGGCAGTGGCTGATTATCAGATCGTACCGTCTCCGTTGGAAATCTCTTCTGCTCATCAGACAGCATTCTTATTGAAGAATGGCGTATCGGTATGTTATCCGGCCGGAAATGAAATGATGAAGAAGAATGCTGAATTCTTGGCTGGCTACATCAAAGAACAGACTGGTATCGAATTGAATGTCAAAGAAGGGGAGGGAGCGAAAGGAAAAATCGTTTTGTCCTTGGGACTATCGGAGGAAAATCCTGAAGCTTATCTCTTGAAAGTTACCGGTGACCAGGTTACCATCAGTGCACCGTCGGAAGCCGGAGTCTTTTATGGAATCCAGACTCTCCGTAAATCAATAGCTGTTTCTCAGGGAACGGATGTGGAACTTCCTGCAGTGGAAATAGCAGACAAACCTCGTTTCAGTTATCGTGGTATGATGTTGGATGTAGGTCGACACTTCTTTACTATGGATGAAATCAAGACTTATATTGATATGTTAGCTTTGCATAATGTGAACCGTTTTCACTGGCATCTTTCAGAAGACCAAGGCTGGCGTATTGAAATCAAGAAATATCCTAAACTGACCGAAATCGGTTCTAAGCGTAAGGAAACGGTAATCGGTCATAACTCAGGTAAATATGACGGTATTCCTTACGGTGGTTTCTATACTCAAAAACAAGCAAAAGAAATTGTAGCTTATGCTGCTGAACGTTATATCACTGTAGTTCCGGAAATAGACCTTCCTGGACACATGCAGGCTGCTTTGTCTGCATATCCTGAATTTGGCTGTACAGGCGGTCCGTATGAAGTGTGGACTCAATGGGGCATTTCAGACAATGTGCTTTGTGCGGGTAATGATAAGGCTATTCAGTTTGTAAGAGACGTCTTGGACGAGATTATAGGCATTTTCCCTTCCACTTATATTCATGTAGGTGGTGATGAATGTCCGAAGACTCAATGGGCGACTTGTCCGAAATGTCAGGCTCGTATTAAAGCGCTGGGCTTGAAGTCGGATAAGAAACATACCAAGGAAGAGCGTTTGCAGAGTTACGTGATTCATGCTGCAGAAGAATTCTTGAATTCTAAAGGCCGTCAGATGATAGGCTGGGATGAAACACTTGAAGGAGGTCTGGCTCCGAATGCGACTGTAATGTCTTGGCGTGGCGAAGCTGGTGGTATTGAAGCGGCTCGTTTGAATCACGACGTGGTAATGACGCCGAATACTTATGTCTATTTTGACTACTATCAGGCTATCGACAAGGATGCTGAACCTTTGGCTATCGGTGGGTATTTGCCTATGGAAAGAGTGTACAGTTATAACCCTATGCCGAAAACTTTGACAGCGGAAGAGCAAAAACATATCATTGGTGTTCAGGCGAATGTTTGGACAGAATATATGCCTACATTCAGTCAGGTACAGTACATGGTTCTTCCTCGTATCGCCGCTTTGTGTGAAACTCAATGGTGCGAACAGAGCAAGAAGAATTACGAACAGTTCTTGCAGCGTGTTCCTCGTTTAATTGAAATCTATAAATTGAAGGGATGGAACTATGCAACTCATATTTATGACGTAAATCTGAAACTTACTCCGAATACTGAAAAGGGAATCATGGAGGCTAAAGCTAGCACTATCGACAATTCTCCGATTTATTATACCTTGGACGGTTCTGAACCTACGGCTCAGTCACAGAAATATTCTGGTCCTATCCAGATTGACAAACCGGTTGTATTGCGTACCGTTGCTATTCGTCCAGAAGGTGCAACACGCATCACTAAGGATGTGATTGATTTCAGCAAATCTTCTATGAAGCCGATAACCATGTTGCAGCCGATTAATGAACAGTATAAATTTGAGGGTGCTTCAGTCTTGAATGATGGTATGAAAGGAAATCACAACTATAAGACAGGTCGTTGGATTGCATTCAATGGCAATGATATGGAAGCGGTCATTGATTTGTTGGAGCCCACTGAAATTTCTTCTATGGTTTTGAATACTTGCGTAGAAAAAGGAGATTGGGTATTTGATGCCCGTGGCATTACTGTTTTGGTATCGGATGATAACAAGACCTTTAAGGAAGTTGCTTCTGAATCTTATCCTGTGATGAAGGAAACAGATCCGAACCAGATTTATACCCATGAGTTGAAGTTCACTCCTGTTAAGACACGTTATGTAAAAGTGAAAGCTTTGAGCGAACGTACTATTCCTGCATGGCATCAAGGCCATGGTGGCGTAGGATTCTTGTTTGTAGATGAAATTTCTTTGTATTGATTGTACTATGGCAAGTTTGTTATCAAAGGTAATGTTTGGTGCTTCGTTTGTTTTGGCAGGCACCCAATTGGCAGGATGTGATTCTACTCCTGAAGAAGGTTCTTTGGACATCACTCCGATACCATCGGAGGTTGTCTGGCAGAAAGGTTCGTTCCGCTTGAGCGCATCGGATAAACTTTATATTGATGCTCCTGAAGAAGACAGAGCGATATTGGGAGCTTATATGCAGGCTTCGCCTTTGAAACTGCAGTTGGCTGATGAAAAGACTGCTGATCAAGGGATCGTTCTTCGTCAGGTCAAGACGTTGGAGGGAATCACTTCACCAGAAGGTTATGTGTTGCGTTCCAATTCAAAAGGAGTGCAGATTGAAGCTTTGTCTGGTGCCGGCTTGTTTTATGGTTTGCAGTCTCTTTTGCAGATGGCTGATGATGGCGAATCTATTCCTGCTGTAGAAATTAAGGATGAGCCGCGTTTCAATTATCGTGGTATGATGTTGGATGTGTCTCGTCACTTTTTCAGTAAGGAATTTGTGAAAAAGCAGATTGATATCTTAGCTTACTACAAGATCAATCGTCTTCATTTGCATCTTACCGATGCTGCCGGCTGGCGCATTGAAATAAAGAAATACCCTCGACTTACTGAATTTGCCGCTTGGCGTCCATCGGCTGTATGGAAACCTTGGTGGTTTGGTGACCGTAAATATTGCGAACAGAATGATCCGAGAGCAAAGGGGGGATTTTATACCCAGGATGATATCCGTGAAATCGTGGCTTATGCCGCTCAGCATTATATTACCGTCATTCCAGAAATCGAGATGCCGGGACACTCTGAGGAAGTTACTACGGCCTACCCAGAACTGTCATGTACCAATGAGCCTTATAAGCAGGGAAGTTTCTGTGTAGGTAATGAAAAGACTTTTGAATTCTTGGAAAATGTTCTTTTGGAAGTGATGGAACTTTTCCCGTCAAAATACATTCATATCGGCGGTGATGAAGCAGGTAAGGGAGCTTGGAAAGTCTGCCCGAAGTGCCAGGCTCGCATGAAGAAAGAAGGTCTGAAGAATGTGGAAGAACTGCAGAGTTATCTCATCAAACGTATGGAACGTTTCTTGAACGAACACGACCGTAATTTGTTGGGATGGGATGAAATATTGGAAGGTGGATTGGCTCCGAACGCCACTGTTATGTCTTGGCGTGGTACGGAGGGTGGCTTGAAGGCCATTCATGCGGGACACCATGCCATCATGACTCCCGGTGAATTCTGTTACTTGGATGCTTATCAGGATGCTCCATCTTCACAGCCGGAAGCTATCGGAGGTTATCGTACTTTGGAAAAAGTATATAGCTATAATCCGATACCTGATTCGTTGACCATAGAAGAAAGAAGATTGATGCATGGGGTACAGGGCAATCTGTGGACAGAATATGTTCCAACTCCTGAACATGCTGAATACATGCTTTATCCTCGTATGATTGCCATTGCTGAAGTGGCTTGGTCAAAGCAGGAAAATCGTTCATGGCCGGATTTCAAAGAACGTGCTCTGAATATTGTGGAGGAGTTGAAGCAGAAAGGATATCATCCTTTTGACTTGAAGAATCAGATTGGTGACCGCGAAGAATCGAAAGCTCCTATCCAGCACTTGGCTTTGAATAAGAAGGTGCGTTATGTGGCAGCTGCATGGTCAAATTATCCAGCCAACGGTGAGGCTACTTTGACGGATGGTATTCGTGGAAACTGGACTTACCAGGATAAATGCTGGCAGGCTTTCATTTCCAAGAAAGGGGTTGATGTAATCATTGACTTGGAAAAAGAAATGGATGTGAAGTCTATTGGAGCTGACTTCATGCAAGCTTCAGGAGCAGATGTCTTTATGCCGGGAAAGATTATTATCTCTGTCTCTGCAGATGATAAGGAATATACCCAATTGGCCGAAATAGATAATAAGGTATCTCGTGATGGAGGTATCGCTTTCAAGAATTTCGGATGGGAAGGTAAAACGAAAGCTCGTTACGTCCATTATCAGGCATTGCCAAGCAAGGAACTTGGTGGTGTTTTATTCGTAGATGAGATTGTCGTTAAATAACGAAATGGCTCATTGTGACGGATGGACTCTTTTTTTTGATTACTAACACGATTCTGGCAGATCGACCTCTGCCGGAATCACTATGAATAACAAATGATGAAAAAATTATTTTTAGCATCTCTTTTCGTCTGTAATGCAGCGGTTGCTTTGTTTGCTCAAGAGCCTGCTGATTACGTGAATCCATTTGTGGGTACTACCAATTTCGGTACGACCAATCCAGGTGCAGTAGTTCCACAAGGAATGATGTCGGCGACACCTTTTAATGTAATGGGGTCTGCTGAAAACAAGTTTGATAAAGATAAACAGTGGTGGTCAACTCCGTATGAGGTGAATAACAAATACCTGACCGGTTTCGCTCATGTCAATTTGAGTGGGGTGGGATGTCCAGATATGGGTTCTCTTCTCTTGATGCCTACTACCGGTAAATTGAATGTGGATTACCGTTCTTATGGAAGTGAATATACCGATGAAATGGCAACTCCTGGTTATTACACGAATCTTCTGACTAAATATGGTATTCGCTGTGAAATGACCGCTACTGCACGTACCAGCCGTGCCCGCTTTACTTTTCCACAAGGCCAGGCTAATCTGCTGATGAACTTGGGCGAAGGATTGACCAACGAAAGCGGTGCTACGGTACGTTTTGTAAACGAACGTGAAATAGAAGGTTCTAAATTGTTAGGTACATTCTGCTATACAGCAGATGCGGTATTCCCCATCTATTTCGTGATGCGTATCAACAAGGCTCCACAAGAACGTGGCTATTGGAAAATGCAGCGTGAGATGCAGGCTGAGGCTGCTTGGGATGCCCATGCAGGTTCATACAAGCTCTACAAGTCATACTTGAAGGATATGAGTGGAGATGACATCGGCTCTTGGTTCTCATTTGACACTGAAGAAGGAGAACAAGTAGAAGTAAGCATCGGTGTTTCTTTTGTGAGCATTGAAAATGCACGTTTGAATTTGAATACGGAACAGCCAGAAGGTACTACCTTTGAACAGATTCGTAAAGATGCTCGTGCAAAATGGAATGATGATTTGGGTAGAATTCTCGTTGAAGGAGGTACTAAATCTCAGAAGAGCGTATTTTATACTGCCTTGTACCATGCTTTGATTCATCCGAATGTATTGCAGGATGTAAACGGACAATATCCTCAAATGGAAGGCAATGAAATTCTGACAACGAATCATAACCGCTATACTGTCTTCTCTTTGTGGGACACTTACCGTAATGTACACCAGCTGTTTACTTTGGTATATCCAGAACGTCAGATGGATATGATTCATACCATGATGGGTATGTATAAGGAACACGGATGGTTCCCGAAATGGGAGTTGTATGGTCGTGAGACTTATACAATGGAAGGAGACCCTTCTATTCCTGTGATTGTGGATTCTTGGATGAAAGGCTTGCGTGGCTTTGACATCAATTTGGCTTATGAAGGCATGTACAAGTCGGCTACAACTCCAGGAAAGGATAACTTGATGCGTCCAGATAACGATCCCTATATGGAACGAGGTTATTGTCCGATGGAGTCTCAGTTCGATAATTCTGTATCTCATGCATTGGAGTATTATATCGCTGATTATTCACTTTCTACTTTAGCTCAGGCTTTGGGAAAGAAAGAAGATGCAAAATTGTTCTTCAATCGTTCAATGGGATACAAGCACTATTATTGCAAAGAATTCGGTACTTTGCGTCCTATCAAACAGTCGGGTGAATTCTATTCTCCATTTGATCCGCTGCAAGGAGCGAACTTCGAACCTTCTCCTGGTTTCCACGAAGGTAATGCTTGGAATTATACTTTCTATGTACCTCATGATATCAAAGGTTTGATGAAGTTGATGGGCGGTCAGAAACGTTTCGTGAACAAGCTTCAGATGGTATTTGATAAAGGTTATTACGACCCAGCTAATGAGCCAGATATTGCTTATCCATATTTGTTCACTTATTGCAAGGGTGAGGAATGGCGTACCCAGAAATTGGTCAAGGAATTATTGGCTAAGCATTTTACAGACAAACCAAATGGCTTGCCAGGTAATGAAGATGCTGGTACGATGTCGGCTTGGGCTATCTTCAGTATGATGGGATTGTATCCTGATTGTCCGGGTGTTCCTGAGTATTCATTGACTACTCCGACTTTTGATAAGGTGACTATCAAATTAGATCCGAAATATTGGGATAAGGAAGAATTGGTAATCCGTAAAGAAGGAGGAGATGGCTATATTGATGCTATTCGTTTGAATGGCAAGAAATACGGAAAGTATCGCATCTCTCATAAAGATTTGATTCATGGAAGCGAACTTGTGTTCCACTGTAAATAAGACACCGTTCACAAGAGGGTGTAAATGAGAAAACAGGATTCAGATAGACTTTTTATATCTGGATCCTGTTTTTTTTTATAAAGGATAAATTGATTCCTAACCAAGCTCCGGTTAGGAATCGGTTGTACCCATTTCTTTTCAATCTCTATCAAGGAAGGTTAGACTGGCTTTCCTGAAAAGCTGCTTTCCGTAAGTTCATACGATAAGGCTTTTCCTTAATAATCCAATAGAGAGTCATTCTTGTATTTGTTCCTTTAAGTATTTATCTGCCGACGTATGTCAGCAGATAAATGGATGGATATACTATAACTGCCCTTCGAAGGTCAGACAATGAACATTCGGAGGGCATTAAAAATAAGGTATTTATAGACGGCTTTTATTAAGGTATTGGACCGTCATTTTGTGGAAATTCAGTAGCGGTGAGTCAGTTGATTTTAGTCTTGGATGGCATTATCTGTAAGTCTGAATCTTTTTTCAACGAGTCTTTATTTGATCGAGAGGCTATTTCTTTTTCTTTCTTTACGCTCTATTCCGAATAATTTACGGAAGAAACGTACAAAGCCTTTCGGACGTTTCTTGACCTCTGCCTGAACTTCTCTGTTGACCGATGTGCTGTCTGAAAGAAGTTGTTCGTTCTTCAGGTTTACATTCTTCAAACTGTCTGCGATTGACTGAATCTGCTGAGCCTTTACTTTCACGCTGTCGATGGTCATGCTGTCCAGTAGAGTGCTGTCCAATGGAATGCTGTCGAGCTTGGTTCTCAAAGGAAGAGAGTTCACTTTTAAGCTGTCCATGGCCAAACGTGCGTTATTGGTTGTAATACTGTCTTTTTGAGCAAGGACAGGCTTAGGTATTTTAAAGGATACCGGCAAGGAATATTTGCATCGTACAGCATTTCCATAATCGGAAGCAGGAATCCATGACGGCATTTCTCTGATTGCTCTTACAGCGGCAGAGTCCAATGAGGCTTCGAGGTGTCTGACAACACGTGCGTTGCTTATTTCCCCTTCTTTTTCGACAATGAATTGCACTACTACCACGCCTTCTATTTGGGCTTCTTTTGCCTTCTTTGGATATTCCAAATGGTGATCGAGGTATTCTCTATAGGCTTTCATTCCCCCAGGAAAAGAAGGCATTTTCTCTACGCTGGAATAAACCTTCTGCTGTCCTTTCGCCTGCATGACGACAAGGGTACCTTCTTCTTCGGGAGTGAAGAAATGTTGGATAGGAAAAGATTGGTTGGTCATTCCGTCAGCACGAATGACGACGGGATGGTTGAAATCAGCTTCAATTTTAAACAGGCCAATTTCATCCGTATAGGTAACTCTTCCGGTTCCTTGAATGCTTATTGTTGCTCCTTCTACAGGTTCTCCATCAGTATCTTTTACTATACCCTCAATGGGGAACAGCTGGTTCGTCCGTTTGTAGTTCTGAATATCTTCTTGGCTGTCGAGGTAGAACGTTTGCTCTGCTTGTTCTTGATTCAGCAGGAGGGTCTTGACCGATTGTTTCGTTTGATGGTTGAAATAGAATTCTGCGGTTTTATTGTATGACTTCTTGTTGCGTTCGAATGTGATGACTCCATTAGAATCGGCAGCATATTTACTGCTTTCGTACTTGATTTTTACGAATACATCCGTTTGAGGTTCTCCTGTAGCTTTCAGAAGAGTAAACGTATAGGTTGTCTTGTCGTCACCGTGCAGAGAGGAGGTAACAGCTTCCCCTTTTATCGGTAAGAGTGAGCATATACAGAACCAAAGAACAAGTGTTGGAAATAAATGGATTTTACGTTTCATAAATACAAAAAAATCAGCTTTGCACCTGCAAACAGATGCAAAGCTTTATGGTGAATTAGGAATGCCTATTTATTCAGCCTTGTTGTTGAACAAACAATATTTAGGTTTCTTCTCGATTGAATTAAAAAGTACTTTACTTTCTTTCATGGCTCTTGACATCTTTTCGACGGGTGGTGGAGTGGGGAAGATACCGTTGGCCATGTGATAAAGCACGGGGACCATCAATTCGTCTTTTTCATCACCTAAAGGAGCCAAAGGTCCTGTAAGGTTTTCTTTAATGGTAAAATCAGGTTTCAGTCCTTCGGTGAAATAATCTCCGAAATCTTCAGAATTGCTGAGTGCTGCAGTGGTAAGCCACAATTGGATTTGTGGGGCTCTGCTATCCATGAAAGATTGTTGAGCTACATTCTTTCCGTAGGTATTGGTACCCACTTGGAATAAATTTCCCTTCAAATAAGGACGCAAACCGTTGATTACAATTTCAGAAGCAGAAGCCGTATTGTCTGTGGTCAGCACATACAAGTTCTGGTATTGGATAGGCGATGCAGCACCCAATAAGGAAGGTTCCAAATTGTAGCTGTCAGTACGGTTGATCTTGTCGTTGAATTTCATCTGCAAGAAAGGATGTCCCAAAGCCGAAGCAGGAGCAAGGTTACTGCATAAAACCTGAGAAGTCATTACATAACCACCCGGATTATATCTCAAGTCGAGGATAACGTCATCAAAATGTACGGTTTCCATTTGAGCAAACAACTCTTTCAACTGTTTTTCATCCTCGCCGAATTCGTTGTACAGAATATAGAAAGCTTTTCTGCTGCCACTTGTAATGAGTTGAGTTTTCAACAGATTATTCTGAGCGACCGGGCGAGGTGCAGGCATTTGTACGACTTGCAAAGTGTCAATCTCTTTTCCGTTGAAGCTGCCTAAGGTGAACTGACAAGCTTGTTGAGGCTCGCTGATATACGTGTGGTATGAATTACTGTTTATCTTTTTCCCATTGATGGCGATAATCCAATCACCGCGTTTCAAGTTGACTTCTTCTGCGGGAGAATCCTTTTGTGTATAGATGATTCTAACGGCTTCTGCACCATTCGGCAAGCGAATCAAAGCACTCTCTATGCCAAAAGAAGGAAGCGGATTATCGAGTGAACGTTGAGATGGAAAAATAGAATCAGCATGTGAAAATGCATATCCTTTTTTTTGATCTCTCTTAGATACGATAGAAGCCACAAATTTCTGCGGTCGGTTGAAGAAGTTTATTTGGTCTTCGGAAGGGAGGTCTTCGTAGAAAAGATACTTCTCCTGCATGGTTTCATAAATCCAATTCTGAGTGGCAATCAAGGCATAATATTCTCCCGATCTGTCTTTGCCGCACGACGTAAACCATGCCGTAAGCAGTAAACAGCTTGAGAATAAGGTTATAAGTTTCTTAATTCTAATCATATTGAATCTTTATTTCAAGAAGAAAGAACTTTGGCCAATCATGTTGCCATCGGCAAACAGATATACGTGATAAGTACCTCCTGGTAAGAATTCTTCCACGTTCCAATAAACGGTCACAGTTTGTTCTTCACCTGTATATTCTATGTATTTCTTTATTGAATAGTTGATGTCTCTATCTTCATATTTGAAGACATTCGATGCATTCTTCACCAGTACATCGTTGTCCGGTTTGGCAATGCGGACATATAAAGTCTTGTTGCCTGTTTCTGCCGTGATATTCTTTACAATAGTAAATGAGATAGAGAATTTCTTGGTGTCTTTTACTTTACGAGCCTTTTTGCCTCGCTTGTTCAATGGGGTTACTACGATATTGGTTGCATCCAACTGAGCTGCAAGAGAAACTTTTTCATTCAAGCTCTTCTTCTCTTGGGCGAGATTATTGATTTGCGTAGTGGCTGCACGGTACTTGTTCTTTACGGCTTTATTTTCTTCTGTTAAAGCTGCATTGATTTTATTCAAGGAGTCTATTTGAACGACGTAAGTTCTCAGAACCGCACGGACTGTTTTCAACTCTTTCTTCAAACGCATGATTTCACTTGCGTTGCTTGTTTTCACCTGACGTAATTCTTCAAGAAGACGTTGGGTTTTCAGTTTTTCACTTTCTAGCTTTTCGCGCAACGAGTCGTTGTTGATTTGAATCTGAAGTTCATCGTATTGAGTAGCGAAAGTGCTGTATTCGTTTTCCATTTCTTCCTTCTCAACCGCAAAAAGTTCAGTCATCTCATGATTCTTTTTCACCTGAAAGAAGGCGAAAAAAGATGTTCCGGCAAAAAAAACGGCTAAAACTACAATGGCTATAACGAGTACTTTATTCTTATTCATAAATCTTGGTATTTTATTTCTCTTGAGTGCAAAAATACAATAAATTATGATTGCTCAGATTCGATTCCGCTAAAAAATGCATATTCCTAGAAGGAATCGAAGGTAATGGTAAGGTCGGATTCCAATTTCCATGGTAAAAACTGATAATCTGCATACAGTTCGGCTCCTCGAGTTTGAATCCATTCGTTCAAAAGATCAGTAGTTGCTTGTTTGCTTTCCTGGCTGTGAGTAAAGTATTTGATGTGTTTCTCCGAGAGGTATTGTTGGGTAGAACCTTTACCAATCAAGTGGTTTGTATAGCGTTCTTTGGGATAATAGCACCATTCTATGTGTTCGGATCTGTTATACCAGCAAAGTGCTTGTATCTTGTTGTCGCATGAATCACTGAAACAGTTCTCTATCGTGCCTTCATTTGCGTAGGTTAAGGCCGAATATTTATTTCGCAATTTTTTGTTGGCTTTCAGCGTTATCTTGACTGCGTAGCTATTCAATATTTTGCCCGTTGGGGTATTGTTCAAGCAGAGACCTGCAAAATCAAGATATTCCGTTCTCGGATTGGTCGTGTCAATGCATAAGCCTTGAACGCTGCTGTTATATAAAGTTCCTATATTGTGTCCGATGATGCCGCCAATGGGTCCCTTTGTTGTAATGATGGTCGAGTTGATGACGTGGCAATTTTCTATTCTGCCCTCGTTGTTTCCACATAAGAGTCCATTTATGTCTACATTTTTTCCTGCTCTAGCCGTTGAGCCTTCTATGCACAGGTTTTTTACAATTCCTTTGGAACTGATTCGTTGGAACAATCCTGATTCTCTAGTGAATTCTTTTTCTATCCATAGATTGTGCAGCGTATGGTTCTGACCGTCGAATACGTCGCTGAACTTGGTAGCTTTCAGTTCACTGGTTAATCTGTCTCCAATTTGTTGTACGCGTTTTCGGTCTTTCTCTGAAAAATGAATGTCCTCTCTTAAATAGTAAGTGGTGACTCCATTTTTTGTTTCTCCGTATTGGCTTAAATTATGTCCTTCATAAGGGTAATTGTTGATAAGGTATGAGAAAGCGATGAAATCTTCCGCATTGTAGATGCCTATTTGACTTCCTTTCTTCTTTATTGTAGCTCGATAGCATTGGCCCGATTCGCAACGAAAGGCGGAGATGTCTTTGGTCAGTACCTCTCCAGCATGTGTTTCTATCTCTATTTTCAGGGATAAAGTGTCGGAGGAAGGTACGAGGATGGAGTATGAGGCATCTTTCCTGTGTGAAAGATGGATGTGTTGTTGTTCCGTTGCTGGTTCCAAAGATAGACGTGCTTGGTAAGGTTCGATGGATTTTACTTTCACGGATGGAATGAAGGTAATGCTTTTCAGCTCTTTGTTCAGCAGTGGGTCTGCTTCAAACAAAAATTGTGCGAATAAGTGGTTGAAGTGCAGTTGGATAGCTGTGTGGTATGCAAAGTTTCCTTTACAAACCAAATAGTCTTTCAATTGCCCGTCTTGGGTATAGAAGTCCTCTGCGTTTTTAGGGAATTCAGGTGAATAGGCTGTTATCTCTGCGTCAAGAACTTCTTTGCTCCACTTTAAAGGAGGATGGCAAACCCAAGAGTTGCCTGTGAGTGTGAGCTTTTGGTTTTCAGCAACGATTCCTTTCTGTGCAAATAAGGAGAGACTGTCACCCTCTTGAATGAGAGACGAACCTCTGCTTTTCATCTTTTCGCCATTAAATACTCTTGTGTCATTTCCATAGATGACTACATCGGTTTCAGAAGCTGCCATCTCATCAAGATCTGAGACACAGCCAGCCAGTGACATTCCTAAAAAGAAAAGTAAACAATAGAACTTCATGATTTACGTTTTTATATATATAACGTACATCTTTCATGAAGAATACCTTGATTCTTGTATTTATCTGCAAAAAACGCTGCCGGCCTTCACAGGTTGGCAGCGTAAGCTACAATACAAAATACAAATACAACTAAACGAGATATATTTTACTAACTAATCGTTTTTTGTTTATACGATACCTTGTGCCATCATTGCTTCGGCAACTTTCATGAAGCCTGCAATGTTAGCTCCTTTGACGTAATTAATGTATCCATCTTTCTGTGTTCCGTATTTAACGCATTGTTCATGGATGTTATGCATAATCTGATGTAATTTTTCGTCTACTTCTTTTGCCGTCCAACTTAAATGCATAGCGTTTTGGCTCATTTCTAATCCGGAAGTTGCTACACCGCCTGCATTGACTGCTTTGCCTGGAGCGAAAAGCATCTTGTTCTTGATGAACAAATCAATGGCTTCCGGACGGCATCCCATATTTGATATTTCACCGATACAAGATACCTTGTTGTCAATCAAGTGCTGGGCATCTTCACCGTTCAATTCATTCTGTGTGGCACAAGTCAAAGCGATATCTGCTTTTACCTCCCATGGACGTCGACCGGCTACGAATTTGGCACTTGGGAATTTGTCAGCATACGGAGCAACGATATCATTGCCAGAAGCACGAAGTTCAAGCATGTAGTCAATCTTTTCTCCGCTGATACCATCGGGGTCATAGATGTATCCGTCTGGTCCAGAAATGGTAATTACCTTGGCTCCAAGCTGATTGGCTTTCGTTACAGCTCCCCAAGCTACGTTTCCAAATCCAGATACGGCAACCGTTTTTCCTTTAATGTCGATACCTCTTGTGGCCAACATCTGATTTACGAAATATAATCCTCCGAAACCTGTTGCTTCCGGACGAACCAATGAACCGCCGAAAGATAATCCTTTGCCTGTAAAGGTACCTGTAAATTCACGGGTTAACTTCTTGTACATGCCAAACATATATCCTACTTCTCTTGCTCCCACACCGATGTCACCGGCTGGAATATCCATATCCGGACCTAAGTGGCGCCACAATTCGAGCATATAGGCTTGGCAGAAGCGCATTACTTCGGCATCACTTTTACCTCGTGGAGAGAAATCAGAACCTCCCTTGCCACCGCCCATAGGCAACGTAGTCAAGGCATTTTTGAATGTTTGTTCAAATCCTAAAAATTTTAAGATGGAAAGGTTTACAGAAGCATGGAAACGCACACCGCCTTTATAAGGGCCTATCGCATTGTTAAACTGGACACGATAGCCTAAATTGACTTGTACTTTACCATTGTCATCAACCCAAGGAATTCGGAATGTAAAAATCCGATCTGGCTCTACCAATCGTTCAATTAGTGAAACTTTCTCAAATTCTGGATGTTGGTTATAGATTTCTTCAATAGAAACTAATACCTCTTTCACAGCCTGAAGGTACTCAGGCTCGCCTGGATGCTTTGCTTCCAGAGACGTCATGATTTGATTGATGTTCATAAATTCAAAATTTAAGGTCTGACAAAAGTGTTGTCTTTTTGTAAATGCAAAGTTAGAATAATACCTGAATCCACCAAATTTTCAAAGACTATTTTTGTTAAAAAGATAAGTCTTGCCGATAATTGGTATTTTAGGTCCAATATTCTGTTAAGTAATGAATTGTTTGTGTGTTTTTGGGGGAGAAGTAAATAGGACATACACTTTATAGACCTATATTTGGCCCCGTTGGTCGTTAAAAGAAAATGGATGCCATTGAATTTGTCTTAACGGTTCTTTATCTTAAAAAAAGAGCCTTTTAGCGACGAAATAAGTCAAAAGATAAAAAATAGAACAAAAGTAGAATAAATAGACCTTTCCTAAGAAGTTGAATAGCGTTACCTTTGCCCCCCAAATTATAAATTTTGTAACTATGATTAAGAAAAATCTTCTAATTTATTTATTTGCAACTCTAACATTGGGTGGCTTTTTCACTTCTTGTAGTGACGACAAAGATGAACCAGTAGTTTGTCCTGTAGAACAGACTATTTTTACTGATATCAATGGTCTGGCTTTAAATTATTGTGGAGCTCCTGTCTTGGGAAAACAGATTGAATTTATCCCTGACGCATCGAATCCTACAAAAGCTTCTGTGAAAATTTCTGGTAGTAAGTTTGCAATTGACGGTATGCCGTTTGAATTGGATGGTTCTGGAGTTATTCCTGGTGAAGAAACTACTACTTTAAATTTGGACTTGAACATTAATGGGGATTTGGCAACTTTTGAAGGAGTGGATGAAAATGCACAGCGTACCATTTCGTATAAAGGTTCTATCCATAAAAGTTCGCTGAATTTGGATCTTGATGTGACTTATCCAAAGAATATTTTGGCTGGTAAAATGTTTGATTTGAAACCTTATATACCAAGTTTTGGCTCAGACCCGAAATCTACTCCTGTTATTTGTAAATGGGATTCTGATTATAAATTTAAGGTGTATCCTTTTGGTCCCACTTTCTCTATTGAAGCAAACATCCAGTGGATTTTGGGCATGACTCTCATGGCAGCACCTATCCCTGGTAGCTCTCAAGGTATTTATCCTCCCTTGTTGGGTTCAATTAAAAACATCGCTTTCTTGCCAAATGGCAACGTCGTTGCTAAATACAATGAAAAGTGGAACGATGAAAAATCACCGTGGAAAGATTCTCCTTTGAATGCAGCTACATACGTAATGGAAAATGATTCAACATTGCGTCTGTTCATTAATCCTGCTCAAATTGCAGCTGCTTCTCCGAAACAGGCTTCTTTGAAGGCAAGTCGTGGTAATTCTGTTCCTCAGATATTGATGGAATTGCTGGATGATGTGAATGTACTGTTGAAGTCAGGTATTCCGTTCCATGTCTCTGTAAAAGAAAACGGTGAAACATCTGTATACCTTGATGAAACTCTTCTATTACCTATCTTGAAAAAAGTGAAACCTCTTTTTGAAGATGAAGCTTTTGTGAATGGTTTGATTGAGCAGATCAAAGCATCTACTCCTGATGATTATAAAAAGCAAGTAGATGGCGTTTTGGCTCCTACATTGAAAGCAATGCCACAGATTATTGATACTACTAAATCAATTCAGTTGGGATTGAATATGGCTCCAGTGACAGCAGCAGAAAAGTAATTATTGAATCTGATATTTGGAATCCGGTTAACAAGGTAAAATGTTAGCCGGATTTTTTTATGTCCTTTTTTATGTTTTGATACGTCTTTCGGCGAGAGAAGGGGAAGTTGCCTATGTAAGGTTGGATGGTTCTAGGAGTATGTCCGGAGTTAATGTAGGGAGCAGGCGTGACCGCAGGTTCTTGCCAAGCTGTCAAAGGATGGCTGATGAACTCTCTTGCAATTGGTAGAAGAAAAAGAAAAGGCTGAATTCCAACAGGAATTCAGCCCTTATATTCAAGTAAATAAGATACTTTTAGAATGCGTAAGCAAAGCCTACATTTAAGTAAATAGGATACATTGAGAAGGAAACGGTATCAAAATCTTTTTGGAAGATATCGTTCAATCCCCATGTCAAGTCTGTGAAGACCTTCAAATGACTGAATGCTTTCCAGTCTGCACCGAATTGGAGACCCCATTGGAATTTACGAAGTTCGTTTGAAAAATCATACATTGCAATGGCTCCATTACGGAAGTTGACTTTGTCACCAGTCGGCTCATTTTCACGTAGGTATCCTTCATATACTTCTCCAGAGAATTCTCCGTCAATCAGATAAGATACATACGGACCGAATTTTAAGTTCCAACGTGAAGTCAGCTTGTAAGCTGCCAAGATAGGAACAGAAAGATAAGCATTTCTTTGTTTTGTCTTTACACCACCTGTCCAGTTACCTTTCAGACGATTTCCATCATAACCGATGATTTCCATCTTGTAATTTTTGGTTGTAGCCTTGGTAGTCATGTTTTTATTTTCAAAACGGACACCAGCTATCAATCCCCACTTCTTGTTCTCACCGAACCATTTGGTAGCATTTCCTTCTAACATGAAGGCCAAAGTAGGATTGTATGAGTCTATGCTGCGTATTTCTGCCGGTAATGGAAGAGGAGCAGAACCACCAATTCCAATACCTGCTTTCACTTCGTATTCCCAGCCGTGCAAAGCGGCATTGATTAGGGTTTGAGTTCTGTTCTGCTGTGCAAAAATAGAGTTTGTATATAGGCAAGCTATAAGTATTACAGCCAGCGTTTTTATTGTTTTCTTCATTTGTGTAATCTCCTATTATTCGTAAATAATTTCAACTTCATCTACCATGAGGGTACTTCCTGGTGCACCGGCAAATTTAGCTCCGTCTGCACTGGCTGTAAATACGATGCCAAGGTGGTATTGTCCGTTCTCAAGTTTGTTAGGGTCAATGCTCTTGCCGTAACGCTGGTAATCAAACTCAATGTTGAACTCTTCCCATTGGTTGTCCTTGGTTTCGTGCGGTTCTTTCAGCAGGGCAAGGGCTACCATATTAGGATGGTTATAATTTTGGTCTGGTAAGTTACCGTCTAACATCGGACAATCTTCAGTTGATTCGTAGAAGAAAGCATAAATGCTGCAGATGTCTTTTTTATCAACCGGACGATTTTTATCCAAGTATTGAGAACCTGCTTTGTAGCGGTAATAACCTTTGATACGTAATGGTTTGTAAGTGAATGGCTCTCCGAATTGGGTTGCTTCCAATGGCTTTTCCATTGCATCTTTTAAGTTGAACTGACCGAGAAACAGGTTTCCTGCAGCAATAGGCATTCCTACTAAAGCTCCCAAACTTCCTGTTTGACGAGTTACCATTTGAACGCAGTTGCCTTTGTATCCTTCAGAAGAAAGGAAGGTCGGGTATTCCAGTTGTTCTGCGTCCTTTACAGCCAAAGAGAAACCTCCGTTTCCACTTCCCCAGGTTACTTCTTTGTCTTCGTTCTTTTCATAAATGATGTGGTATTTGCCGTCCTTATGGGCATCTTCAAAATGGAAGAAGGTCGGTATTTTCTTAGGCGGTTCAGCTACAATAGAATAGGTGCGGTGCCATTGACCGTCTTCAGAAGTTACGGTGTAACGTACCGGCTGTCTGAAGTTGTGCATACTGCCTTTTGCCGGTTCAATAGTAGCTCCAGGGGTGAGCTCGAAGTCCAGAGCCAAGTTGCTGACATCTACCCCAGTTTTGATGGGAAGATAGATAGGGTAGGCTTTCAACTTCAAATCGAAAGGTCTGTATACGTCGATTTCAGGCCTGCTCAAGATTTCTTTTGGGAGGATACATCGGGTTATATCCGCTTCTGCGTTCAATTCTTCATCTTTAATGCAAGAAGTCCATGTTGCTGATAACATGAATAGTGCTGCAATGAATTTGATTGCTTTCATTTTTTTCTCTTTTTTATTATTGATTATTATTTTTCTGTTTGGTGATAAGACGGCTAAATTTCGGAGATCTTATCCGTTGTTTCTGTATTCCAAAGGACTCATGCCTACGTGCCGTTTGAAATATTTTCCGAAGAAAGACATGTTGGCAAAGTTCAGTGAATCAGAAATCTCTTGGATGGAATGTTCCGTTGACTTCAACTGTGATTTGGCATCCATGATGACCATTGATGAAATGACATCAGCACAAGTCTTTCCGATGACTTGCTTCACGGTCGTACATAAGTAGGCCAGCGTTATGCCTAATTTATCGGCATACCATGATACGTTGCGGCTGGTGGTATAATGCTGGATGACCAGTTGGGTGAAATTCCGACATAACTGCTCGCTTTTCGACATGGAAATCCGCTCATTGGAAGTTTTCCGATATAAGATGGAGATTCCGGTATGAATGTCGGCAAATATATTCGGAGCGATTTCTTCATTAGTACCTAATTCTGCAAAGAACTCGTAGGTGCGTATAAGGAAGTTGATGTATTCTTCCAAAACTTTAGCTCCTTTAGGGGATAAAGAAAGTATCGGTCTTCCTAAGGTGTGATACATCGTATCAAGCAGGATCCGAGAGTTTTCTTTTTGTTCTATATATTGTGAAGAAAATCCGATGAAATAGATTTTCAGGTCACCTTCCAACTTGTGTATTTGAAAAATACTTCCAGGCGTCAATGTGATGACATCGTGAGGCTTTACCTTTATTTTGTTTAGATTGATTGAAGCTTCTACTTCTCCGTCCATACAAAAAACAAAAATCTCACACTTCAGTCGTACGGGATAATTGGTGTAAAGACTCAAGAGGTCTTTGTGGATGTCTGTGCCAACGAGCCAACTTTCAGGAAGGTCTATTTTGGGAAGCTCTTTTTCCATATATTTAGGGGATAATATATTCGGCTGCAAAAATACGAATAATCGTAATATTTTTACTATAATATGAAAGAAAAACTTAAAAATGAGCCTTTATATTGCGTATTTTTTAGAAAAGTATAGAAAAAGAACAATTATGAATGAGGAGTCATTCGCTTTGTGTCTGTTTGGATAAGGTACGTTCTTGTGGATAGTTCGGCTTTTTATAAACGTTTGGGAAAGTAAGGGGAGAGGAGGGTGTCTGGGGACTTTAATGAAGGTCGGAACGGTATTTGGGGGAAATTTAGGCGTTTGTTGAGAAAGTGTTCATTCCTTTTTCTTGAGTGCTTTGGCTATCGGGATGAATACCAAGGCTCCTGAGATGAGAATGGATAAAATCAGCGGTCCGTCAATATGACTGCTGGTAGTGATGACCAAAAAGCAGAGGGCACTCCAGAAAAGAATCAGCAGTATGCATTGGGTGGTGTTCAAAGGTTTTCTCATGGTTGGAAAGAGGTAAAAGTGATACAATGAAAAAGCGGTTTCCCTGAAATCTTAGGATGAAATAAGTTCCATCGAAAGGGAAACCGCTTTAATTTTATGAGGTCTTACTCTTTAGAGCAAGAACATTCCATCTTTTTCTGGACGATGGCGTCGATACAAGCAATCGCGGTAATGTTGACAATATCGCGTACAGAGCTTTCAATGTCAGTGAAATGAATAGGCTTGTTCAATCCCATCTGGATAGGGCCTAAAACTTCTGTTTCGCTCATGTTCTGAATCAACTGGTAGGTGGCGTTTGCAGAGCTGAGGTTAGGGAATACCAATGTGTTCACCTGTTTGCCGTTCAGGCGGGTGAAAGGATATTTCTCATCACGGAGCTTGTCGTTTAAAGCGAATTTAACCTGCATTTCGCCGTCGATAGCCAATTCAGGATAATGGTTGTGCATGTAAGTTACCGCATCATGAACTTTTGCTGGTGTACCTTCTTGGTCGGAACCGAAGTTTGAGTATGAAAGCATGGCCATAACAGGTTCGTGGTTAAAGAAGCGTACAGCTTTTGCACTCAATTTGGCGATGTCAATCAAGGTATCGGTGTCCGGATGACGGTTGATCAACGTATCTGCAATGAAGTAAGTTCCTTTTTTCGAGTTAAGTATGTGCATGGTACCGAATGACTTGTATTCTGGTTGGATGCCGATTACTTCTTTGGCCACTTTGATGGTATTGCTGTATTTGGTGTAAAGGCCGGTAACGAATGCATCTGCTTCACCGGTTTCTACCATCATCATACCGAAGTAGTTTCGTTCGAACATCTTGTCGTTAGCTTCTTGCAGGTTGGCACCTTCACGGGCACGCTTTTCGCAAAGAATGCGTGCGTAGCGCTCACGGCGTTCTGATTCGCGGTCGTGGCGAAGGTTGATGATTTCGATTCCTTCCAGGCTGAGATCCAGTTCTTTCGCCAACTTTTCAATTCTTTCTTCGTTGCCCAAAACGATAGGGTGACAGATACCTTCGGCCTTAGCTTCTACAGCCGCTTTCAGCATGTTCGGGTGAATACCTTCAGCGAAAACCACGCGCTGTGGGCAGCGGCGGGCTGTATCGTACAATTTGCGAGTCAACTTGTTCTCTTGGCCCATCAATTCGCGGAGCTGGTTCTTGTAAGCAGTCCAGTCGGTAATTTCTTTGCGGGCTACACCAGAATCCATGGCAGCTTTGGCTACGGCCATAGATACTTCGGTGATGAGTCGTGGGTCTACCGGTTTCGGAATGAAGTAATCCGGACCGAAAGAGAAGTTGTTTACCTGGTATGTTTCGTTCACGACATCTGGAACCGGCTTCTTGGCCAAGTCAGCAATGGCATGTACGGCAGCCAATTTCATTTCTTCGTTGATAGCTTTGGCATGTGTATCCAATGCACCACGGAAAATGTATGGGAAACCGATTACGTTGTTAATCTGGTTCGGATAGTCAGAACGTCCGGTTGACATCAATACGTCAGAACGTGCAGCCATCGCATCTTCGTAAGAAATTTCCGGAGTAGGGTTGGCCAATGCGAACACGATTGGGTGATCGGCCATGCTGCGCACCATATCTTGTGTCAGGACATTTCCTTTAGAAAGTCCCAAGAATACGTCGGCACCTTTGATGGCTTCTTCCAAAGTGTGGACGTCGCGGCGGTCGGTTGCAAAGAAACGCTTGCTCTCTGTCAAGTTTTCACGGTCGCTGGTAATGACGCCTTTACTGTCGAGCATCAGGATGTTTTCTTTTTTAGCTCCCAAAGCCAGATACAGTTTCGTACAAGAAGTTGCTGAAGCACCGGCACCGTTCACTACGATGTGTACATCTTCAATTTTCTTGCCTGCTACTTCCAGTGCATTGATCAAGCCTGCACTGGAGATGATGGCTGTACCGTGCTGGTCGTCGTGCATGACAGGAATATCCAATTCCTCTTTCAGACGATTTTCGATTTCGAAGCATTCAGGAGCTTTGATGTCTTCCAAGTTGATACCTCCGAAAGTAGGAGCGATGGCTTTGACAGCTTCAATGAATTTTTCTGGGTCTTTTTCATTGATCTCGATGTCGAACACGTCGATTCCTGCGTAGATTTTAAAAAGCAGTCCTTTGCCTTCCATAACCGGTTTTCCGCTCATGGCACCGATGTCGCCCAATCCTAAAACGGCGGTACCGTTAGAAATGACGGCTACCAGATTCCCTTTTGCTGTATAATCATATACAGTGGAAGGATCTTTCTGGATTTCCAGGCAAGGTTCGGCTACTCCAGGAGAATATGCTAAGGATAAATCTCTTTGTGTCTGATACGGTTTGGTGGGAATGACTTCTATCTTCCCCGGTTTGCCCTGTGAATGGTATAACAAGGCAGCTTCTTTAGTGATTTTAGTCATTTTATTCTTTTTGTTAATATATATCAATAGTTATAATTGCAAATTTAAAAATAAAAGGTCATAAAAAATGAAAGATTTAAATTAAAAATCTTAAATAACGAACCTTCGTCATGGGTTTATCGGGAGTGTTTTTTTCAAAGAATGAAGCGTTGGAAAGACAAGGTAAAGCAGATTTGCTTATAGGGCTTGATTCGCATGAAAAGTCCAGGTCCGGTATGATTTTTATGGTAAGATAAAAGCTTTTAATAGGTAGATTTATCATGTGAAATGTGCTCCTATTGCACATTTCAAGAAAAAAAACGAATATTGCATGGAATTTAGAACTGGAATAATTGGACTTAAACTCTTTTATTTGTGGCTAATTTATTATAAATTAGTGATATATAGGACTTGGTGTAGTGTCTCTGTCTTATGACTTTATTCCTTGTTAACGGGTATCTGTAATTTTATGAATCGAAAAGAATGGTCGGTTTTCATGCTGGATGATGAAATGAATGGTAACGGCTTTTTATGGATATGTTAAGTTTAGTTTATTGGCGGTAAGTGCATGAACTTCAAATCGTGATTTTTTCGTATCTTTGTAGGTGTAATGAAAAATGATTAATTAAATATAAAAATGAACGTGAAAAAGTTTAAAAGTTTAGTGTTAAGCCGAGTTTTTCTATTGGCTGTGAGCTTCTCTGCATTGGTTTCGTGTGGAGGTGGTAAAGGCGGTATGAAATTAGGTGATGATGAGTTTGCTGTGATGACGGTAGTTTCTTCTGTAAGCAATCAGACTACCCGATACCCGGCTACCATCAAAGGTATGCAAGATATTGAGATTCGTCCTCAGGTTTCTGGTTTTATCGTACGACTCTGTGCAGATGAAGGTTCGGTAGTTCGTAAGGGACAGGCCTTGTTCCAAATCGATCCGACTCAATATCGTGCTGTTTATAATCAGGCGGAAGCAGGTGTTGAATCTGCAAAGGCGAATCTGGAAACGGTCAAAGCAACTTTGGCCAATAAGAAAATTCTGCATGAACAGAAAATTATCAGTGATTTCGAGTATCAGACAGCTAATAATAACCTCTTGTCGGCAAAAGCCGCATTGGCACAGGCAAAAGCCAATTTGACTTCGGCAAAGCAGAATTTGGATTTTTGTACCGTTACCAGTCCTTCTGATGGAATTGTGGGTACATTCCCTTACCGAGTAGGTAGCTTGGTAAGTGCTTCCATCCAGCCTGCATTGACTACCGTTTCACAAATCGGTAATATGTTTGTGTATTTCTCCATGACTGAAAAACAGTTGTTGGAAATGACAAAGACAGGTGTTTCTTTGAAGGAACAATTGAATAATATGCCGGAAGTCAAGTTGGAATTGGCTGATGGTACCATTTACAGTCATGCAGGTAAGATTGATGCTGTAAGCGGTGTTATCGACCAGAAGACCGGTTCAGTAAGTATGCGTGCCATTTTCCCGAACGAGCAGAACGTATTGCGTAGCGGGGGTATGGCTAACGTGATTTTCCCTTATGCAATGGAAAACATCATCTTGCTTCCACAAACAGCTACCCAGGAAATTCAGGATAAGAAATTCGTGTTCATCTGTCAGCCTGACAGCACGGTTAAATATAGTGAAATCCAGGTTTCTGAATTGAATGACGGAAAGAACTACATTGTAACAGAAGGATTGAAATCAGGTGATAAGATTGTAGTGGAAGGCGTACAGATGTTACGTGACGGACAAAAGATTGTTCCTATCACTCCAGAACAGAGAGCCGCTAAATTCCAGCAGCATCTTACTGACCAGAAAGAAGGAAATATTGCTACAGCTTTCAAATAATAGGCAGTTCATGGTTCTTGAAGAAGCGTAAGCCCTTTTAGAAGAACGATGAAGATATAAAATCTTACAAAAATGAAATTAGATAAATTTATTAACCGTCCGGTGCTATCAACGGTAATTTCCATTTTGATCGTCATTTTGGGTGTGATTGGTTTGGCTACATTACCGGTAACTCAGTTCCCGGACATTGCACCGCCTACCGTTTCGGTGAGAGCGATGTATCAGGGTGCGAATGCGAGTACCGTATTGAATTCTGTAGTCGCGCCGTTGGAAGACCAAATCAACGGTGTGGAGAACATGCAGTATATCCAGTCGTCTGCTGCAAATAACGGTTCAGCCACCATCAGTATTTACTTTAATCAGGGTACTGACCCGGATATGGCGGCTATCAATGTACAGAACCGTGTTTCTATGGCATTGGGATTGCTTCCTGCCGAGGTGACTCGTGTGGGTGTGACAACACAGAAACGTCAGAATTCCATGTTGATGATTTTTTCTGTATTTGACGAGTCGGACAAGTATGACATTGAATTTATAGAAAACTATGTCCAAATCAACTTGGTTCCTGAAATCAAGCGTGTAAACGGAGTCGGTGATGTCAGCGTGATGGGACAGGATTACTCCATGCGTATCTGGTTGAAGCCGGATGTCATGGCACAGTATGGCTTGATTCCTTCGGATATTACCCGGGCTTTGGCAGAACAGAATATTGAAGCGGCTCCAGGACAGTTTGGAGAACGTGGTAATCAGACTTTCCAGTATATCATCCGTTACAAAGGACGTTTGCAGAAAACAGAAGAGTTTGAAGACATCGTATTGAAAGCCTTGCCAAATGGTGAAATCCTTCGTCTGGAGGATGTGGCTACTTTGGAGTTGGGTCGTATGGCATATACCTTCAACAATAAAGTAAACGGTCACAAGGCAGTGTCTTGTATCGTTTACCAGATGGCCGGTTCTAATGCAACAGAAACAATTACGAACCTGGAAGAGGTATTGAAAAAGGCTCAAGAAACATTGCCTCCAGGTATGAACGTGGATATCTCTCAGAATGCGAATGATTTCTTGTTCGCTTCTATTCACGAAGTAATCAAAACATTGATCGAGGCCTTTATCTTGGTATTTATCGTAGTTTATGTATTCTTGCAGGATATGCGTTCTACGTTGATTCCGGCTATAGCCATTCCGGTAGCCTTGATTGCCACTTTCTTTGTATTGAAATTGATTGGATTCAGTGTCAACTTGCTTACCCTTTCCGCAATGGTGCTGGCTATTGCCATTGTGGTGGATGATGCCATTGTGGTGGTGGAAGGTGTACATGCCAAGTTGGACCAAGGATATAAGTCGGCTCGTGAAGCATCCATCGATGCCATGAGTGAATTGGGTGGAGCTATCGTTTCCATTACGCTGGTGATGATGTCTGTGTTTGTCCCTGTAAGTTTTATGGGTGGTACAGCCGGTACGTTCTATCGTCAGTTCGGTATGACCATGGCCATTTCAATCGCTTTCTCAGCGTTGAATGCGTTGACTTTATCACCGGCACTTTGTGCGTTGCTGCTGAAGCCGCATGATGCTTCTGGCAAGGAGAAAAAGATGTCTCTGGTAGACCGTTTCCATACTTCTTTCAATACGGCTTACGATTCGTTGCTGAAGAAATATAAGAAACAGGTAGTCTTTTTCATTCATAAGAAATGGTTGTCCTTCGGTATTACCGCTGCAGCGATTGCCCTCTTGATGTTCTTTATGAAGATCACTCCTACAGGTATGGTGCCAAGTGAAGATACCGGTACCATTATGGGAGCTGTCATCCTTCCTCCGGGCACATCTCAGGAGCGTTCTATGGAAGTTTTGGAACGTGTCGACAGTCTGGTCGCTTCTGACCCGGCCGTTGCTTCCCGTACCATCATTTCTGGTTATGGATTTATTGGTGGACAGGGAGCGTCTTACGGTTCAGTCATCATTAAGTTGAAGAATTGGGAAGAACGTTCAGCTATGCAGAACTCAGACGTCGTGGTAAGTACCTTGTTTATGCGTTCTCAGAAAGTCATTAAGGACGCAAAAGTATTGTTCTTTACTCCTCCTATGATTCCTGGTTACTCTTTGTCCAGTGATATCGAATTGAACATGCAGGATAAGACTGGTGGTAGTTTGGAACGTTTCCATGAGGTTATCTTGAATTACATTGATGCCTTGAAGCAGCGTCCTGAAATCAAGTCGGCTCAGACTTCCTTCAACCCGAACTTCCCGCAGTATATGTTGGACATCGATGCTGCAGCTTGTATGAAGGCCGGTATCAGTCCGAATGACATTCTTACAACCATGCAGGGATATTACGGTGGATTGTATGCTTCCAACTTCAACCGTTTCGGTAAGATGTACCGTGTAATGGTTCAAGCTGATCCGGAAGCTACGAAGAACTTGGAAACATTGAACCGTATCAAGGTTCGTAACGGGAATACAATGGCGCCGATTACTCAATTCGTTACCGTGAAGAAGGTATACGGTCCTGACGTCATCAACCGCTTTAACTTGTATACATCTATCACTACCATGGTAGCTCCGGCCAGTGGATATACTTCAGGTCAGGCTTTGAAGGCCATTGAAGAAGTAGCCAAGGAAAATCTTCCAGCCGGTTTCGGTTACGAATTAGGTGGTATGGCTCGTGAAGAGGCTGAAACAAGTGGAGATTCCACCAGTCTCATCTTCTTGCTCTGCTTCGTCTTCGTATACTTGTTGTTGAGTGCTCAGTATGAAAGCTATATCCTTCCATTGGCTGTATTGCTTTCTGTGCCGTTTGGTTTGTTGGGTAGCTTCCTCTTCGTCAATGGATTCTCTGCTTTAGGCAGCATCCCATCACTGAAGATGATTTTAGGCAGCATGTCAAACGATATTTACATGCAGATTGCTTTGATTATGTTGATGGGTCTGTTGGCCAAGAACGCCATCTTGATTGTTGAGTTCGCCCTCGACCGTAGAAAGCAAGGTATGAGCATCTCTTGGGCAGCCGTTTTGGGTGCTGCAGCTCGTCTGCGACCGATTTTGATGACTTCTTTGGCTATGATCTTCGGTTTGATTCCGTTGATGCTGGCAATGGGCGTAGGTGCTCATGGTAACCGTACATTGGGAGCTTCTGCCATCGGTGGTATGCTTGTAGGTATGGTCTTCCAGATCTTTATCGTTCCGGTACTCTTTGTAGTGTTTGAATGGTTGCAGGAAAAAGTCAAGCCGATTGAATGGGATAGCTTGGATGAAAGTGAAGTGGAAGTTGAAATCGAACAATATTCTCCTACCAAATAAAAGATACGCTAAGAATGAAGAAACAATTAATAGGAACCTTGTGTGTAGCTGCTATGATGAGCAGCTGCCACATTTACAAAGCTTATGACCGTCCGGAATCAATCAATACAACCGGTTTGTATCGTGATTCGGTATCGGTTGTGGATACGCTGGTTTCTGATACAGCCAACATGGCCTCTTTGTCATGGAAGGAAGTATTTACAGATTCCAAATTGCAGGCCTTGATTGAAGAAGGATTGGCCAATAATGTAGACATGCAAGCTGCAATCTTGCGTGTGAAGGAAGCGAAAGTCTTGTTGACTGCCGCTCGCTTGTCTTATCTTCCATCGATTAATCTTGCACCTCAAGGAACCCTCGCTTCTTTCGATGGGGGAGCAGCGGTCAAGTCGTATCAGTTGCCGGCTGTAGCCAGTTGGGAAATTGACTTGTTCGGAAAAATCTTAAATTCGAAAAGAGACCAGCAGGTTCTTTACTTGAAGAGTCAGTATGGCCAGCAGGCTGTTCGTTCGCAATTAATCTGTGGCATTGCCAACATTTACTATTCCTTGCTGATGCTCGATCGTCAGGAAGCGATTACCGACCGTACCGCATCTATCTATAAGGAAAATGTACGTACTTTGGAAGCAATGAAAATGGCAGGTTATGCCAATGAAGCTGCAGTTACCCAGATGCGTGCTGCAAGCCATCAGGTTGAGGTATCTTTGTTGGACTTGAGACGTCAGGTACGTGAAACGGAAAATACTTTGGCTGTGCTTTTGGCCAAAGCTCCCCAGCATATAGACCGCAGTACACTGGAAGAACAAATCATGCCAACAGAACTTACTGCCGGTGTACCTCTTCAGTTGCTGGAAAATCGTCCCGATGTGAAGATTGCCGAAATGACATTGGCCAGTGCATATTATACTACCAACAAGGCACGTGCTGCATTTTACCCGGGTTTGAATATTACGGGTATGGCAGGATGGACCAACGGTTCGGGATTGTCTGTGCATAATCCTGGTAAAGTCCTTTTGCAAGCCATGGCTTCGCTGACACAACCTATTTTCAACAATGGAAAGTTGGTTGCCAACCTGAAAGTGTCGAAGGCAGAAGAAGAAATAGCCCGCATGAACTACCAGCAGACCATTCTGAAAGCTGGAAAGGAAGTGAGCGACGCACTCTTTTTGTATGAGACAGCCCATAAAAAGTTGGTCGAAGACAAAGCGAGAGTGGAAAACCTGGAAAAGGCAGTAACGTATACGAAAGCATTGTTCAGAAGCGGTGAATCTACTTATCTGGAAATACTTTCAGCCGAACAATCTTTGTTGAGCGCTCAGCTTACTCAAGTTTCAGATAACTTCCAGCGTATGCAGGCTGTGATTAATCTGTACAGTGCGTTAGGAGGCGGTAAGCAATAATATGTGTAAAACCCTAAAATCAAATAATATGATAAGTCCTTTAGCTTATGTTGATCCAAGTGCAAAGCTTGGAAACAATGTAACGGTCCATCCGTTTGCTTATATCGACAAAAATGTAGAAATAGGTGACGACAATGAAATCATGCCTTATGCAAGTCTGCTTTCAGGTACGCGAATGGGAAACGGTAATGTAGTTTATCAAGGAGCAGTAGTCGGTGCTGTTCCTCAAGACTTCAACTACAAGGGGGATGAAACATTTGTTCGTATAGGCGACCATAATGTCGTCAGAGAGAATGCTGTCATTACCCGTGGCACCTTCCCGGAACACGATACACAGATAGGCGATCATAATTTCATTATGCAGGCGGTACGTATTTCTCACGATGTGGAAGTTGGTAGTCGCTGCATCGTCGGCAACGGCTCACAAGTCTCTGGCTATTGCAAGATATTTGATTGTGCCATTCTTGCTTCCAATGTATTGATGCAAGGTCATACTCGTTTGGGCAGCTATTCAATCGTACAAGGTGGATGCCGATTCATAAAAGACATTCCCCCATTTATCGTGGCTGCACATGACCCGACTTCCTTCTACAGCATCAATACCAAGGTTCTGGAATATGCTGGCTTCTCAGACATGTTGATCAAGCACATTGCACAGGTCTATCGCATCTTGTATAAGGCGAATACCTCAACCCGCGATGCTTTGGTTCGTATTGAAGAGCAATTGCCTTCAAGTGATGAAATCAAGAAAATCATTGATTTCGTCCGCGAGTCTGAATTGGGAATAATTTCTTGATATCTAAGTAGATTCAAGTAAATTCATAAAAATCACTTCTAAGGAAATTTAGCCTTGGAAGTGATTTTTCTTTATTCTATCTTTGTACGCTTTAAGAAACATTCGTTATGAAGAATAAGATTTCAGCCACTTTTATGCTGGCTTTGCTGGTTGTCCTTGGATTGGGATTGCTGCATTTTCTTCCTGATATTCAGATTGGTGACCAGTCTTTAAGAAAAGTCGATTTGCTGGCCGACATTCGTTTGGACAATCCGGACTCTTTGGCTTTATGCTCCGATTCTGATACCTTGTCACTTCCTCCTTTACCTTCTGTAAAGCCTGCATTCGTAGACTCTTGTAAAGAGGGCGTGGAGTGTATAGTCGATTATTCTGATTCTACTCATCTGGGTATGAAAGCTTTTTATGAAGCCTTGAATAATCGTTCTACGCTGGGCCGTCCGGTTCGTATCGCGTACTTCGGAGATTCCTTCATTGAGGGCGACATCCTTACGTCTGATTTGCGCTCGTTGCTTCAAAGTGAATTCGGGGGATGTGGAGTTGGATATGTTCCTCTTACTTCGGTCATTGCCGGATTTCGTCCTACAGTAAAGCACCGTTTCAGTCGTTGGGAATCACATTCGGTAACCGATACGATAGGTTTTGAAAGAAAACGTCAGGATATTTCCAACCATTACTTCTTGACAGATTCCATCGCTTCTGTAACGTTGGAAGGGCAGCGTAAGTATGCCTCACATTTGGATACGTGTGAAGTGTCAAGCTTTTATTTCTTGACGTCCGACCCCATCCGTCTTACTGCCGAAGTGAATGGTAGGAAAGCACAGGATTTTGCGTTGACAGGGGATGGAACTTTACAAGCTGTGAGCGTACGAGGACGAATCGGAAAAGTTACTTGGAAAGTACAAAAGTCAACGCCTGCTTCTCTTTATTATGCGGCTACCATGGATCCTGCACAAGGCATTGTATTGGATAACTTCAGTACGAGAGGAAGTAGCGGACAGCAGCTGGGAGGAATTCCTTCTTCCATTCTGCAGAAATACAATGTTCTTCGAACATACGATTTGATTGTGCTTCATTATGGCTTGAATGTAGCTTTCAAGGGAGGAAAAGATTATACCTATTATAAGGATGCCATGCGTCCGGTGGTCAAGAAGTTGCAGAATGCCTTTCCGCAAGCGTCCATTTTGATTGTAGGTATCGGCGACCGTGAACAAAAGGACGAAAAGGGGGATTTGCGTACCATTCCAGGTGTAAAGAATCTGATTCGTTATCAGCAAGCTTTGGCTGCTGATACCCATGTCGCTTTTTGGAATCTTTATGAAGCGATGGGAGGAGAAGGCAGTATCGTAGAAATGGTCAAGGCTAATCCACCGATGGCAAACTACGATTATACCCATATCAATTTTAGAGGTGGCAAACAGATTGCCAAGTACCTTTTCGATGCATTGATGTATGGAAAAGAACAATATGAAAAACGAAAAGCGTATGAAATGGAATAAATTGCCAATCGTATTTCTATTCTTGCTGGGGGCAGTAGGAGAGGTGGCGGCACAAGATGCTCTTCCTTCCAAATCACAGATGGATAAGAATTACGGACCGATATTTTCCAGTAAGGAAATGGAACAGCTGATGAGTTTTGTGGATGTAGAAGACCCGATGCCTTCCACTTTTCTGGATACCTGTGAAAATTGCATAGAAGATCCGCAGCTCTCTTTGTTACCGTTCTGGCAGAAATTGAACACCATGACTCGTCCTGTCCGGGTGGCCCATTTGGGCGATTCTCATGTACGGGGCCATGTGTTTCCTTACGTGATGAGGAAACTTTTGGAAGCAGATTTCGGTCATGAGGCTGTCATAGACTATCAGGTGACTTACCAAAGTAGCGGACTGGCACAAGAAACGGGAAAGCCGGGCATCGTGTATCATATCTTGGGGGTGAACGGAGCGACTTGTGCTACGTACAATACACCCGAAAGAATACGGACGGTGGTGAACCTGAATCCCGATTTGATTGTTTTATCTTTTGGGACCAATGAAGCGCATGGAAGGAACTACCGCAGTGCGGAGCATACGGCACAAATGAGTAAATTGCTTTCGGAATTGAAAATGAAGTGTCCCAATGCCACTTTTCTTGTGACCACTCCTCCGGGAGCATACATCCGCTCGGGAAAAACTCGCATTATCAATCGTCGTACTCCACGAATCGTAGAGACGGAAGTGAAGTTTGCCCGCCAGAATGGATTGGCCATTTGGAATCTGTACGATATCATTGGAGGAGAAACACACGGTTGCAAGAATTGGAGTGCAGCCAAGATGTTCCAACGCGATAAAATTCATTTTACCCATGCAGGCTATAAATTGCAGGGATTATTGTTTCATGAGGCATTTATAAAAGCATATAACGACTATGTTGCATCTCAACTTAATTGATTTGGGAATAGATTTTAGCAAACTGGGAGAAGTTCTTACGTATAATCCCAAACAACCGTTGATATTCAGCAGCGGCCTGTTCTTGTTTCTGTTTCTTGGATTTAGTCTGATTTATCTTCTCTTGCAAAAGCGTACTACGGCACGTCTTCTGTTTGTATCCCTGTTTTCCTATTACTTTTATTACAAAAGCAGTGGGTTTTACTTTTTCCTGTTGGGTATCGTTACCGTGAGCGACTTTGTGTTGGCTCGCATCATGCACCGTACAGAGAATTTGTGGAAGCGGAAGCTTCTGGTCGTTACCAGCTTGTGTATCAATCTGGGGCTGCTCTGCTATTTCAAATACACCAATTTCTTTTATGAAATGCTCGCTCCTTTGTGGGGAGGGAATTTCGAGCCCTTGGATATTTTTCTACCGGTCGGTATTTCCTTCTTTACCTTCCAGTCGTTAAGTTATACCATCGACGTATATCGAAAGGAACTTCAGCCGCTGAACTGTCTGCTCGACTATGTGTTCTACGTTTCTTTTTTCCCTCAATTAGTCGCAGGTCCGATTGTCAGGGCACGCGATTTTATTCCACAGATACGGCAGCCGCTTTTTGTCTCGAATGAGATGTTCGGTAGGGGGCTGTTCTTTATCGTGAGCGGTCTGTTTAAGAAAGCGGTCATTTCTGATTACATCAGCGTGAACTTTGTGGAACGAATCTTCGACAATCCTGGTCTCTACTCTGGAGTTGAAAACCTGTTTGGAGTTTACGGTTATGCATTGCAGATTTATTGCGATTTCTCAGGATACAGTGATATGGCTATCGGCTTGGCTCTTTTATTGGGCTTCCGTTTTCCTATCAACTTCAATTCTCCTTATAAATCGGATAGTGTGACAGATTTCTGGCACCGTTGGCATATTTCTTTGTCCACATGGCTCCGTGATTATCTGTACATTTCTTTGGGAGGCAACCGTAAGGGTAAGGTTCGTACTTATTTGAATTTGTCTGCTACCATGCTGTTGGGTGGTTTATGGCATGGCGCTTCTTGGAATTTTGTGGTCTGGGGTGCCTTGCATGGCATTGCCTTGGCTGTCCATAAATTTTTCCGTAGCTTGCTGAATCGTCCGAAGCAGTACCGCAGTACCGGTTGGCGGAAAGTTTTTGCCGTTTTGATCACTTTCCATTTTGTATGCCTTTGCTGGATATTTTTCCGAAATGCGACCTTTGACGGTTCTCTTACCATGATTCGCCAAATTTTCACTTCTTTCCATCCTGAGGTGTTCACTCAGCTGGTGGAAGGCTACTGGAAGGTGTTCTTGCTGATGGGAGTGGGTTATCTGTTGCATTGGTGCCCCGACAAATGGCAGGAGGCTTGTTCCAACGGCATGGTTCGTTTGCCTCTGATGGGGCAGGCTTTGATCTTGATTGCCTTGATTTATTTCGTCATTCAGGTAAAGAGCAGCGATATTCAGCCGTTCATCTATTTCCAATTCTGACGTTGTTAATACGAAAAATACGAGGAAGAAAAAAAGCATCCCGTATCCATCGGATACGGGATGCTTTTTATTTAAGGGTATGTGAGAACCACATACGCAAATCGAATGCAAAAGAAATTATCTGTTCTTGTACATGTTATCGTAATAATTCTGGTAATTACCGCTGGTTACGTTCTTTACCCATTCTTGATTATCCAGATACCACTGGATTGTTTTCACTATACCGTCTTCGAACTTTGTTTCAGGAAGCCAACCCAATTCGCGAGAAATCTTGCTCGGGTCGATAGCATAGCGCATGTCGTGGCCCAAACGGTCTTTCACGAATGAAATCAAGGAATCATTCATCCATTCGATATCGATTTCTCCCGCTTCGTTCAATTCCTTTTTCTTCAGATACTGGCGGTAGGACGGATTTTCTGTCATGATGCGACGGATGGTAGCGATAGTCAACTTCACAATATCAATGTTCTGCATTTCATTGTGTCCGCCAATGTTGTAGATGGCACCGTCTTCAGCCTGATGCAATACCATGTCGATGGCTTTGCAGTGGTCGTCTACGTACAACCAGTCGCGAACATTGGTTCCGTTACCGTAGACCGGAAGTCGTTTGCCTTCCAAAATATTTTTGATGATAAGCGGAATCAGTTTCTCTGGAAACTGGTACGGGCCATAATTATTGGAACAGCGGGTGATAGTAACCGGCATCTTGTATGTGTCATGATATGCCATGACAATCATGTCGGCACTGGTTTTGGATGCACTGTACGGACTGTGTGGATTGAGAGGAGTCTCTTCGGTAAAGAAGCCTTCAGCTCCTAATGAGCCATAAACTTCATCAGTAGAAACCTGATGGAAGCGCACTCCTTTTCTCCAAGTAGGATAGCCGTTCTCGTCTTTTCCATTTACCCATGCACCACGAGCTGCGTCAAGCAGGTTCTGTGTGCCTAAAATATTGGTCTGGAGGAACAGCTGAGGGACTTCAATGCTTCGGTCAACATGACTTTCGGCTGCAAAATTCACAATATAATCGAATCTGTAGTTTGCAAGCAACTGATCAATCAGGTTGCGGTCACAGATATTGCCTTTGACAAAGTAACAGCGTTCGTTGTCAATATCATTGGCAATGGTCGCCAAATTTCCGGCATAAGTTAAAGCATCAAGGACTACAATTTTGATGTCATCGTGCTTTGCCAACATGTATTTGATAAAATTAGCACCTATAAAACCGGCAGCTCCTGTAACTAAATAAGTTTTCATAAGATTACTTTAGAATTCAACTGCAAAGTTGGGAAAGTTTTTTGATTATAGCAAAGATTTTTTCTCATTCATTCAGCTCAATTACCTCCAGATCAGAGAAAACACCTTTATTGATACTGAATCGGATAAGGGTGCGGACGGCATGAATGCCGTATTTACCGGCAGCTCCCGGATTCATATGCATCATGTTCAGCGTAAAATCGTATTTTACTTTCAAGATGTGTGAGTGTCCGCATACAAACAGGTTGGGTGTTTGTGTATATAAGGTACTTTTGATGCTCGGGTCCCATCTGCCGGGATAACCTCCGATATGTTTCAGCAAGATGTCGGCTCCTTCAACCGTGAATCGATTGGTTTTGGGAAGCAGTTTGCGAATATCTTGTCCGTCGATGTTGCCATATACTCCTCGGAAAGGACGAAAAGCCTGCAGCTTTTCCAGCACTTCCATGGAACCGATGTCGCCGGCATGCCAAATCTCATCACAGGGCTCGAAATAGGTCAAATAACGTTCGTCCCAATATCCGTGTGTATCTGATATAAGTCCAATTCTTTTCATCTTAATTTGTTTTTATCGGGCAAAGATACTAAATTTGACAAAACCTTGAATTGAACATGTATGGAAAACAGGTACCGATACAACGACCGAGATATCAGTTGGCTCTCATTCAATCATCGCGTTTTGTTGGAAGCGGATGACGATGAATTGCCTTTGTATGAACGAATCAACTTCATCTCAATTTATTCCTCCAATCTGGAAGAGTTCTATAAAGTCCGAGTAGCCGGTCATAAAGCTGTGGCTTCGGGTGGAAAAAGTGAAGACATGACGGTGGAACAAGCCCATGCATTGATTCATCAGATAGCCGAGCGTGTCAATGCGCAACTGGAGGACCGTATTCGCATCTACGAACAGAAGATACTTCCGGCCTTGCGGGCCAATCACATTATTTTTTATCAGAGTCGGAACGAACTCGGTGAACTTCACCGTGAATACATCCGACGGTTCTTTAAAGAAGAAGTCTTTCCCTTTTTACAGCCGGTAAAGGTGGACAAGCAACGGGTACGCATGTTCCTGCGTGACCGCAGATTGTATCTGGCGGTGCGTGCCGTGCGGAAGGACAGCGGGGAAAAGGAGTATTTTATTTTGAAAATGCCTTATAGCAAGGTCCCGCGTTTCGTGCAGCTTCCTAAAATAGGGGAGAACTACTACCTGATGTTTTTGGAAGACATCATCAAATTCAATCTTCATGAAATCTTCATCGGATACGACATTGACTGCAGCTATTGCTGCAAGATCTCACGAGATGCAGATATTTATGTGGATGATGTTCCCTCGGAAGATGTGGTAGAGGCAGTCAAGGACAAGGTTAAGAAAAGGAAGATTGGAGGTATCTGCCGATTTGTTTACGACCGTAACATGCCCGACGATTTCTTGGATTTCTTGATTTATGCTTTTGATATCAATCGGGAAGAATTGGTGCCGGGTGACAAGCATTTGAATCTGGAAGATCTTTCTGCTTTGCCGAATCCCAATCCACACCTGCTTTCGGCCACGAAACCGAAACCTTTGGAATTGCCGGGAATGGAAAAAAAGAATTTCATGTTTCACCGGATTTCCCAACGTGACTTGTTGCTGCACTATCCGTATCATAGCTTTGAGCATTTCATTCATTTCATGTATGAAGCGGTACACGATGCTTCAACCCGTGAGATCATGATTACGCAGTATCGGGTAGCCGAGCATTCAGAAGTGATCAATTCCTTGATATCGGCAGCCAAGAACGGCAAGAAGGTGACGGTTTTTGTGGAACTGAAGGCTCGTTTCGATGAAGAAAACAACCTTGAGACCGCAGAACAGATGCGCAAGGCGGGTATCAATATCATTTATAGCATTCCCGGCTTGAAAGTGCATGCAAAAGTAGCTTTGGTACTACGTTACAACAAAGCAGGAGAACAAATGCGGAGCTATGCTTATGTAAGTACGGGAAATTTCAACGAACAAACAGCCAAAATCTATTCGGATACAGCTTTGTATACCTGCAATCCGACGATTGTAGAAGATATGCATACGTTGTTCCGTGTATTGCAGAAAGAAGAACCCGAACCGCATTTCAAACGTCTGCTGATAGCGAAGTTTAATCTGCTGCCCGAACTGAAGAAGATGATTCATCATGAAATAAGTCTGGCTCGTGCTGGAAAGAAAGGACGGATCGTATTGAAGATGAATGCTTTGCAGGATACGGTTATGATTGATGAACTTTACAAGGCGAGTGAAGCGGGTGTGGATATAGATTTGATAGTGCGAGGCATCTGCTGCCTGGTTCCAGGAGAATCGTTCAGCAAGAATATCCGCGTCACACGTATTGTGGACAGTTTCTTGGAACATTCTCGTGTGTGGTACTTTGGAAACGATGGAAATCCGAAATTGTTTATCGGTTCGCCCGACTGGATGCGTCGTAACTTGTATCGTCGAATAGAAGCGGTGACACCTATCTTGAACAAGTCGCTGAAGAAGGAGCTGATTGATATGCTTAAAATCCAGTTGGCGGCAAGCAGAAAGGCATGTTGGGTAGACCATAAGATGGAGAATCTTTTCAAACGGAAGAAAGGACAGAAGGAAGTCCGGGCTCAATATGACTTTTATGATTATCTGGTACGGAAATTGCATTTGAAAACGGATGCTCCTATGAAGTAAGATTTTTGTGAAATATAAGTTTTAGATGTTGTTTTAAAGAAAATTCCCCCTGCTGCAGTGGTTGCAACAGGGGGAAATCTTTTAATGAGGATTAGGACAAGCTTTCGCCTTTCAAGTTATTTCTTTTTCTTGAAGAGGTTGAGAGCCTTGTTCAGAATATTGTTTTTCTTTTTACCGCTTGTACTGTCTTGTACTCCTTCTTCTTGGGATGTACCTCCTAAATTCTCAAGAAGCTGTCCTGCGATATTCTTGGCCATGCTGGCCATATCAATGGATACTTTCGGAGAACTGAAGGTTCCCTTGATATTCATGTCTACCGTACTTAATCGAACTTTGCCGCCAGTACTTGCAGGAAGGGTAATCTTTCCTTTGTAATCAATGCTCTGGTCCAAGCCCGTTGAACCGGACAGGTTCATGTTATAATCGCCCAATCGCAAGTCGAACGGTTCAGTTGTAACCCTTCCATCGGTAATGCTGAAGTCAAGATTCAGGTTTTTGACCTTGATGTCTTTCAGTGAAGGCTTCTTTACGATATCAGCTACTTGGTCAATGAATTTCACTCCACTCAAACTTAAATCTTTGGTCGACAGATTACCCTTTCCTTGGAGGGCTTGGGTGTTGATTTCCATATTTTGTGTTAGAGGAGCGTCTACCTGTATGCTGCCAGAGAAATTGCCTTTCAGCCCATTGAAGATAGGAGCGAGTTGTTTTACGGCATCCAGTTCTTTATAAGCCTGTGCAAAATTGATTTCATTTAAAGCAAAGCTTCCTTTGATGGCAGGGACTGTTTTGGCAGGAGTTGCATACGAACCATTGGCTACGACGTTTCCACCCATTGTCTGGAACGAGAGATTCTGCATGTCGACTTTTCTGTCTTTCACAATCAGCAGTCCGTTAATCTGTTCAAACTTCATCTTGTCGAGAAGTACTTCCTTCAAATGGGTCTGCATGCGGAAATCGATGTTGGCTGGAATCTGAATGACACCTTTGGCTGCGGAAGCAGTATCAGCAACAGACTCTTCAGAGGCTACCGCCGTACTGTCTGTCGTCATGAAATCGTTCAGATTCAGGTGGTTGCTGCTCACGTTCAGATTACCTTTCAGCGTAGTTCCTTTTAAAGCAAAAGCCAGATAATGTTCAAATTGGCAGTCGAGGGTCAGATCGTTGTTGCCAAGTAAAATCTGTGTCTGGCTCAGTTTCAAGTACCGAGGGCTGAAACTGAAGTTCGATTGTTGTACTTGAATCGGAGGAAGTTGTTCCAGTTGCAGCTTCATGTTGCTGAGGTGAATGTTTCCGTTGGCCTGAATACGGTCAAATCGTTCTTTCTCTATATCTGAAAGTTTTCCTGCAATCTTCAAGTCGCTTTGAATCTTTCCGTTCAAGGAAGTATCTTCCATCGGATATACTTCTTTGAGCTTTCCCAAGTCCAGATGTCCAGTTGCAGAAGCGGCGAAATCCAAATCGCTTACCGGGTTCTTGATGGAAGCAGTCAGGCTGAACGGATTCCCTGCCAATACAAAATGGAAGGGCTCTATATGAATGACGGTATTGTCCAGACTTCCTCCAGGATTGTGAATGGACGCTTCGACATTGATCTTATCGACTCCATTAGGCAGTGAAGGATATCGGAAGCTGGCATTCTGAATGTTCAAGTTCGCATCAATTTGAGGAACGATGGAGTCGCCGACAAGCTTTCCTTTGGCATAAGCTGTAAAGGTAGCATTTCCTTCGGCTTTCAAGCCTTCAAAGTCTTTGGCATAGATGGCAGGAATGAGTGAAAGAATTTCTTTGAATCCGACTTCATTGGTATTCAATTTCAAATCGACATCCATGGCTTGGTTTGCCAGCAATTTCACTTGTCCGTCAATGTTCGTGCGGATTGCGTTCAAAGAAAGGGTGTTATCTTTCAAGGTGTAGATTCCGTTGGCGAAATCCGCATCCACCTCCATATCGGCTTGAATGCTGGCCTTGTTCAAGAAAGGAATTCCGTTCAAGCTATAGGTCAGTGAAGGAGTGCTTACAGCCAACTTGACGAGCGTGTGTTCGCTGCCGAAATCACCGGAACAGTTTCCTCCGAATCCTTTCAGCTCGGCATACATCTTTCCTTGTCGGTCGTCATAGATAACCGAGAGGTTGTTTATCGACACATTTTCCAACTTGATGCGGAAAGGAGAGGACTCTTCCGTAGTAGATTCCCCTTCATTGGCTTCTGCTGTATCAGAAGCTTTCAGAATATCCCAATTGACTTTACCGTCTTTCAGTACGATGGCATGTACTTGGGTATCGTCGATGATGATTTTAGACAGATCGTAACCTTCATCACCGAACAGAGAGAAGAGGTTTACGGTTGCACTCAATCTTTTTGCATTGACCAACGTGTCATTTTGGAATGCTCCGTTTCCTTTCAGCCAGAAATCTTCCAGTGAGACTGTGGCAGAAGGAAAATTTCTGATGAGACTGATGTCTAATGTCTCGAAATCAAATTCTGCATTCAGCATTTTGTTGCCTTCCGTCTTTACCAGGTCGGCAACCTTTCCCTTCAAGAAGAGAGGGATAAGTAGTAACAGAACGAAGAGAACTCCGAAACTGATACCAAGAATCGTTGCTAATTTCTTCATAAGTCTCTTATTTTTATGTTTATTGTATGATTCGCTCTAATGGGCTGGAAGTTGCAGGATTTTCCTTTGAACTGCTTTGTCACTTCCACGCTTTTATACAAATCTACTAAAAAATAAGAAGGCCTCTTCTTCGTTTTTTGCTAATTTCCCTTCAATTAGCTATTTTTAATGTATGCGTGTGGAGAAGGAAACTCATTTCTTGCTATTACAGTAAGGTCCTTTTTTAGGTATCAGAGTGCTTTTAAAAGAAGGGAAAAAGGAATTTTTTTGATAAAAATGAGCGTATTTCAGCTCAAAACACACTTTTTTTGTAGAAAATCATAAAAGAATGACTTTATAATTTGCAGGAATGAAAAAAATGCGTACCTTTGCATCGCTTTCGAAAAGAAAAGCACTCTGAAAGGAGTTTTGGAGAGGTGGCAGAGTGGTCGATTGCGGCGGTCTTGAAAACCG
>JAHHQU010000018.1 GCA_020026225.1 Phocaeicola sp. | reverse complement strand
TCGCTTATCCTTTTATCAGAATTTCATCTTTATCGCGTTTCCCTCTCGAAAGCGGTTGCAAAGGTACGCACTTTTATGAGAAATGCAACACTTTTTATGAATAATTTTTAAATATTTTTCATCGTTTTTACATAAACTGCTTATTTTCAACAATATAAATTCTATTTTTCAAAGAAAAGAGTACTCTTAAAGTCTCTCCCATTTCTTTATAATTTCAAAATTGGAAGACAGATCAACATCAAATGAATTATAATCTACATGCACCTCTCTCCATCATTCATAGAAGCAACAATTTCATAAAAGAGTCACGATACTTTTCCTGAAACACAAATAGTGAAGTTACCCTATAAAAAAAGCCATCCTCTACGACTTGTAAAGGACGGCTGGACACAAACACAAAATAAAACACGACAAAACCATTACGGACATCTCCGAACTTAACAAAGTTCGAATCCCATCTCAATATTCACATATCAAAATGAGCAAGCAAAGACTGCCCGTCAATTACATTATTACATAATACCTTCTTCACGCAAGTGCTCTTGCCACTTCCATGCAGAACGCAACGTATCTTCAATAGAATTTTCAGCTTTCCAACCCAACTCATTATTAGCCAGTGCTGGATCAGCCCACACTTTTACGATATCTCCCTGACGACGTGGAGCAATCTTATAATTAAGTTTCACGCCTGTAGATGATTCGAATGCATGAATCAATTCCAAGACTGAAAGCCCACGACCTGTACCAATATTAAAGACTTCTACACTTTCCTTCTGTTTGTCTTCCAAAATACGATTCATAGCAATGACATGCGCCTTAGCCAAATCAACTACATAGATATAGTCACGGATACATGAACCATCAGGAGTATCATAATCATCACCAAAAACGCTCAACTGCTCACGAATTCCCATTGCAGTCTGTGTCAAATACGGAATCAAGTTCTGTGGAACGCCATTAGGCAATTCACCGATCAAAGCAGAAGGATGTGCACCTATAGGATTGAAATAGCGCAACATGATAGCTTTTATAGGAGAACCTGAAGCTACAGTATCACGAATGATCTCTTCATTAATCTGTTTTGTATTACCGTAAGGAGATTCAGCCTTCTTAATAGGTGCTTCTTCTGTTACAGGCAAAACATCAGGCTGCCCATACACTGTACATGAAGAAGAGAAAATGATACCCTTCACACCATGTTTAGGCATTAATTCCAACATATTGACCAAAGAAACAATGTTGTTACGATAATAGAGCAAAGGCTTCTGAACAGATTCACCTACAGCTTTACTTGCCGCAAAATGGATGACACCCTGGATACCAGGATACTTTGTAAAGACACCGTCCAATGCTTCGTAATCCAAGCAATCAACCTTTTCAAAAGCTGGACGAATTCCTGTAATCTTTTCGATACTATCGACAACTTCTGCACGAGAATTAGATAGATTATCGACAATAATTACTTCATAACCACTATTTTGTAATTCAACTACAGTATGTGAACCAATATATCCGGTTCCACCTGCCACAAGGATTCTTTTTTTCATAATCAAGGGGATTATCCGTTTATTTTATAGATTAGTTTTCTAACAACAAATATAAGGATTAAAATTAAGAAACTGGATGAATAATTAGATTAAAAGAAAAATTAAAACAAAAAAAATCCGATTTCTAAAAAGAAACCGGATTTTTAAATTATTGCTCATTCTTTTAAAGTCCAAACAATACAGCCAAACCTTTATCTACTCCTGAGAAGCCCATAAAAGCCATAGCCAACAAACCTGCAGTAACTAATGCAATAGGCATACCTTTCATTCCCTTTGGAATATTAACCAAGCCCAACTGTTCACGAATACCAGCAAACACGATCAAAGCCAACGCAAAGCCCAAAGCGGTAGAAAAAGCATAAACCACACCAGTAAGCAAATCGAACTGCTTCTGAATAACCAAGATAGTAACACCAAGGATACAGCAGTTAGTGGTAATCAAAGGCAAGAACACGCCCAATGCCTGATACAAAGCCGGCGATACCTTCTTTAAAATAATTTCAACCATCTGTACCAATGCTGCAATCACCAGAATGAAAGCTATAGTCTGCAAATAGCCCAAATTAAAAGCATCAAGTACAAACTTCTGAATCATATAGGTCACAATGGTTGCAAGAGTCAACACGAAAGCTACGGCAGCTCCCATACCCATTGCGGTTTCAACCTTCTTAGAAACGCCTAAGAACGGACAGATTCCAAGAAATTGTGACAACACCACGTTGTTCACAAATATTGCTGTAATAAATATCAATAAATATTCCATAACAAAATCTTTAACGGGTTAAGCTTTCTTCAAGCGATTGACAATTGCGATCAAATATCCCAAAACGATGAATGCACCTGGAGCTAAAACGAATACCAGCATACCATACTCTTCTGGAAGTATTGAGATATTGAAAATTTTACCTGTACCCAAAAATTCACGAACAGAACCGAGAAGCGTTAAACCAATGGTAAATCCGAGTCCCATTCCAAGTCCATCGAAGAAAGAAGCCAAAGGGCCATTTTTGGCAGCAAAAGCTTCAGCACGTCCTAACAAGATACAGTTTACTACAATTAAAGGAATAAACAATCCCAAAGTAGCATACAAACCTGGTACATAAGCTTGCATCAACATCTGAAGAACGGTAACGAAAGACGCGATAACTACGATGAAGATAGGAATACGCACCATGTCAGGAACTAAATTCTTGATGGAAGAGATTACTACATTCGAACATATCAATACGAAAAGCGTAGCAAGTCCCATACCCATACCATTGATAGCTGAAGAAGTGGTACCTAAGGTAGGACACATACCTAAAAGGAGAACGAAAGTAGGATTTTCTTTAATAATTCCGTTCATCAAAACTTTAAAATTATTCATACTATTCTTCCCTCCTATTATTTGTTTCATTATTTGTTTGTTCAGCATTTTCTGTAGCTGCTTCCACCTGAGATGCCACTGCATCTTGTGTAGCCACGCTCTCAGTATTCAAGCTTTTGAAAGCCTTAAAAGCCTTATTTACAGCCAACAAGAAAGCACGTGAGGTAATAGTAGAAGCTGTAATCGCGTCAACCTGACCACCATCTTTGCTCACTACCAATTCTTTTTCACCCGGATTCATGCCAGTGATATCCCCTTTTGCACCTTTCTTAAACCATTCAGCAGCCTTAGATCCCAATCCAGGAGTTTCTGCGTGAGCCAATACTGAGTAATCTACAATTTTACCTTCTGGAGTAAAGCCAACCAAGATTCTCAGATCTCCACCAAAGCCCATAGATGCACTTTCTACGGCAGCGCCCACAAACTCACCACTTTTAGTAGCTTTATAAACTTTATAGGTTGCACCCTCTATTTCTATAGTTTCTGAAGCTTCTGCAGGATTATTGTCGAAATCTGGAACAACGACTTTAATTGCATCACTCAAAATCTTGGCATTTGCCTGAGCAATAGGTTCAGCGGTTACACCGTTAACCCATCCCAATACGCCACCGGCAAGCACTGAGAAACCAGTCAACGCCAACGCCATATTCTTTAAAGATGATTCTAATTTTTTCATTTTTTCACCTCCCCGAAACGTTTTGGTTTACAATAGTTATTGATCAATGGAGTAAATGCATTCATAATCAAGATTGCGAATGACATACCTTCCGGATAAGCACCGAAATTTCGGATTACCACCGTCAAGAAACCAATAGCGATACCATATATCACCATTCCTTTATGTGTCATAGGAGATGTAACGTAATCGGTTGCCATAAAGATTGCACCCAACATCAAACCACCTGAACACAAGACTGAAATCGGACATGCATAAATCGGATTTGCCAAATGCATTAAACCTGAGAATACAAACACTGTAGCCAAGATTGATACTGGGATATGCCATGAAATGATTTTTTTCCATAACATATATGCAAAACCTAAGAGTAAAGCTAATCCGCTGATTTCACCCAAAGATCCGATACCCATCTGAGTCTCTGAAGGCATACCCAACAACAAACTAAAGCTATTAGGAAGATCATTCAAGACCGAAGGGTCGGCACTCTTGATAGCCTGCTTCATCAAAGCCAAAGGTGTAGCACCTGTTTCAGCGTCGAGATAAGACATCAACTGACCTGCTTTAGGCCATGAAGTCATCTGTACTGGGAAAGAAATCAAAAGAAAGACACGACCTACCAATGCCGGGTTAAAAGGATTGCATCCCAAACCGCCGAAGGTCAGTTTACCTATACCAATTGCCACCAAAGCACCGATGATGATAATCCAGATAGGAAGATTAGACGGGAGATTGAAAGCAAGCAACAAACCTGTCAAGGCCGCCGAGCCATCCATTATAGTAGTACGTTCTTTTTTCAAGATATACTTAGAAATCGCCCATTCAAAGAACACACATGCAGCAACCGAAGTCAGCGTTACAATAGCTGCACCCAAACCAAACACGAACAAAGATACGAGCAAAGCTGGTATCAAGGCTATGATTACGCCGTACATGTTTTTCTGCACGCTGTCTCCGCCATGTACATGGGGCGATAAAGATACGATTAATTTATTTGCCATAATTCTACTTATTTTTTAGCGTTACGTGCACGGATAATACCGCCCACTTTACCTTTACCTAAACGGATATAGTCCAACATCGGACGATGTGAAGGACATGTAAACTGACAAGATCCGCATTCTATACAAGACATAATCATTTCCTTCTCAACGCGTTCCCAATCATGTTTGGCTGAGCAAGTTGCCAACAAATAGGGTTCCAATCCCATTGGACATGCACTTACACACTTCGCACAACGAATACAAGGCTGAGCCTCTGCACGTGATGCTTCCTTGTCATTCATAATCAATACGCCAGAACTACCTTTACAGATAGGAACTTCTGTATTTGCCAAAGCCTTACCCATCATTGGACCACCGCCAATTACTTTTCCGGTATCTTCAGGAAGACCACCAGCCGCATCTATCAACTGACTCATCGGAGTTCCCATACGAGTCAAGAAGTTCGACGGATTCTTAAGCGATTTACCCGTTACTGTTACAATACGCTCAAATAGAGGTTTATTTTTCTGAACTGCTTCATAAACGGCATAAGCAGTACCTACGTTCTGAACCACAGCACCCACATGGATAGGAATAGCTGGAGGTGCAGGAACCTGACGACCGATAACAGCATCAATCAACTGCTTTTCACCACCTTGGGGATATTTCACCTTCAAAGGTACTACCTCAATATTAGGATAAGCAGCAGCTTTTTCAGTCATCAATTTTATAGCATCAGGCTTATTGTTTTCAATACCGATATAGCCTCTGGTAACTTTTGCAGCTTTCATCAAGATGTCTACTCCGACTAAGATTTCATCGGCCTTTTCCAACATCAATCGATGGTCGGCTGTTAAATACGGCTCACATTCTACTGCATTGATGATTACACATTCAGCTTTGCATCCTGGAGGAGGAGTCAATTTCACATGTGTTGGGAAACAAGCGCCACCCATACCAACGACACCTGCATTTTTAATTTTCGCTACAATTTCTTCTGGTGACAAAGTACATTCTTTGACCAATTCGGTACTTCTATCAATTGATTCTTCCCATTCGTCACCTACTACATCGATGAAAATAGCCGGTTTACGATAACCGCTTGCATCGATAACGCTATCAATCTTACTGACCTTACCTGATACAGAAGAAAAGATAGGTGCCGAGACAAAACCTCCTGCTTCTGCAATCTTAGTACCCACCTTAACAACATCACCTCTTTTTACAATGGGAGTTGTAGGAGCACCAATATGCTGAGACAAAGGAAACACAGCCTGCTTAGGAAGAGCTAATGTTTCAATAGCTTTGCCGGCCGACAATTTATTTTCTGCTGGATGAACTCCACCAATTCTAAATGTCTTCACTGTTATATCGTTTTAATTTTTTGTACTAAATGATTATCACTGAGCTTTTGAAGTTTCTGCACCTTTATCTGCTGAAGCTTCTGGGGCTTTTTCAACCTTTTCAACGGATTTTGCTGAAACTTCTACCGTCTTCACCTCAACAGCAGGTTTTACTGGAGCTGTCTGTGCTGGTGCAGATGCCGGAGCGGCTTTTACCTCAGCCTTTTCTGCCGATTTTGCCGGAGCTTCCGCTGGCTTCGCTTCTACAGCCGGCTTTGCTGGAGCAACTTGAGCAGGTGCTGAAGCGGTCTTTACCTCAGCCTTTTCTACCGTCTTCACTTCCGCAGCAGGTTTTGCCGAAGCAGCCTGAGCTGATGCAGCCGGTCTTGCAGCTGGTTTAGCAGCATCTGCCGGTTTCGCCTTACGTGGAGGGAAGTTCACTGCAACAATGGCGTTTTGTGGACATTCCATTTCACACTTACGACATGACTTACATTTAGTCGGATCAATATAAGCAAGATTATTCTCTAAGGTGATAGCTTCAAATGGACAAACCTTCACGCACTTACCACAACCGATACAAGCAGAAGTACATGCTTTACGTGCCACAGCACCCTTATCTTTATTTACACATTGTACATATACACGACGGTTGTTTCTTCCCTTCGGACGAATTTCAATAATATTACGAGGACAAGCTTTACTACATGCACCACAAGCAGTACATTTGCTTTCATCCACTTCTGGTAATCCCGTCTCTGGATTGATGTGGATTGCATCAAAATTACATGCATCTACACAATCGCCACAACCTAAACATCCAAAAGAACAGCCAGTTTCACCACCATAAGTAGTGTTAGCGATAACACAAGAACGGACACCATCATATTTCGTCAGGCGAGGACGATGTTCACAGGTACCGTTACATCTTACGACAGCCACTTTCGGTTCTGAAGCAGCAGCTTCAAGTCCCAAAATTTCGGCTACTTTCACCATGGTAGGTTGCCCCCCTACCGGACATAATTTTCCTTCTAACGAACCAGCCTTCACACAAGCAGCGGCAAAGCCAGAACATCCAGGATAACCACATCCACCGCAGTTAGCTTGAGGAAGCACCTCGGCTACCTTTGCAATGCGCGGATCTTCATAAACAGCAAATTTCTTAGAAGCCACGTAAAGAATTACCGCAGAAACAAGTCCGATGGCACCTAAAGAAAGCACTGCAATCAAAATTAAATCCATAAAAGTTAGTTTATTAATTATTTATTGATTCTAAAGTAAAAGAGAAAGTTCTGCTTAATTTGTTTCTAATCAAATAAATGAAGCCATAATAAGGAAGCAACATAGCTAGTGATATCAGAGCAGAAAGCATTTCATCTCCTCCGGTACATTCCATAGTAATAAACAAAGAAGCTAACAAAACAAAGAAGGGAACTGCAAAAGCCAACCATACGGCTTTTATTCCCATTGAAGTTGTACCGCATACCATCACATGCTGTCCTATTTGACAAGGAATGGCTTGATGATTATAGGCATCTATCAGTTTTTCTTTCATCTCGGAAGCATTACAATGTCCCTTTATGCTACAGGCTGAGCACGCAGAAGTTTGAAGGATTCTCACTTTTACCAGAGGTCCTTCTATGTTTTCCACAATACCTAAATGTCTTATTTTGTCAGTCATCTTTGTAAACTCAACATTACAATCTCTCAGCAAAAATACAATAAATATCTTTTCGTTGGTTACCTAAACATTGTTTTTTCTTAAAAAAAGTATATCTACCATATAATATGTTATGAGAATGGGAGTTAGACCAGAAAGGTCCTGTTAATTATTAGAATACTTTATATTTCGTCCTCATAAGCTGATCCGATTTCATTCTCCGGCATCCTATAAACGGAAATGAAGACCGTTCCATACCTCATGGACTACCTAAAATAGGCTAACCACTAAACACATGCACCACGATAACAACAAATGAGATGGATCTGTCGAGTTCCATATCCTCGTGACCCATCCCATTTATTTGAATTTATCAAGTGAGCATATGCATAAAGATTATGCTTAAAACATAAAATCATCTTCCGATTCTATTTCTTTAAGAACATACTCTTGAGTTTGCATAATTACCTTATTTATTCGGCGCATACTGACGTGCTCTTTCAAACGAATTTCTGTCTTTGACAAATTTAAGTCTACAAAATCGTAAAAGATTCTCAAGTCAACGGGCATCGGAGTCACCTCCTTTACCTTGTCAAGCAACTTATCCAAACAATCTAACATGCGTTTTCTCTTCAAATCATTATTGTCATATATTTCCTTATCCACGGATACATTGTCATAAGGACAGAATATCTTAGGCTTTTTTCGCAAAAAATCAATTGATGCATTTCGAGATATTATACTGGCAAACTGGCACAAACGCCCTTGCTCAACATAATCCTTTTCTTTCACAAGCATTTTCTCATAAACGTCTTGTTCTACATCTTCACGATCTTGTACATCTTTTATAAGACGCGAAATGGTTTTGACAACAATACTCTTTGTTTTTAATTGTTCTTTTCTAATGTCAAGAGCCGTTTTTTTGCTTGAGATATTCATATAGTTCGTATTTTTATAAAGTAAATTTTTATTGAAAAAACAGAATAACCGACAAGCATCGTATCTTTTCTATGATTTCAATCTGGTGACGTAAAAATATTATCTAATTTGATAAAACACTCACAAATACATTAAACAAAAGTTAACAAGACATAAATAAAACAACAAAGAAGTGATTTTAACATCCTGCTATTGAAACCATTAATAAAAGCCTATTATTTTATTCTTTTTTATAAAAAATCAACATAAAAACAAATGAATTTACTCCCTTTGAAATTAAAGATTCATCCTTCTTTAAATACCCATTACGGAAATTAATGCCGCATCGTACAAAAGTTGTTGAAAGGGTTGTAAAAGAACAAAATCTCAATATAATCCAAGCAAAATGCAGATTCCGCAAAGTCCCTACCGATATAAAAAAACGTTCACTTCAACTCCACGAGCTAAAGCGAACGTTTTTATTTCAAACCGAGTTTTGTTCAACTCCATTCAAGAAGCCTTACCAATCCTCTAACATATTACCCACATACCAATATTAACATTCCAAAGGGTCACTTAGTCGACTTAGCAGATAACTTTTCCAAGAAATATACCAAGAAAAATCCTACCAACATTAAAGCTACCGCTTCTCCCACATACTGATTCGGAAGAATATTCCGTTCAAATTGTACAGCATTTTCTCCTGCTTCAGAAATTATTTCCTTCCAAGGCCATACTTTGTTCAAAGACCCCAACATAAATCCTGTAAGGACAGCCAATGTCAAATTACGAAAATTCTTCAATGCAAAAGAAAGCAATCTAGAGAAAGAAGTGATACCCACGCAAGCACCTGCACCGAATACGGCGATTATGAGCAAGTCAAAAGACTTGACTGCCTCCATGATAAAGAAATACTTACCCAAAAGTACCAATATGAAGCTTCCCGAAATACCTGGCAAAATCATGGCACAGATAGCTATCGCTCCGCACAAGAATATAAAGAGTAAGTTTGAAGGTGTTTCGGCCGGAGTAGCAACAGTGATATAAAAAGCGACACCAATCCCTATTACAAATCCCAAAATGGTTTTCCAAGTCCATTCCTTTATATCTTTTGATACGAACCAAGAAGATGCAAGCACCAAACCAAAGAAAAAAGACCAAACCAAAATAGGATGATCAGTCAACAACCAAGTAATTAATTTCGCCAAAGAAAATACACTGATACCGATTCCTAAAACAACAGACAACAAGAATCCAGCATTGATACTTGTACAAAAATCTTTGATTTTCCCTGTAAATAAAAGTTTCAGACTATTTAAATTGATACTTTTAATTGAATCAATCAATTCATCATAAATTCCAACGATAAAAGCAATCGTTCCTCCAGAGACTCCAGGAACAACATCGGCTGCTCCCATGCCCATGCCTTTCAAAACCAAGACAGCATAATCCTTTAATGTTCTCTCCATGAAATATTATATAATTCTATTTATTAAAATTCAGCTGCAAAGTAAACTAAAAAAAAGGACCTAAGCAGTATAAAAGGATTGCAAATCACATATTTTAAGAGATTCTACTGAAATGAATTCCCCATGAGCATCCAATGAACTCCAAAACTTTATAGATGTTGAAAGTTTTCATTGAAATCTGCCTATTACCAAAATCAATTTCGCATTGCATTTTTTTTAATATCCAATCTCATAAAAAAGATTTTTTTTGTAAGTTTGTGTATAACCTAAATATGCAATATTAAAATGACACAAGTAACATTTCTAAGCAATCCTGTCAATTTATCAGGAGACTTTATCCAACCTGGCGCACAAGCTCCAGACTTTTCTTTGGTAAAAAGCGATTTAAGCGAATTCCGCCTATCTGAAAACAGAGGTAAATACATACTTTTAAATATCTTCCCAAGTCTTGACACGGGTGTCTGTGCTACATCAGTCAGAAAATTCAACAAATTGGCTTCTGAAATTCCCAATACACTCGTTTTGGCTATTTCTAAAGACCTTCCTTTCGCTCAAGGCAGATTTTGTACTACAGAAGGAATTGAAAAGGTCATTCCGTTATCTGATTATAAATACACTTCCAACTTTGCCAAAGAGTATGGTGTCTTGATGACCGATGGTCCTCTGACAGGTCTATTGGCTCGCTCCGTTGTCATTATCAACCCTGACGGAAAGGTCATTTACTCAGAACTGGTTCCTGAAATTGTGCAAGAGCCTAATTACGAAGCCGCTTTAAATGCCATCAAGCCACTTGTCTAATTCAGTCAATCGATTCTAATTGTTCTGAAAAGGAGACATGGTTTAAGATAGACAAGCCTACTGAAGACCAACAAGGAGATGGAAGATAAAGAGGAAAATACAGAAGCTCCGTTTTAATCCTTAAGATTAAAACGGAGCTTCTTATGTAACTTGGATAAATTCTTATCCGTACTGTATATTCATCTTTCCTATTCTGCCGAAAATTCTTTGATACGCTGTTCTTCTTCCATGCGGCAGACCAACAAGGTATCATCCTTCTCAGCAACAATGTAGCCATCCAATCCCTGTACCACTACTTTCCGTTCTTGCGTTGTGTGTACCACACAATTTCGTGATTCATACATTTTGATATTCGGTCCTACGCATACATTTCCCTGAGGGTCCTTCTGTAAATTTTCATACAGAGAACCCCATGTACCTAAATCGCTCCATCCAAAAGAAGCAGGAAGTACATAGATTTCATCTACATTTTCCATGATAGCGTAATCAACAGATATATTTTCACAAAGCGGGAACAATTCATTCACCATCTCCTGTTCTTTATCTGTATAGAAATAAGGAAGCATACGTTCAAAAAGGCTTCCCAATGCAGGCTGATAAACACGCAAAGCATTGACAATAGTAGATACGTTCCATACAAAAATACCGGCGTTCCAGAAATAATTCTTTCTTCTCAAATATCTTTCTGCCGTAGCCTTATTGGGTTTTTCCTTAAAGGCATACACACGATAAATTTCTGTATTTGACGGACAAGCCATAGACAAATCCGCCTCAATGTATCCATATCCTGTTTCAGGACGGGTTGCCTTCATTCCTAAAGTGACAATTGCATCTGACTTTTCTGTAAAGCTCAAAGCCGAATTCACCACGCGCTGAAATTCAGGGACATCCATTACAATATGATCACATGGAGTTACTACCACGTTCGCCCTCGGATTCTTGGCTTTTATTTTCCAACAGGCATATGCGATACACGGAGCAGTACTTCTTCTACACGGCTCTAAAAGAACATGTTCTTGAGGGAAATCAGGCAATTGTTCCTTTACATATTCCGCATAATCCGCTAAAGTTACAATCCATATATTCTCTAAAGGACAAATTTCCTTAAAACGGTCAACCGTAAGTTGAATAAGCGTACGTCCACATCCTAAAGCATCAATAAATTGCTTAGGCAACTTCGGGCTACTCATGGGCCAGAAACGGCTTCCGATGCCTCCAGCCATAATGACAACATGATTATTTTTCGGGTTCATAAATGAATATTTTTTGCACGTATTTTCACAAATATAATAAATATGTTTGAAAAATAAAGCTTTTTGTTGAAAAAAACATTACGGTTCCAAATCCATAGAAGAGAAAAAAATAAAGTTTCATCACACTGAATTTATCCCATCGGAAAAAGGACAGATTAACGTTTCATCATTTATGATGTGCCTTGTTCTTTGAAGCCTTGAATATGAAATAAACAGCCAATACCAAAAAGACCGACAGGATGATTCCCATTTCCGTCTTATGTTCCAACGGGGCCACCCAAATTTCACTCAATACGTTGATACGGCCCAATATTTCTACAGGAGTCCAGAAAACGACAACGGTAGCAATGGCCATACGGATATTGGCACCCCAAGCTGAAAGACGCAACTGTTTGGCAAATATAAAGAATGAACCAATCAAGCACCCCAATCCAACCAACAAGGTTATCGGATGGTCTTCCCCTAAGAACACATCATCATAACAGAACATAAGTAAAAGATAAGATCCCCACATAATCATTATCAGTTCCATAAATGTAATGATAGATGAATGTCGAGTCATAGGACGTGCAGCCACCACAGGCTTGTTATCTCCCAATAAACGGTTCTGCCACCAATTAATAAAATTACACCCATTCTTGGTACTGAAAATATACATAATCATCACCATCATCCAAAGACCAAAGGTTGCTGGCAAGATCAAATATTCCGGTCGGGTAACGACTTCTCCCGTTATCGGGTCCAATTCTGGCTGAGTTCCAAAGCGATTGGCAAAATACATAAACAAGAATTCTACCCATCCTGTCCAAAATAGCAATCCACCAAAAAATCCCCATAGGGTCTGGCGAGTATCTCCTTTCACAAAAACACCCACTACAACCATAACCATTCCCACAAATCCCAAAGCAAATGCAGCATAATGTAACGCCGATTCACTGAGAAAATGCTCCATCATAATCATTAAGGCATGGCCCAAAGGCATGGTCAGAAGTACCATCATAAAGGATGCTATCGCTTTCCACCAATACAACTTTCTTCCTGTCTCTACTGAACTTTTCACTGTTCCTGTTTCTTTTACTTGTTCCATTTTTATAAAATAACGATTTAAACATCATCTCCTATTTCCTTATCAGAGAAGCTGAAAAGGAAATACCGAATTCTTACAACCTTTTCTGCTGAATTGCCCTATAAAATCAAAATTATCGGATACAAAACCAGCTTATAAGAATTCGGGTGCAAAATAAATATATTTTTTACTCTTTTAAAGATTGTCTACTTTAAACAAGATTAAAAAATCCTTATTTATGATGAATTTTAAAGTTTTTACAAATCGAATACCCTTTTTCACAAGTATTTCTCAAGGAAGAATCAGCGAAGGGACCTGCATCATTTAATCCTGCTATCATTTGATTTGTCTATAACAAACAACGGTCATTCCAATCAGAAAAGACTGGAATGACCGTTCGTAATGTTATAAGAAATGAGACTCTTCGAAATTGCTTTAACCGACAATCAATGATTTACAAACCATCAGCTATAATTCTTCGAAAGAAGATAGCCTCATCATAAGATCACTGAATAAGAAATCAACCCCAATTTTCATTTCAAGGCTGAATTCTGCATCCATATTCCAATGCTCAAAAAGAAAAATTTTCCAGCGATTGAAACATTCTTTTATTGGATACCCAATTTTTTGCGAATAGCTTTAGGCAATGCATCCTTGTGTACCGTAATGTAAATCGTTTTAGCACGAACAAAACTTTCAGACATATTCAAATAACCGCCAAAAGCATTTCGTTCTGTTCCCCAAGAATTCTTGGTCACATAATACTTCGTACCTTGTTGGTCGGTAACAATTCCTGTAAGATGCATCAAATGGTCATCGGTGGTAACAAATTTTTCGAACCCTTCCTGACGCACTTCAGGAGTGACATTCACTTCAGGAAAAGGACGCTCAAATTTATACACTTCTTGAAGACGCTCTTTCTCATCCATTTTTTCAAAACGAGCGCGGTCGGTAGTAGCATAGTCGTCTACATGGATTACTTCCGGATTAATGGCTACCCCATTCTTAAAAGAGAATCCCTTTTCACTGACATCTCCATCCCAACAAACAGTATACCCGTTCTTCAGTGCATGATCGGTCACCTCCATCAACTCATCCAATGGCAGATTGTACATCAGCTGATGTTCCCAGTTATCGGGAACCTCCACCTCAAACTGCTGATAATACGGATGATGGGTAAAGCTCGTAAGTTCCACGTAATCATCCATATTCAAACCCAAAGATTCTGTAAAACTTTTCGGTGTATATTCCTTTCCTTGATAAGTAAAAGTCTCTGGAAGTTTTCCCAGATAGGTATCAAACAGATTCTCCACCAAGCTATCATACTCTGGACTTCGCTTCTTAAGTTTGACAGAAGTCTCTGCCAAAGCATGCAGATAAGAAGCTAACTCCTCATGATTATGACGGTCGGATTGATAGTTGATACCACAATATACTTCTTCGGGAACAATTCCGACCTGACGGTATGCATTCATAAACGTATGTGAAAGACTGCCTTGCCCGATATTTCCACGGCCAGCACGAATAAAATTGTCTTGCAACTGGTTCATATACTTCTGACGGACAATGTACATCTCAGACAAATCGTAAGTTCCCTTACCCATACGCAACAATTCCGCTTCCATAAAGGAAGTTGTGGCAAAACACCAGCACGTCCCAGAAGAGGCCTGATTTTTAACGGAAGTAACCGGAACTTTTACGACCTCTTTAAACTGATACCCCTGAGCTACGGCTCCCATGGAAGCCATGGCTACAGCACACGATAAAATCAATGTTTTCATCTCTCTTTTTCGTAATTATACTTAGACTAATTCACTACCTGTCACTTAGAATCCTCTTTCAAACATCGTCCAGAAAGAATCTCCCATTTCCTTCCAACGCAAGATGGCACCACCGGCAAAATCGGCTGTATATTCTGTCAAGAACTTCTTTGCAACTTCTTCCCCTTCTGTTTCCAAAAGCTGCTGATAGCGTTTCTCCACATAAGGAAGTTCTACTTGGCCCTTCTCTACGAAATGACGCATGCCTGCTTGAATCTGTTCTTTCGTTGCTCCCCAACGAACTGTTGCCAACTTATTCGTACGACGAAAGTTCCACACTGCAGCATCTTCACGGAAACGATGCTGTCCACAGATTTTGAAACAAGCCGGCAAATCTTGTGTTCCACAAAATATAGGAATACGAGGACTCTGTCCTGGGTTGTCGAACGACATCCACACAACACCACCTACAGCATCCGGCAACCAGTCACGCAACTGGATAACGGTTGAATACGAACACTGAGGAACAGAAACCAAACGCACTCTTTCTACCGCACCTGGCTTCAAGGTATTCAACATATCTACCATGTCACGAGTCATCCAAGGATTAGCCATCGGACTCACCACACTGTCCACTTCAGCCGTACCTTTCTTTTGAACCGCAACCTTTAAATTTTTGGTCATATCATACGCCGTTCCTTCGTAAGTTTCAGACAACAAAGCCATGACCTCTGTAGCCGAAACCTTCTTATCCGGTTTGACACTCAGCGGAAGTTCCTCCGCATCGTAAGACAGCTTCAAAGAAGGAGCCAACTTGTTCAAAATAAAGAACTCACGGATACTGAATGATTTAGGTTCTCCGAAATAATTTTCCCCACTATATGCTTTCCAAAAGCGGAAAGGCTTTTTTCCGTCCCATAATCCCAAGCGCTTGGCCACTGAGAAGACATTTTTTGAAGCCATGCAATTTTCTGTATCCTTCAAATTGATTTCAGAAATACGAGATATATTGGCAGACACACCCACGTGTCCATCCGGAATGCGAACAGCAGCCCACACGCCACCGATTTTTTCTTTTCCTTCGCCAAACACCTCAAAATGCCATACTTCCTTCGTATCGGCAATAGTGAGGCATTCTCCCCAATCACCGTATCCATATTTTTCAATCAGTTCGCCCATCAATTGAATGGCTTGACGAGCGGTGGAACAACGTTGTAAAGCTATTCGCTGCAACTCCTCAATAGCGAACATCCCTTTTTCATTGACTAATATTTCCCTACCAGAGATCGTAGTTTCTCCGATTCCCAACTGCTTTTCATTCAAACAAGGGTAAGCAGTGTTCAAAAACTGGTAAGTAGACCGAACTTCCGGGATACTTCCTTTCAAGATCATGCCCCGCGTACCCTCCGCATATTCCGTATGCATACGGCCGAAATATACATTGACAGTCGTATCATTTTCATGGTTTGAGGCAGAAATAATATCCATCCAAGTACGATAATTACTGTCGCACGTATGACTGGTTATTACAGAGCCGTCCGTCGATGCCCCTTTAGAGACCATAATGCTGGTACAGCTTTCCGGATTCAAGACCGGCTTCGGATGCTGAATCTGTTGTGCAGAAGCCATGAGTAAGCCTGCACAGAACAAAAAAATAGAACTAAATATTCTTTTCATGGGTTTAAATTGTTAATTTGCCGTTAAAGATACAACAAAGATATGGATTGAAAAAGAGATATCCCCTGCACCCCCAAGAAGAAAAATTTCCTTTACGAAAACAAAAGACGCAACTTTATCAAAGATATTTCTTGAAAAATCATCCCACCATTCAAGACTAACTTTTCCCGATACCTCCTTTTTAAAACAGGAAAAGAAATGAAAGCACAAGAAAAGTTCATTTTTTATTTATAAATTTGTTCCACATAAATCAAAGAAGCATTATGAAAAAATATCCTTGCGTACTAACCATAGCAGGTTCCGACTGCAGCGGTGGTGCTGGAATTCAAGCCGACATCAAAAGTATCTCAGCTTTAGGTGCCTATGCAGCAAGTGCAATCACAGCCATTACCGTTCAAAATACTTGTGGAGTAGAAGGCATCCACCCCATTCCCCCTCTATTTGTGGGCAATCAAATCAAAGCAGTAATGACCGACATCCGTCCGAATTCCGTAAAAATAGGAATGGTCAACGATGTAGAAATCATCCGCACTATTGCCGCTTCATTAAAAGAATTCAATCCTCAGCATATTGTATTCGATCCTGTAATGGTTTCCACCAGCGGATGCCGTTTGATAGAAAAGACTGCTATCCGTACCCTTATCGATGAACTTATTCCACTTGCCGAACTAATAACTCCCAATTTAAGTGAAGCAGAAATACTGGCAAACCATCCTGTCAAGACGGTAGAAGACATGAAGAAAGCAGCAAAAGAACTCCTCCAGTTCGGTTGCAGAGCGGTATTAATCAAAGGAGGCCATTTAGAAGGTGGTGAAATGATCGATGTCCTACAAGTCAAACAACAGGAAGAGCCTTATTTATTCAGTGCTCACCTGGTAGAAAGCCAAAACACACATGGCACAGGATGCAGTCTATCTTCTGCCATAGCCACCTTCCTCTCATTAGGAGAATCCATTGAAAAAGCCGTAGAACACGGTAAAGAGTTTGTTTACAAAGGCATTTGTGCAGGAAAAGATGTTCATATAGGAGAAGGTCACGGTCCGCTGAACCATTTCTATTCACCGGTACCTATGCACATTTTAACAGAAAAAGAGTAATATGTCGAAAGAATCATTACCTTTGCATACAAACATCTATAAATAAAAAGACTTATGAAAGCATTTGTATTCCCTGGACAAGGAGCTCAATTCGTAGGAATGGGCAAAGATTTATACGAAAATTCGGCTCTTGCCAAAGAATTGTTTGAAAAGGCCAACGAAATATTAGGTTTCAGAATTACCGATATCATGTTTGAAGGTACAGACGAAGACCTTCGCCAGACAAAAGTAACTCAACCTGCAGTTTTCTTGCACTCAGTGATTTCAGCTCTCTGCTTGGGCGAAGAATTCAAGCCTGAAATGACAGCCGGTCACTCTTTGGGAGAATTCTCAGCTTTGGTTGCAGCCGGTGCACTCTCTTTTGAAGACGGATTAAAGCTGGTTTATGCACGTGCTTTGGCTATGCAGAAAGCTTGCGAATTGCAGCCTTCTACCATGGCGGCCATCATCGCTTTGCCAGACGAAAAAGTAGAAGAAATCTGTGCTTCAGTTGCAGCGGAAGGCGAAGTTTGTGTTGCAGCCAACTTCAACTGCCCGGGTCAAATCGTTATCTCTGGTTCTATTGAAGGAATCAATAAGGCATGTGAACTGATGAAAGCTGCCGGTGCAAAACGTGCTCTTCCATTAAAAGTGAGCGGAGCCTTCCATTCTCCATTGATGAACCCAGCAAAAGTAGAATTGGAAGCTGCAATCAACGCCACAGAGATCCATACCCCGAAATGTCCTATTTACCAAAATGTAGATGCAAAACCTCATACAGACCCTGCTGAAATCAAAGCAAACTTAGTAGCTCAACTTACTTCTTCCGTTCGTTGGACTCAAACCGTTCAGAACATGATTGCAGACGGAGCAGATGAGTTCATTGAATGTGGTCCGGGAGCTGTATTGCAAGGTCTGATCAAAAAGATAGATAAGACTGCCAATGTTCACGGCATTGCCTAACAGCTAATTCTACTTCCATGCACATCGTTGCATGGAAAATCATAACAGAAGCAGAGTCCCCTTCGTTCTTGAACGGATAATGGAACTCTGCTTTTTCTTTATTCAACAGGCAGTATCCAAACTGCCAACATAGAAACTAATCGTTTCCATTTCTTCTTTTTCATTTCTTTTGTTATATTTGCCTACGCTAATCATTAAAGACACATACCGATTTCTTCCTTTCCGGTAGATATCGGCTATAAACCTTATAAAAACTACATACACTATGAATACAAACGAAAAGATGATTATTTATCAAGTGTTCACCCGCTTATTCGGCAATCAACAAAAAGAACATCTCACCAACGGCAGCATGAAAGAGAATGGCTGCGGGAAAATGAATGACTTTACTTCCAAAGCTTTGGAAGAAATCAAAAAATTAGGTGCTACCCACATCTGGTACACCGGCATCATCGCTCATGCCACCCAAACGGATTATACTCAATATGGTTTGGAGAAAGATCATCCTGCCGTAGTAAAAGGCAAAGCAGGCTCTCCGTATGCCATTAAAGATTATTATGACATCGACCCTGATTTGGCGGTCAATGTAGAACAACGAATGAAGGAGTTCGAAGAATTGGTTGCCCGTACCCACAAGAGCAAACTAAAGATGATTATTGACTTTGTTCCTAACCATGTGGCTCGCCAATATCATTCCTTAGCCAAACCGGAAGGAGTGAAAGACTTGGGAGAAGATGATTGTACCAACGAAGCATTTAACCCGAACAACAATTTCTATTATATTCCAGGACAGCAACTTCAAGGACAAATCAATTTATTCGATGAAAAGGCCGGAAGTTATGTAGAAAATCCAGCGAAAGCAACAGGTAACAACCGTTTCGACGCTTGGCCCAATGTGAACGACTGGTATGAAACCATCAAGCTGAATTATGGAGTGGATTATATCCATAACAGCGGATGTCATTTCAACCCTATACCGGACACCTGGAAGAAGATGTGTGACATCCTCCTTTACTGGGCATCCAAAGGCATCGACGGATTCCGCTGTGATATGGCAGAAATGGTTCCTTGCGAATTCTGGGGATGGTGCATTCCGCAAGTTAAAAAAGCGTACCCGGACCTCATCTTCATAGCTGAAGTTTACAATCCTAACGAATACCGAAACTACATCTTCAACGGTCATTTTGATTATCTATATGACAAAGTAGGATTGTACGACACCTTACGAGCCATCACCTGCGGGCAGGCACCTGCAACCAATATTACCCACTGCTGGCAGAGTGTGAACGACATTCAAGACCACATGCTTAATTTCCTTGAAAATCATGACGAACAGCGCATCGCTTCAGACTTCTTCATCGGTGATGCGAAACGAGCATTCCCGGCCATGATTGTTTCTTCTTGTATGAATACCAACCCGATGATGATTTACTTCGGACAAGAATTAGGAGAGCCAGGTATGGAACAAGAAGGTTTCAGCGGTCGAGACGGACGAACTACCATCTTCGATTATTGGAGTGTGGATTGTGTACGCCGTTGGAACAATGAAGGTAAGTTCAACATGGTACACTTGACAAAGGATGAAAAAGAAATCCGCAAGTTTTACAAAACGCTACTGAATCTCTGCAACAAGGAAAAAGCATTAAGCAATGGCGAATTCTTCGATTTGATGTATGTGAACCATAACAATTGGCAATTGAACGAGTCCAAGCAATATGCCTTCCTGCGCAAATACAAAGATGAAGTATTGTTGATAGTCGCTAACTTCGGAGACTTTCCAATGACAGTTTCCGTCAATTTGCCAGAACATGCCTTCAACTACCTACAGATGCCTTGCCTTGAAAAATGCAAAGCAGAAGATTTGCTGACAGGAAAGAAAGAAGAGATTTCCTTCACATACAAAGAACCAACCACTTTTGATCTTCCCGCAAGCTACGGTAAGATTTTGAAAATTAAATTGGTATAAACCTTAATTATCAAAATAAAAAGGTGTCTTGAAAATTACATTCAAGACACCTTTTATTTTGCAAGAACAAGAATCAATATCCTAACTCAAAGGGTTCGTCTACAGCCGGCAATCCTTCTTCCATCCATTGCGGCATCGCCTCCTTCTTCAAATAGTGATTGAAGAACTGTAACATACGCTTTTGAAAGTCCACTTTATTAGGAATCTTCATCGGCCAGTGCGGCTCACCCGGATAATTCAACAACCAACAAGGCTTACCCAAACGCTTCATGGCCACAAAATATTCAATTCCTTGATACCAAGGCACATGTCCATCACTGTCATTATGTAAAATCAAGATAGGAGTCTGTACTTTATCCATGGTGAACAACGGAGAATTCTCTTTATAGATTTCCGGTCCGTTCCATGGGGTTGTTCCCAAACGGCTCTGTGTATGCTCATATTGGAAAGAACGAGCCAATCCAGATCCCCAGCGAATCCCGCCATAAGCACTGAACATATTGACAACGGGAGCCCCCGATTCAATAGCAGCAAACAATTGGGTACGTGTAGCCAAATAAGCGACTTGATAGCCTCCCCAGCTATGACCTTGTGCTCCTATTGCCTTCTCATCAACAAATCCCTTATCAAGAATCATCTGAATGCCCGGCATCACGCAATTATAGCAACTCTGTCCCGGATGTCCGTCCACATAACGAACATCGGGATTAAAGATAATGTACCCGTTGCTGTTGTACAAATGATAATCTACCGTAGAGCGATGAGCTTCCGGCATACGATACTTGAAAAAAGTTTCAGCATTCCGTTCATAGAAATTTACAATCATCGGATACTTCTTGTTCGGATCAAAATCCGCAGGCTTATAAAGTACTCCCTCTAATTTACGACCATCCAAAGAAGTCCACGAAACTAATTCGGCTGTTCCCCAACGAATACCTTCCTGCTGTTTATAGCCTTCCGTCAACTGAACGTACTTTTTAAACGCAAGATTGGAGTAATAAAGATCAGGATACATTTCAAACGACTCCTTCGTGAAAACCACCTTATCGGCTTTTTTTGCCTTGACCAATGTAGAAAGCATGAAATCACCGGTCAACAAAGCTTTTGGAGCTTCCGACTTAGCCAAACGCAAACTGTAATAACCATCCGACTTCGTCACTTCATTCGTACCTTTCACCAATGACAAAGACTGAGGATCCAGCGCCCGAGCTTCTGCATCCAAAGTCACCATACGATAGGCCACTCGATTCTTTCGTCCGTTCACAGTCACGTTCACCGGCTGCTTCTCCCCTCTTGGATCAAACTTCCAAATATCATAGCGGCCGTACAAATAAATAGCTTCATCTCCAACTGACCATCCCGCTTCTCCATAGGCTTCTGGATAATTCGGAACGTCATTGTCTTCATTCCATCCCACAAAAGTCTGAGGAGTAGTCAGTTGATACTTCTTTCCATCGACCAACGACAGCGTATACCAGCAACTGTCGGTCTCTGCATACCAATAAGCATACTTGCCTTCAGGAGAAAGTTTATAAACCCCGTAGTCAGCCTTTGCCAAGGATCTTCGTTGACCATTTTCCAAAGAGACCACTTCATAATCACTACGTGTACGACCTTCCCACATCCATGAAAGAGAATAAGGACGAGAAGTGGAAGTTACGGCATAAGCAGACTCACCTTCATTACCAATCAACAATTCCGGCTGTTCTTCAGTGGCCAACTGGTAAACGGTTTGGGGATTCAAATTGTAAACAGCTCCATAGCTTTTCTTCAAATCCTTCTCCTTATTGAATTGCTGCACCGTATACTGTACCGGTTCGTCCCAACTCCATACCTGCACGGAAGGACGATTCTCTGCCAGTAGCAAGGTATCCTTTTGTCTGGGCTCCGGTGACGTTCCAAAAAAGAGACGCGATGCCGTCCTTGAAAAATTCAATTGACCATGTTCGCTGACCACCCACCCTTGAGGTAATGACGGATGTCCGGCTGTCACGACCTGTTGAGCCGCCTGCTGATGTTCCGACAGCCAAAGTTCAGTTGCCTTATAAGCCGTTTTCTTATCCGACGCATATAAAAAAGCCAGATGCTGTCCTTGGTCATCAAATACCATCTGTTTAAAAATTCCTTTTCCTTCTTTAAGAAGAGCAGGAGTTCCCACCTGTGGATTCAGCACATATAACCGATGAACATCCTTCTTTATTTCTTCAAAATACAGCATTCCACTTTTCTTGGCAAAACCATAAGAAGCGACCGAAGGAAATGAATAAGAAACGCTTCCATCCAAAGAACGTACATGAAGCGTAGAATCTTTCCTACCACATTGGTAAGCCAACCAATCCGCTTCTTGAGCCATCTGATAAGTCTTTACAGAATCTATATTTTCACTTTTCCCTTTCACAGCATAAAGAACCAAGGAATTCATCGGCATTTTGTCCTCTTTCACCTTTTTCAGCTTCAAAGCCTCAACCACGGCCATTTCCGGTTTCTTACCTACCAACAAATAAGCTGATGATGCAGAAAACTGAAATCGATCAACTGCAGGAAACGTTGCCACTTCCTTCCCTTTTTTCCCATAAAGAAAGACAGTAGCATCCCCTTTCCAAGGTTCCATTTTACAAGCTACCCATTCTCCATTATCTGCAATTTCCTGTTGCGTGATTCGCTGCCAAGCCACCAAATCATCTACTTTCAGGCTTCTTCCTGTAGTCTGTGCCATACTCGGTGACAATCCAACCAAAGCGACGACTGCCAAAATGTTCTTTTTTTTCATGTAGATATGTTTTTTATGAATGATATAAAACGATTGATGCATGATTCATGACGTACTCATACACTTGAAGTTACAAAGATAAGATTTTATCGGTCAGGAAACAAAACTCAAGTAAAACAAGGAGTGCGGCATAAATCTGTCAAACGAGCTACGAGTTAGACAAACGACATTCTTCAAGCAAGTCACCGAACCAGCTACGAACTCTCCAACCGAGGAACTCACGCTGCCCTGCATACAAAAAGGCTGTACATCATCCAACCGATGATATACAGCCTTCTCCCTTAGACCATTCCTCAAAAAGGAAAGCCTTTTATCGTTTCAAGAGACCTATTTTCAGGTTCAACTTGAAGTAATACACATTGTTTTCACGCTCCAAGTATCCATACTTATCCTTTTCAGTAGATCCCTTCTCAAAACGACTGTTATTGAACAAGAAATCCACGAAGTTCTGACGCCAAGCACGCTGATAGCAGAGCACTTCGCCTTCCGCAGTAACGAAAAAGAAACCTGCAATGGCAGAATCTGTTCCGTTATACAATTTAGCAGGACGCATTCCTGTAGCCAAAGCCAACAGGAACTCTTTTATCTTGAATTCGTAATATCCGTGTTTGTTTATCAATTCATCCTTAATCTTCAAAGGATTTATTTTCTTGATTTCTGCAGTCAGATCGGTCACCTTTGTCATTCCATCCAACCACATCAAACGTGTCATTTCAGCCAATACACGAGCCAAGTGCAAATCAATCATTGCAAGATTGCTACGGAACACCTTGTCGGCTACGTCACTGTATTTCAAGACACCTCCCAAACGTTCTATCATCAACATACGTGAAGTGACATCATCTTCTTCTCCTTCCGCATTGATTTTGTTGACCGTCGGTCCGGCAAACTTCACACCCGTCTGTTCAAACTTGAAGTTAGCAGTACGTCCTCCATCGATAAGCGGAATCATCAAGCCTAAGCGAGAGCGGACACAAAAGCCAACCAAAGGAGCTGAAGCGTCATAGAAAGCGACTGAGAAATCCGTACGGTCATCAGTTTTGGCTTCCAAATCAAAAATCGCCACTTCGTCTAAAAATTCTTCAACACCATCTGGTGAGGTGACCTCGTTTTCACGACTATTCTTCATCGCCTGAAACACCAAATCAGCTACGATGCCGAAATCTTCACGCGGAACACGCTTGTCTATCTTTTCACCGACAATGTGTATTTCTTCATTTTCTACAATATATTGGCGGGTACCATCGTGTTCTTCACGTTGGACCATCGCTACAGGAATACACTGTGATTCATTTTTCTTACAGTCGGGGGTTCCAGCACAAACATGCCCATCGGCCAACAGGCGGAAAAATGCATAAAGCTCGCCCCATTCTTTTTTTGTTGCTTCAAATGCCATAAACAATATCAGGTTTTATAGGGAACAAAGGTACGAAAAGTTTCGATATTTTTACCTAGAAGGCACACGAAACGAAAACAAACCTCTCATGTAGTTCCCTATCTTCAAGCTATCAGCCCAAACTCCCCGACAGATTCGTTTCCATCCGCCCGAAAGAGTTACATTTTATTTGACGAATTTCACCTTCTCTGCATTTCGAGGTTTGGCAGCCGGGTGCTCATCCGGATAACCTAAAGAAATGGCGTATAGCAAACGATGGGAAGTTGGAAAATCCAGTCGCTTCAACAAAGGAGCACCTTCGGGACTATTGATGTAACGGACCAATCCACCCAAGCAGCACGTTCCCAATCCCAATGATTCGGCAGACAATATCATATTTCCGCCCAACAGTCCACAATCCACCTGAGACAAATCATAAGTAGGATCATACGCAATGAATATCAAGACCGGAGCTCCATACGAAGGATGAACTCCCGACTTACGCCCTTGCTTCTCCAAATAAGCATTGTATCCTACCTGAATTTCTTCCATCAGCTCTGGAGTGTCCACAATACGTACCTCCCACGACTCCAGATACTTTCCATTAGGGGCATTGATACCGCACCGAATGATCTCCTGCATTTTCTCACTCTCTATCGGCTGGTTCTTGTACTTTCGAATACTTCTGCGTGCCATGATAGTCTCTACAACCGGATTCTGCTGGATAGTTGAAGAAACGGTTTGATCAGGTTGCGTTCCTGCGGTATGCTGTTGCCCACAAGAACATAAGATAGACAAAAGACAAGCCAGTCCCCAATGCTTTTTCTGTTTCATAAATAATATTTATTTAGCACATTAATAATTCTTTCACTGAAAATTAAAGATAACTTTTTTCATCGAATCCAACTAACGTTTCATCAACTTTATCCGCTGTTTCTGTTCCGATGAAACGCGGTATGACTCCCCTATTTTCTGCAAGCTTTTATTGTATGTAAAATCATCCAAAGCATTCTGCTTCAAATAAGCGAATGTGCGTTCTGAATCAAAAACGAAGCAAACGGATACAGCCCATGCAAGGGCCATCTTCACGTAATATCCTCTGTGATGGATTTGATCAAAGCATTGAAACATCTCAGCCAGGTGTTCCGAATCAATAAAATATTTCATGGCCATTACGACTCCAAAACGAACTTCATATTCCTGAGTCGACTGCATCCATTCTTTCAAGTAGGCCCATAATCGAGGTGCATTCCGGCGGACGAAAGACTTTCCTCCAGCAAAGGCAAAGCTGTCGCACACGGCCCAGCTATTGATAACCTTCACGAAGCGTGATACCCTTGCAAGGTATTTTTCAAGGTCCTCATCGGGATGTATATATCCCAAGACCAATCCTTGAAGAAGGCGTTCATCCATATAATAAGTCCCTGCTGTTTCCAGATAATCTTCCCAATTGGAACACGCTATCTGCTTGGCCAACTTTCGTAAAAGCGGAATACGTATACCCAAGATATGCTCCACTCCCGGACATAGGCTCTCCGTAAAAGGTTTATTTCCTTGAGCGGCCAAACGAAGCAATTCTTCGTGAATGCTCCGACCTTCTATTTCAAACTCTTTTTTCTTCATCTGATTATATCCTTCCCTTCTTTTTTCTCCTTGTGCATGAGTGTACTGATTACGCTCCGCTGCCAACTGATGGAGCTTTTCCTTCAGTTGCGGGAAATATGCTAGCAACCCAATGATCGTTTCATATCGAATATGCTATATACAAAGATAACGAATTTTACTCAACTCTTTATGGCCTCCCCTTCAACTGTCATCTATAATTCCACTGCCTTCTCTTTGGTCTAAACCATATAAAAAAAGCATCTGCAGAAAAAACATTTCTACAGATGCCCAAATACCTTAAAAGAGAAGTTACTCTTATTTCAATTTGATGAATAACTCAACTTTATCTTTTACTTTCACTTCACTAGTCACAATCTTATCTTCACGAAGCAACCATCCTAAACCAAGAAACAAGTCCTTGTCTATTAACTTTGCTTCTTTCTTGATTTGTTTTTGAGTCTTTCCTTCACTGCCATTCAGTGTTTCCCAAATTTTACCGGCAATAACGCCTGCTTTTTCTTCTAACATAATATCATCAAATTTTATCAGACAGCAATAAAACTTCCACTTCATTGCTGTCTTTATTAATTTTATGCAAAGTTAGTAAAAAATTCTCACAAGATCACTCTTTCACTGAAAGAACTGGTGAATGAATGGATTAATGAGCGTATCAGTTACAATTTATGAATGCTCTCCAGGTAATCTCCGAAAAGACGCGCAGCCGTTTCTACCATCATAGCACACGGACGTTTTGCATAATACTTCTGTGTACGTTCTTCTGGAGTTGAAACGATAGGCTCTTTCTTAGACAATCCCAACAAATCGGCACAACGCATAGAACCATTTTCTTCTTTGAACTTAGCTGCCAGATCTTGCACCAAGGCATACGTATCTCCCTTTGCCTGACGATCTTTTCCATCGACTGCTCCCTTTTCCAGACCTGCCAACAAAAACATGCCACAAGCAGCTCCACAAGTTTCACGCATACGACCGATTCCACCACCGAATGCAGCCGACATGAGAAAAGCCTGTTCTGGAGTAAACCCATACAAGTCGGCGTATGCAGCAACTACCGACTGCGAACAATTATACCCTTCTTTAAATAAAGCTACCGCTTTTTGAATTCTTTCTTCTTTAGTCATCATTACGTTTACCACTTTAGTTGTATTCTTAAATCATTATTTCACTACATTATTAATAGTCTTGCCTTCAAGGTAGGCCTTAAGATTGGCTACCGTCTGTTTCATCAAGCGGACGCGCGCTTCCTTTGTAGCCCAAGCAATATGCGGAGTGATGTAGCAATTGGAAAGTTTAAGCAAAGGATTTTCAGCAACAGGCGGTTCAGAAACCATCACATCCAATCCAGCAGCAGCCAAATCTCCTTGTTCCAATGCTTTCGCCAAATCCGCTTCATTCACTAATCCGCCACGTCCCGTATTGATAAGGATGGCACTCTTCTTCATCAAAGAAAGTCGACGAGCATTCACCAGTTCTTTCGTTTCTGAAGTAAGCGGACAATGTAAACTTACCACGTCACACGTCTGGAACAACTCATCTATGGAAGTAGCCTTTTGAATGCCTTCTGGTAATGACGATGCCTCCTTACTGGTAAAGGCACACACTTCCATGCCAAAGCCCAAGGCAATGCGTGCTGTAGCCATTCCCGTGTGACCCAAACCTACAATACCAATTTTCTTTTCTGCCAACTCTATCAATGGCGTATTGGTGTAACTGAAATCAGCCTGCGAACTCCATACTCTCTGACGCACCTCATTAGCATAATGATCAACATGCTGAGTGATGTTCAGGATATGTGAAAAGACCATCTGAGCAACAGAATATGTACTGTAAGCCGGAATATTTGTTACCACGACTCCACACTCACGAGCTGCTTCTATGTCCACTACGTTGTATCCCGTGGCCAAGACTCCGATGTATTTCAACTGAGGCAAGGCTTTTATAGCCGCTGCGTCAATAATCGTCTTATTAGTGAACAAGACAGGAGCATCAGAGGCACGTTCTATCAACTCTGCCGGTGATGTCCGATCATATACGGTCACTTCTCCCAATGCTTCCAAAGCACTCCATGACAAATCTCCAGGATTCAAAGTTAATCCATCCAATACAACTATTTTCATCATATTCTAATGTTATTTATATCGGTCCCCCCACAACTGAAGCATCCGGTCTTTCAACTTGACTTCTGCCGGATTTTCTTGAGCATGCCAGATTCTGGTCTGACTGATCTCATCAGGAAGGAACTGTTGTTCTACAAAATTATTCTTATAGGCATGAGCATATTTATAGTCTTTGCCATAACCCAACTGCTTCATCAATTTAGTCGGCGCATTTCGAAGATGCAGAGGAACTGGCAGATTTCCTGTTTCGCGAACCAACTCTATAGCTGAATTTATGCCAGCATAGGCCGAATTGCTTTTTGCACTGGTAGCCAAATAAACCGTAGCCTCAGCCAAAGGAATACGTCCTTCGGGCCATCCTATTTTCATGACAGCATCAAATGCTGCATTTGCCAGCAACAAGGCATTCGGATTGGCCAAACCGATATCTTCCGCTGCGGAGATAACCAGACGTCGGGCAATAAAAGCAGGATCCTCACCTCCTTCTACCATTCGAGCCAACCAATACAACGCACCGTCGGGGTCACTCCCTCGAATGGATTTGATAAACGCCGAAACAATGTCATAGTGCATTTCACCTTCCTTATCGTATGCCAAAGGATTCTGTTGAAGACGTTCCACCACTTTCTCATCAGTAATGACTATCGGATCTTCATTATCTGCTTCTACCACCAATTCCAGAATATTCAAGAGTTTGCGAGCATCTCCTCCCGAATAGCGAAGCATCGCATCCGTCTCCTTCAACTCAATGTGCTTCTCCTTCAAGATGGCATCACGCTGGATAGCCGAATGCAGCAGTTCCAACAAATCCTCTTTCTCCAATGACTTCAACACGTAAAGTTGGCAACGCGACAGCAAAGGACGAATCACTTCAAACGAAGGATTCTCTGTAGTAGCACCAATCAGCGTCACAACTCCCGTTTCGACAGCACCCAACAACGAATCCTGCTGAGATTTGCTGAAACGATGGATTTCATCGATAAACAAGATTGGACTTTGCTGAGAGAAAAACCGATTGCTCTTGGCTCGTTCTATAACCTCACGTACATCCTTGACTCCTGAAGTTACGGCACTGAGCGTATAAAAAGGAGTCTCCAAACGGTTGGCTATGATTTGAGCCAACGTGGTTTTACCTACTCCTGGAGGTCCCCATAATATGAATGAAGAAATACGACCTGCATCAATCATCTTACGCAGGACCGCTCCTTCTCCTACCAAATGTTTCTGTCCGATATACTCATCAAGTGTATGCGGACGCATACGTTCTGCCAACGGTTGTGCCATATCTCTTTCATTTTCTATTTCACTACAAAGATAATTAAATTGTACGTTCTTTTATCAATTATCTTTCAATCTATGAACATCTCAATGCTATTGGGCACCAGTCTTGCATACAACAAGCCTTACATCGAACTATAAAAAAGGAATTCCCCCTACTATATCCAAAGAGTATAGATTTCATTCCGTACCTTAAACAAATCACACAGGGTACACACAGAACGATGCGATGCAGACAACACAAATATCATTCCTCAAATTAGGCTCCAATTTATCGATTTTCCAAAACCTAAAAAATATTAATTATAGAAGGAAAAGAAGGAAAGATATAAAAATAAAAAAGGCCCTTTTCACAAAGAGCCTTTTTTAAAGTTTTCAATAGGTATTAGTTTTTTTTAAGGTAAAAAGATTGTTTTCAGGATAACGGCACAAATATGAAGCCTTTTTTTTAACCGACCAAATATAAAAAGATGTCATTAAACATATTTTGCGATTATTTGTATTTTTATCGTCTATTTAAAGAATTTAACGATTTATTTCCGGTAAAAATAAGAAAAAAAGTCTTTATACATGTACAAAATTTAAGATTTCATAATTTTTACAGAAAAGGACAGACACCCTCCTATTGATGTATTCAATTTCACTTGATTGCATCAACAACATAGAGAAACACCCGAAAGCCACCCCGATTTACAAGAAGCAGCAGAAGATAATTCTTCATAAGAAAATTAAAGATTCAGATTTCATCGTAAAAAGCGGTAAGATTTAGGTATATCCCAAAGAATTCACTACTTTTGCAAGCAAAAGAATAAACGACATTACCATGACAGAAATGAATAGTAGTGAGAGTTCAGAAAAGAAAAGTCTGAACTTTATTGAACAGATTGTAGAGAAAGACCTGAAAGAAGGTAAGAACGGGGGTAGAATTCAAACTCGTTTCCCGCCAGAACCTAACGGTTATCTGCATATAGGTCATGCTAAAGCCATTTGCATGGACTTTGGTATTGCCAAACGCTATGGCGGCGTTTGTAACCTGCGCTTCGATGATACAAACCCGACCAAAGAAGATGTAGAATACGTTGAAGCCATCAAAGAAGACATCAAATGGTTAGGATTTGAATGGGGCAACGAATATTACGCTTCTGATTACTTCCAGCAATTGTGGGACTTTGCCATCCACTTGATCAAACAGGGAAAAGCGTATGTTGACGAACAGTCGGCTGAAGAAATCGCTGCTCAAAAAGGTACTCCTACACAAGCCGGTACTGAAAGCCCTTACCGCAACCGCCCTATCGAAGAATCTTTGGAGCTTTTCCAGAAGATGAACAGCGGCGAAATTGAAGAAGGAAAGATGGTTCTTCGTGCCAAGATTGATATGGCTAATCCGAACATGCATTTCCGTGACCCAATCATCTACCGTGTAGTCAAAACTCCTCATCACCGTACCGGTGACCATTGGAAGGCTTATCCTATGTACGACTTCACTCATGGCCAGAGCGACTATTTTGAAGGTGTTACCCACTCTTTGTGTACACTTGAATTCGTTCCTCACCGTCCATTGTACGATTTGTTCGTAGATTGGGTAAAAGACGGCAAGGACCTTGAAGACAACCGTCCTCATCAGTATGAATTCAACAAATTGAACTTGAGCTATACCTTGATGAGCAAACGTAACCTTCTGATTTTGGTGAAAGAAGGTTTAGTAAACGGTTGGGACGACCCACGTATGCCGACAATCTGTGCATTCCGTCGCCGTGGTTATTCTCCAGAGTCTATCCGCAACTTCGTCGACAAGATTGGTTATACCACTTACGATGCATTGAATGATTTTGCTTTGCTTGAAAGTGCCGTACGTGAAGATTTGAACGTTCGTTCTACTCGTGTATCGGCAGTTCTTCATCCGGTTAAATTGGTAATTACCAACTACCCTGAAGACAAGGTAGAAGAAATGGAAGCCATCAATAATCCAGAAGATGAAACAGCTGGAACACATACTATTGAATTCAGCCGTGAATTATGGATTGAACAGGATGACTTCATGGAAGATGCTCCGAAGAAGTATTTCCGCATGACTCCTGGTAAAGAAGTTCGTTTGAAGAATGCATACATCGTAAAATGTACCGGTTGCAAGAAAGATGAAAACGGCAATGTAGTAGAAGTATATGCAGAATATGATCCAAATACGAAGAGCGGTATGCCAGAAGCAAACCGTAAAGTAAAAGGAACTCTTCACTGGGTAAGCTGCAACCACTGCATCAAAGCTGAAGTTCGTTTGTACGACCGCTTGTGGAAAGTTGAAAATCCACGCGATGAGATGGCTGCAATCCGCGAAGCCAAGAACTGCTCTCCATTGGAAGCTATGAAGGAAATGATCAACCCTGATTCATTGGAAGTTTTGAATGAATGTTACGTTGAAAAATTCCTTGCTGACGCTAAACCTTTAGATTACTTACAGTTCCAGCGTATCGGCTATTTCAATGTGGATAAAGATTCTACTCCTGACCACTTGATTTTCAACAGAACCGTTTCTTTGAAAGATACTTGGAGCAAGATCAACAAATAAATAAAAGCATAAATTAAAAAGCTCCGACTTCAGCAATGAAAGTCGGAGCTTTTTTTATACCCTGTATCGTACGAGTTCATCCGTGCAACAGCCAACGTTTTATCGCTATTTCTCAACCCATATCCTACATCATCAGAAACAAGCAAAAAAAAGTCACTTCGAATAAGAATCCGAAGTGACTTTACCAACTAATATCTCTTTACTATTAATTTTCCTTTGAAGGTTCAGCTGGTGTTTCAGCAGGAGTAGCTGCAGGAGCATCAGTCTGAGGAGCTGCAAAACCAGAAGGAGCATTCAACGGATTTGTTGCCTGTTCTTTTACAGCCTGTTCCATGATAACAGAAGAAGAAGCTTCGTCATGTGAAGGAATAGCATAAGCTGCAAGAATACTTACAGCTACAATGAATGCAGCCAATCCCCAAGTTAGTTTTTCAATAAAATCTGTAGTCTTACGAACACCCATAATCTGATTGGAAGCTGCAAAGCTAGAAGACAAACCTCCACCTTTTGAATTTTGTATCAAAACAACAAAACACATCAATAATGCTGCAAGAACAATTAATGTTACGAATAATAAATACATTTTCTTTTATTTTGATTTAGCGTTAATAATCAGTTTTTCCAAGAATCTAATTTGGTCTGCAAAGTAAGCATTTTTTTTTGGATATTTCAAATTTAATTTTTTAATAATTTCCAGAGCCTTGTCGTACCGCTGCTGTTTCACATAAATCTTCGCCAAAGTTTCTGTAAAATAGCTTTCTTCGGAATCTTCTTCACTTTGAGAAGATTCATTGTTTTCCAATGCTGACACTTCCTGCTCCTCTGCTTCTTCAGATAAGGAATCCTGTGGTTCTTCTTGAATAATCTCAGGATCTCTTCCTGAATCTGACTCTGATTTTTCTATAAACTGGTCAATGAGTTCTTGTCCTTTCAATGGAGCAGACTCTTCCTCTTCTTCCTCCTGGATCTCAGACAAGAGAACCGAAGTATAATCACCCTGAATTTCCATAGGTATCGGCAATTCTTCTCTTGCGTTCACCGGATGTTCCGGTAATTCAGAAAGGAACTGGTCTATCAAATCCAAGGTACGGTCTGATTGGGTATCCGTCTGAGAAGCGGCATCTACCTTATGCTTCTTTATCGAGAAACGGTCTCCTTCTATATAATAGAACAGGACGCTCAAGTCTGCAACATACAAAGAGCCTCTGCGGAGTTCTTCCTTAAAATTGGGACTCTGCAAAACAAAGAGATTCTTGAGATAAAGAATCCATGCCGTCTGAAAATAAGGATAACGCTCCACCAGCTTCTTCATGAGTGGCAGAGTTCCCTCATTCAAACGTTCCGGATGAGCAATCAACTCCTGTAACTCCTGTTGTTCCATACACTTCTATCACCAATTAGCTACGGTAGCATTAAATATCTGTTCCACGATTTCCTTAATCATCTGAGTTACCTTCTCTTCTTGAACGGTACTCATCTGCAAAGAAGCGTCAAACTCACGACTCGCCGTAAACTGACGTTCAAAATCTTCAGCATGATTCGTATTGTTCACAAAACGCACATTCACGGTCATCTTCAATTCCGCCATGGTAGAATAACCATCCGAACCTACTCCTTTATTGTAAGCGTCGTAGTTTATGATTTCACCAGACAACTCCAAATCACCGCCTTGACGTATCTGCTTCAATCGGGTTTGCTGCAGGTACATATCCTGCAAAGCCGTATTGAACATGGACTCCATAGGTCCCCAAACGAAAGCTACGGAACGGTTAGGAAAGTTCTCGAAGGAAATAGTCTTCACCTTTTCGTAATTAATAGAAGAACCATTAAACTTATATGATACCGTACAAGCTGCCAATAAGGACACAACAAGACAAACCGACGATAATATTTTAATTGCTTTCAGATTATTCAATCCCATATTCTTTAATTTTTCGATACAATGTTCTTTCTGATATCTTCAGGTCATTTGCGGCATTCCTGCGTTTGCCGTGATGACGTTCCAAAGCCTTTTTAATCATTTCTTTCTCCACGTCATCCAATGAAAGATTTTCTTCTACATATTCTTCCGTATCCTGTACTTCTGCATCCATTCGAGGAGGAATACTCACTTTCGATGGAGTGACGGCTGTAATAGGATGGACTGAAGAAATAGAAGCATTATCCTGTATGATTCCAACTGATGGGTTTGACAGATAAGGCAGCGTATTATCACTGGTATGCGGCATCGGAGCCTGCATACCTCGTTCTTCCATAATATCGTGCACGAGCTTCTTCAATTCAGTCACGTCACGACGCATGTCAAACAAAACCTGATACAGAATTTCACGCTCACTTTCAAAGCTTTTCCGTCCGCCATCCGTTCCCTTCGCATGCGTCAAAGTCGGCAGACGAGATGATTGCCGGTTCGGCAGATAATGCTGTAAAATTTCAGCTGTGATATCACGATTGGTTTCAATGATGGAAATCTGTTCGGTTATGTTCTTCAACTGACGAATATTACCGGGCCAAGAATAGGCAGTCAACATCTGCTTGGCATCTTCACTCAATGAGATTGCCGGCATACGGTATTTCTCTGCAAAATCAGCTGCAAATTTACGAAACAGGAGTACGATGTCATTCGGACGTTCCCGAAGAGCCGGAACCTTGATAGGAACCGTGTTCAATCGGTAATACAAATCTTCTCGGAAACGACCTTCCGCGATAGCATCATTAAAGTCTACATTCGTAGCCGCAACGATACGTACATCGGTTTTCTGCACTTTAGAAGATCCTACCTTTATGAACTCGCCCGTTTCGAGGACACGCAGCAGACGTGCTTGAGTAGACAATGGAAGTTCACCCACCTCATCCAAAAAGATGGTACCGCCATTGGCTTCAGCAAAGTATCCGTTACGGTCGCTGATAGCTCCTGTAAACGCACCTTTTTCGTGTCCGAACAACTCCGAATCAATCGTTCCCTCAGGAATAGCACCACAGTTGACGGCAATATAAGGTCCATGCTTACGACGACTGAACTGGTGGATTATTTGAGGAAAACTTTCTTTTCCGACTCCACTCTCACCGGTCACCAAAACCGACAAGTCAGTGGGTGCCACTTGCATGGCTATGTCAATCGCCCGATTCAGTCCTTCCGTATTACCAATAATACCAAAGCGCAACTTCACGGTCTGTATTTCTGTTCTAACCATATTCATCCAATTTAATATGACAAAATTACAAAAAGTTTAGAATAGAAACGAAATTCTGGCAGTAAAACTCTCTTTAGAATACTGTACGAATCATAAATCGAATACCCCACTTATTGGCTGTTGGCAATTCTCTATAATTCAAACGATGCACATATTCTACATGGAGCAATTTGAAAATGTTATGGATACCTGCGCTCAATTCAATATAAGGCTTTTTAGGGTCCATCACATAACTTGAACGATCATAATGTCCCGTTTCATCATAATGTCCAGGGAACATCATCAAAAGCGGATCGTTGGCATTCTTTTCCAAAAGCGGATTATTCTTGTCGGTCAATTTACCCCACAGACATTTTACTCCAATATATTCACGCCATTTCAACCGTTTCAGCAAAGGAATACGGTTGAAGATCTTGCCTTGCAAATTCCAAGACACATCCAATGAAGCATAGCGGTCGTTCAAGAACTCCATGTTATTGATCAAGCTGAACGTATTGTCCTGCAAGATATAAGAAAGGTTAGCAGCCGGCATAATCAGCAAGGGGAAAGGAACCTTATTCCATTGGATTCCTCCCTTTATACTGGTATCGATATTACCCCATGAAGCCAACCACCAACGCTTGTACAGGCTCACCTCACTCAAGTTGTAATTATAGTCCGAACTCAAGATACCCTTGACACCTACCGTATGCTGCAAGGTGAACACCGGAGCATCCAAGTTAATAGGAAGACGGCGCTGTTTGGTATTTACAAAAGTTTCACCAGGTGCAAAACGAAGAGCGAAAGTTGCCTCTGCTGTAGAAAAGTCCTTGATATTATACGGAGAAAACATAGACTCTACAGATCCGTTGCCATTCTGCTTCAACTCCTGCACATACTGACTCTGTCCCGCCATGGTTCGGTAGAACAATTTTCCACAAGGTTCGTAATTTGCATGTTTCAGAGACACACTCGTCTTCAAACCTACACGGCTTTCAAATTCATACCTCAAATTGGCGGTTCGTTCATAATTATACTGATCGACTTCTGTAAATTTGAAAGCAGTAAACATATTATCTTTATCCGTACCCATGAATTTATCGGTAGGAAGCATATTGTCGTACTGGTAGGTGAAAGCTATCGAGTTCTTCGGATATTCTCTAGGCAAATATTCTTTCTTATTGAAGGAATACTCTACCTCTCCCATATACTTTGAACGATGATCTTTAAACCCATAAGCATAGTATCCCTTCAAGAACAAATGCGGATTCAAATTGGCTGTAGTCTGTGCTGATGCACGCAAACGTACCCCATCGATATAGTTCTTTGAAATGATGGTATTGATAGGACCTATATCTACTTTACTCGGATGATCCTTGGATCCCGTTTCCACAAAGTTCTCAATCAAGGCCTTGGCACCGAATATGATGTATTTGAAGCCCTTGATTTTACTCAAGTTCTGCACAAAATTATCCATCTTGCTTTCAGATTCCGTGAGCTGTGTCGGTCGGAACTCTTCCCAAAACGAATCACCACGCATCATTGCATTCACATCCTTTATTTCATCTCCTTTCCGCTTGAATATCCGCTCAGGAATTTCTTCGAAAGAAAAGTTTGAATAGCGTGTTGTACGCCTTACTTGCATGGATCCCAAGATTTTTCTCAAGTACGACATTTCACAAAGCATATCATCACGTTTCAACACCCATTCACCCGACGGAAGTTCGCCAAACTCTTGGACTATAACCATGTGATCCACAAAGTTGATGTCCGATTTCTTCGGCAGGTTCATCACACATTTTTTGACACGGAAGGTAGAGTCCGCCAAAATATACAAATGACCTGTAAAGCCGAAGTCCTGAGAATTGTTCGGTACAAAAGTCAGATGAAAACACTCATCACGTTCCACTTGAATGGTATCCATGATGTAATATTTATAGAAGGCAATACCCGACTTTGAAACCGGGCTGTCAAACGGATACTGCAGAAAGCGGAAACGGTCCTGATAAATATTAATATCCTGGAACACGTCTTTCAATACCGTAGACAACATGTCACCCGTATTGAACAATTCATTCACACCGGAAGAATTCAATCCTTTGATGATGGTCTTTTCCGAATGAGGCTGTTTACGATACACTTTTTGAGAAACGGTTTCATCCACAGAAAGCGGAAGAATATTCTTTCCCGTCACATCACAAACTTCCACCTGGTCACGGAAGAAAGGATATTTCTTGAACAACTTGGATTCTCGTAAAGAATCGGCTGTAATTTCATTCAAAGAGAACGTAATTTTCTGATATTTGTCATAACTATAATAGTCGTTTACGCTCAAATCATTCACTTTCTTAGCCGAAATGACCTTTTTCATCAATTCAACTGCCGGATTATTCTTACGAGAATATTTCTCTTTCTTTGGCTTGACAATCACTTCTTCAAGCACCAGGTCGGACTTCATTTTCACGTTCAATCTACCAGTCTTCTGAGAGACCTTCAAGACACGTGTACTGTACCCCACCATGGAGAAAGTAAGTTCAGTCCATCCCGGACGAGCAGAAATGCTATACTCACCATCTAAATTCGTGATGGTACCCACTCCTTTCCCATCATAATATACATTCAAGTACGGAATAGGTTCACCCGTCTCAGCATCTGTAACAACACCATGTATTTGAGCTGAAAGTTTCGCTACTCCCATGCATAAAACAAGAACAAAGAATATCTTTCTTAACATATACATTCCTTTGATTAGAGTCAATCGTTTACAAAATTAACTACAAAAATACACAGCAATTGACTATTGAGCAAATTTGAATAAGGAATAGCTATAATTCTTACCTTTTTTTATGAAGAATATGCCACAATTAATTCTATATAACAAAAAAATCGGTTGCAGGAGAATGAAAGCATCTCCCAAAGGAGAAAACATTCATTTCATCTGCAACCGATTCTGGTACTATATTATCTTAAAAAAGATAAGATCAATCGATTTCTTCGTCAGCTTCGTAACCACCCATTTCACGAATAGCATTCTTCAACATAACATACTGCTGGAAGAGGTGGTTGATAGGCACTTCGTTTTCAGTATAGTCATGCATTGGGCTCTTCAAGAAGAAGCTCAAGAAGCGCTGGATACCGTAACGGCCAGCACGTGCAGCCAAGTCACTCAACAATACCAAATCAAGACAAAGAGGAGCAGCCAAGATAGAGTCACGGCACAAGAAATTAATCTTAATCTGCATTGGGTAACCCATCCATCCGAAGATATCAATGTTATCCCAACCTTCTTTATCATCGTTGCGAGGAGGATAATAGTTGATACGTACTTTGTGATAATAATCAGTATATAAGTCAGGCTGGTTTTCAGGAACCAAGATAGATTCCAAAGTAGACAATTTACTTACTTCTTTTGTACGGAAGTTAGCTGGTTCATCCAAAACCAAACCGTCACGGTTACCCAAGATGTTAGTTGAGAACCAACCGTTCAAACCTAAGCAACGAGTACCGATAATCGGAGCGAAACCAGATTTAACCAATGTCTGACCCGTCTTGAAGTCCTTACCTGCAATAGGCATCTTAGTCTTTTCAGCCATTTCCCACATAGCAGGAATATCTACTGTAGTATTAGGAGCACCCATGATGAATGGACAGCCTTCTGCTAAAGCAGCGTATGCATAACACATAGAAGGAGCCACATGTTCACAATCGTTAGCCTTCATGGCAGCTTCCAGAGCAGCCAAAGTTCCATGATGTTCCATAGAAACCGGAACATAGATTTCTGTAGAAGCAGCCCAAAGAACTACAATACGGTCAACACCCTTTTCAGCTTTGAAACGACGAATATCTTCACGCAAAGCTTCTACCATATCCCAACGAGTAGCACAGTTCTTCACGTTTGTACCATCCAAACGACTTGCATAATTATGGTCGAAAGCAGCAGGCATTGCTACAATTTCTTCCAATTCTTCTTTAACAGGATTGATATCTTTAGCTTTCAAAACTTCTGCATTTACCGCAGATTCATAAGCATTGACAGGATAAACGTCCCATGCACCGAAAACGATGTCCTTCAAATCAGCGATAGGAGCGATTTCATTATAATGAAGATATTTCTTTGAAGCGCCACGACCAACGCGGATTTTATCATATTGAGTCATTGAGCCTACCGGTTTTCCTAGACCTTTGCGTACCATTAAGGTACCAGTAATAAATGTGGTTGCTACAGCACCCAAACCAACGCACAATACGCCTAACTTACCTTCTGCAGGCTTTACATTATTTGTTCCCATTTTTTTAAATATTAGATTATAAATATGTTTTCATATATATTTATCAAAGATAAACTAACATTTGTAATTAAGCTATTTTTAAGCCACTAAAATAAGCTATTTGATAAAAAAAGGACAATAAAACTTTAAAATAGGACACTTTTTCATAAGAAATTCCCAATTATACCGTACTTATGAACTTACTGCCCAAATAAAGAGAACTTACCTATAACTCTATGCAAAGCTATATTAGTTAGTAAATTATGACTATCTTTGCACCCAAATTGGAAAAAAGTTAAAGATGGATAATATTTGTTGTATCGGTCACGTTACACTCGACAAGATTGTAACCCCCCAAACGACCACCTATATGCCGGGAGGCACATCCTATTATTTCTCATACGGTATCAAGAATCTGAAGAATTCTGCCAATTACAAACTGATTACTGCATTGGCACCCAGCGAATACCAGTCTGTAGAAGATATGCGTTCTGAGGGTATCCACGTAGAGGTAATCCCCAGCAAGCATACCGTATACTTTGAAAACAAATATGGAATAAACCAAGATGAACGTACCCAAAGAGTACTTGCAAAAGCAGACCCGTTTACAGTGGAAAATTTGAAAGATGTACGGGCAAACTATATTCATTTGGGAAGTCTTCTTTCTGATGATTTTTCATTGGATGTAATCAAATACCTATCCAACAAAGGAATTCTCTCGGTCGATGCACAAGGTTATCTGCGTGAAGTCCGTAGTGAGAAAGTATTTGCCGTAGACTGGAAAGAAAAGCAGGAAGCATTGAAATATATTCACATTCTCAAGGTCAATGAACACGAAGCCGAAGTGCTGACAGGCTTTAAAGAGCCCGAACAAGCTGCTCTCAAACTTGCCGAATGGGGAGTAAAAGAGACTCTCCTGACCTTAGGCAGCATGGGATCACTGATCTATGCCGAAGGCAAATTCTATAAAATACCAGCATACCTACCTAAAGAGGTCGTGGATGCCACTGGATGTGGCGACACTTATTCTATGGGATACCTATATCTCCGCAGCCAAGGTGCTTCCTACGAAGAAGCCGGAAAATTCGCAGCTGCAGTATCCACCCTGAAGTTAGAAAAGTCAGGACCGTTCTCTGGCACAGAAGAAGATATCTGGAATGTCATCAATTCCAATCGTTGACATAACACAACTTTATATATACCATGCCGCATGCTCTAGAATAGCGATTACTTCTCTAGGACATGCGGCATTCTTCATGTTGGAATCTCTGATATTCTTTCAATAAAGAATGTCTATATGGACAGATTATTACAAAATCAAATGGCCTCCGTAATATGAATCCAGCTACCGCGTATGCTGTCTTATTGTGATGATAATCGTTTGCCAAGGAGTTACAGGACCTTACCTCAAGAACGCAATAGTTCGTATTCATAATTAGTCGTCCCTTAAAAAGCCCATTTTTGCGAGATATTGTTCAAGCAC
>JAHHQU010000017.1 GCA_020026225.1 Phocaeicola sp. | reverse complement strand
TTTCGCTAATCACCAAATTTACAAGCACTTACAATTCGTCGAACTCACGTTAAATATAATAATGAAAATGAAAAAAACTCTCATTTTATCGTTCGCTTTAGCCGCAGCTCTTCAAGCGGGTGCTCAGCCTGATGGACAGCAACCTCAGTGGCTGCGCTGGAGTGCCATTTCACCCGATGGAAAGCACATCGCTTTTTCTTATTCTGGTGATATTTACACCGTACCGGTTGCAGGAGGACAAGCTCGTCAGGTAACGGCAAATACTGCTTATGATTATGCACCTGTGTGGAGCCCCGACAGCAAGCATATTGCTTTCTGCAGCACACGTGAAGGCAGTAAAGATGTGTATATTACTGCTCTGGAAGGAGGTTCTCCCAAGCGGATAACCACTCATTCAGGCAGTGAAGTGCCTGTAGCCTTCTTGAATGAAAAAGAATTGCTTTATACCAGTTATGGAGTTCCTACTACCGATAACATGCAGTTTCCTACCAGTACCTTCACACATCTTTATAAGGTAAGCGTGAAAGGTGGTCGTCCAGCACTTTTTTCAGACTGGACCATGGATAATCCGAGCATCGGAAAAAAAGGTATCTTGTTTGAAGATGTGAAGGGGTATGAAGATTATTGGCGTAAGCACCAGCAGTCGAGCATTGCACGCGATATCTGGTTGTTCGACGGAAGTGACTATCGGAAATTAACGGATTTCAAAGGAGATGACCGTAGTCCGGTATGGGCAGAAGATGGCAACAGCTTTTACTATTTAAGTGAACAGGACGGTACTTTCAACGTGTTCAAAAGGGGATTGGCCGACGGAGCAAAGGATGTTCAGTTGACGTTCCACAAGAATAATCCCGTTCGTTTCCTTTCTGTCTCAAACGATGGAGTGTTATGTTATAGCCAAGATGGTCAGCTTTATACCTTGAAAGAAGGTGCTAAGCCTCAAAAAGTGGCTGTCAGCATCGTACGCGATGATATGCAGCGTGAAGTGATCCGTCAGTTGCAGCGCTCGGGTGCGTCTGAAGTATCTGTTTCACCGAAGAACAAGGAAATCGCCTTCATCATGAATGGTGACGTTTATGTCACTTCCATTGACTATAAGACTACCAAACAGATTACAGATACGCCAGAAAGGGAACGTACCATTGACTTTGGTCCCGATGGTCGTTCCATTGTTTATGATTCAGAACGTGACGGACGTTGGCAGATTTATCAGGCTTGTATTGTGGATAAAGATGAAAAGAACTTTACGTATGCTACTGACATCAAGGAAGAACGCTTGACCAACGGTGAATATACATCTTTCCAGCCAGCTTATAACCCGAAAGGTGGTGAGGTGGCTTTCTTGAAGAACCGTACGGAAATCTGTGTGGTGAATGTGAAAAACAAGAAAGTGCGTACCGTTATGGATGGCAAGTACCAGTATTCATACGTTGACGGTGACCAGAGCTACAGCTGGAGTCCTGATGGAAAATGGATTCTTTCAGAGTATATCGGTACTGGAGGTTGGAATAATACAGACATTGCCTTAATCAAGGCAGATGGTTCTGGAGAAATCCATAATTTGACCAATAGCGGTTATAGCGAAGAGGCTCCCAAATGGGTATTGGGTGGAAAGGCGATGATGTTTCACAGTGACCGTGCCGGATTCCGCAGCCATGGTTCTTGGGGGGCCGAAAGTGATGCGTATTTGATGTTTTTCGACCATGAAGCATACGATCGCTTCTGTATGGACAAAGAAGAAATAGCCCTTCTGGAAGAAAAGGAGAAGGAAGAAAAAGAAGCTAAGGAAAAGGCGGAATCAGCTAAAAAAGAAAAGAAGGACAAGAAAAAGGATAAAAAGGAAATAAAAGAAAAGGATTTGGTTCTTGACTTGTCACATTTGGAAGAATGGACGGTACGCTTGACCCCTTATTCTACTTTCTTGGGAGATGCCGTACTCAGCAAGGACGGTACCAAACTTTATTATGTGGCTCCTTATGCCGGAAGTTCGGCTCTTTGGTTGCAGGACTTGAAAGAGGGTCGTAATGAACTGAAGATGAGAGATATGAGCCGGAGCCCGATGAATGTGGACAAAGACTGCAAGTATGCGTATATGGCAAGTGGTGGCGGCATCAAGAAATTGGATATTGCTTCAGGTAAAATCTCTTCCATCAGTTTTGAAGCCTTCCATAACGAACATCCTGCCGAACTTCGTGCTTATTTGTTCGACCATATCTGGAATCAGACCAAAGAGAAATTATATGATCCGGAAATGAATGGAGCCGATTGGAATGCTATTTATAAGAATTATGCTAAATTCCTGCCTCATATAAACAACAATTACGACTTTGCAGAAATGGCAAGTGAAATGCTTGGCGAACTGAATGTTTCACATACTGGTTGCCGTTATCGTGGTACCGGTAGTTCTTTGCCAACTGCTACTTTGGCGGCCTTCTACGATGAGTCTTATAAGGGAGATGGTTTAAAAATCAAGGAAGTTATCAAGGGAAGTCCTTTGGAAGTAGGAAAGACTCCAGTCAAGGCTGGTAGTGTAATCTTGGCCATTGATGGAGAAGAAATTAAGGCTGGAATGGATTATTTCCCATTATTGGCTGGAAAATCGGGTCGTGCCACACGCCTGACTGTTTCACAGAACGGTAAGAAGTTTGATGTGAAGGTTAAACCTATTTCGATGGGTAAAGAAAATGAATTGTTGTATAAACGTTGGGTAAAACGTAATTACGACGTGGTAGATCGGTTGTCGAATGGACGTTTGGCTTATGTGCATATCCAGGCGATGGATGCCGAAAGTTTCCAGACTTTGTATAAAGAATTGATGAGCGACCAGAATCGTAATCGCGATGCTGTCATTGTGGATACCCGTCACAACGGAGGTGGTTGGTTGCACGGTGATGTCTGCATCCTTTTATCGGGCAAACGTACCATGCAGTACAAGCCACGTGGACAATATATAGGCAACGATCCATTCGACCGTTGGGTTAAACCTTCTTGTATGTTGATTTGTGAGGATAACTATTCAAATGCACACGGTACTCCTTGGTACTACAAGGAACTGGGATTGGGTAAATTGATTGGTACGCCTGTTCCTGGAACGATGACTGCCGTATGGTGGGAAAGTCTGGAAGGCGGAATGGTATTTGGTATTCCGCAAGTAGGTGCTTACGATAATCGGGGTAATGTCCTTGAAAATCAGTTGCTTGAACCAGATGTAACTATTTATAACCATCCGAAAGATGTGTTGAATGGAAAAGATGCACAGTTGGAACATGCTGTGAAAGAGATGTTGAAGAAATAATATAGGATAGCATCGTTTGATCAATCGCTGTATGGGAGCGAATGAGAGCTATCTGATAGATTAATTTGTATATCAAGAGGCCGGATTCTACTAATGGGGAATCCGGCCTCTCTTTTATCTCTATAAACCTCAATGAATAGGGAAAGATTGGTTGGCGGTTGCTATGGGAGAACGTCCGATTGTTTTTATCGTTTCACATGAATGCAACTTTCGTTTCATATAAGTGAAACAGTTGTTTCACAAGTGTGAGCCGCTTGTTTCACTTGTGTGAAACGATAAATCTGTCAAAGTGATGCAGCAAAGAGAAGGGATACTGGTTTGATGGACCATTAATTCTCCCCAAGCGAGGACAGGATGTCGTTATAAAGCAATTTAGAGAACTTTTCAGCACCTTTATCAGCGGAAAGGTGATTTCCATCGTAGAAGTCATCGGCTGTAAATCTGTCGTCCTTTAAATAATTGAAGAAATACACATTGTTCCATTGGTCAGCGATGCTGTTGAATCCTTCGTCCATCTTTTTCATTTGGGTGGAATTGGCTGCCTTATGAAATGCTTCATAGACGGGAGGTACCACTAAGATTAAGTTGATCTTTCGTTTCTGACACAATTTGGCTACATCATTGATTCTATCCAAATTTTGCAGGTAAAGATTGTTTTCGTCTGTGAGCATATATTGAGTCTGGTGCTTTACCATAGATTCAATTTCTTCTATCCATCTGTTGTCTCTGAATTCAGAATCGTAGCTGTGATCCAATCCTAAGGAGTCGCAATGCATTGTCCGTCTGTGCTGGATGTAATGTTTTGACCATTTTCTTAATGCCAAAGCACGCAAGGAAAGGAGCTCGGAACTATAAGTAGGGTCATTTTCTTGTTTGATATCCATATATAATTTATGGTCTATCAGATCCTTTTCTGAGAATTCTTGTGCGTCATCTATCCATAAAGAATGGTAACATTGTCCCCAGATGATGGTCTTTAAGTTGGGCATAGATTGGATATGTTGTTCCAGAAACAGTTTGTTGAAACGAATCCATTCTCCTGATATGGCCAGATTATATGTCCCTTTTTCCATGTAAGAAGGGTTGAGGCTACAATTGACTACCGAACTTCCTATGATGAGGGTTTGAATTTCTTGACTTTTTGATTCAATCAATCCTTTTTTGAATTTGAAGTTATTCGGAACCTGACGCAACATATATTCTATTCCTCCTGCCAATAGAATCAGCGACAAAGAAAAGATTCCTACGTATGTGAGAAATTTCTTCATTTTATATTCTGGTTAAAATTGGAAATAAATAAAATCTTCTTGTTCTCCGGCAAGTAAAAAGGTGGTGATAAAAACAATGTAATACAATGCCCAACGCACGAATCTGTATCGGAATATGCCTTTTTCCTCCAATTGCAGGCCAAATTGCTTTTCCCGCTGCAGCCATTCTACCACCAAAAGAATGGCAATGTATATCAAAGGGTCTTTGCCGTGTGCAGGCATGGAGAAATCAAATTTTGTGACCATACATACGATGTAGTCCCATGCCTGATGAATGGTTTCGGCTCGGAAGATTATCCAGCCAATGACGGCAAGCAGGAAGGTTGAAATCATCTGGAAAGCTTCTTTTACAGAGGGAAGCCAACGGCCTTGTGCTACCGTATTCGTATATTTCCGATTCGTACCTAAGAGTAGCAAAGGGAAGAAAAGGAGGGCATGGTAAGCTCCCCAGCATACGAATGTCCAGTTGGCACCATGCCAGAATCCGCTGACTAGAAAGATGATGGCTGTGTTGCGCATGGTTTTCCATTTGCTGCATCTGCTGCCTCCCAAAGGGAAGTAGATGTAATCTCGGAACCAGGTAGTCAAGGAAATATGCCAGCGGCGCCAGAATTCTGCAATGTCTCTCGAAAAATACGGATAATTGAAGTTGCGCATCAAATTGATTCCGAAGAGTCGTGCCACGCCGATTGCAATGTCGGAATAGCCGGAAAAATCTCCGTATATTTGGAAAGTGAAGAATATGGCTCCTAACAGTAAATGAGAACCGTCTAAACTTTGGTAGTCGGCAAAGATGGTATTGACTGCTATGGCACAATTGTCGGCTACCACCATTTTCTTGAATAAGCCCCATAGGATCTGCCGCATCCCGTCGACAGCCTTTTCATACGAGAAATTGCGTTCTTTCAAGAATTGTGGGAGGAGATGGGTTGCTCGTTCAATAGGGCCTGCTACAAGTTGGGGAAAGAAACTGATGAAGGCAAAGAATGCGACGATATCGTGTGTCGGTTTTATTTTGTGCTGATACACGTCGATGGTATAGCTTAAAGCTTGGAAGGTATAGAAACTGATTCCAACGGGCAGTAATACGTCGATGGTGACCCAATCGAGTTCGATTCCCATAGAATGGAATAAGTAGGTCAGGTTTTCCCGGAAGAAGTTGTAATACTTGAACAGGCAAAGTATGGATAGATTCAGCAGGATATTTCCGGCACTGATGGCTTTCTGTATTTTTCTTGACTCTTCAAATTTTTCCAGAAGGACTCCGCTCAGAAAGCTGCAAAAGGTCGTCAATGCGATGAGTATGAGGAAGCGCCAGTCCCACCACCCGTAGAAGATGTAACTGGCTATGACGATAAATAAGTTCTGTATCTTTAAGGACTTAAATACAAACCAGTATAGAAGGAAGGTTATAGGAAGGAAAAACAGAAATTCTATGGAATTGAATAACATAGTTAGTTTTTTATTTTTTGCAAAATTAGTCTTTTACCTGCAATCTTTCATCAAAAAAGAATTCTCTTTTTGAAGAGGGTATGAAGAATTAAAAAAAGGCTCTTTCCTTAATAAGAAAGAGCCTTTTCAGTGAATGGGACAAAGAAAAAGCGTTATACGTTCTCTTTCTTCAATCCTTTTTCTGTAAGAATGATTCTGTAAGTTCTATTTTTTTGAGTCTTGAACTTCAGCGTGTTTCCAGCATAATGGATTTCACATGGACCTCCTACATTGGCATGTACAATTGCTTCCGTAAGTTTTCCTTCTGCCCAATCCAGGTCAACGGTGAAGTTTCCTCTGGCACAAAGTCCTTTTACAGAACCTTCTGCCCATGCATCGGGAAGAGCAGGAAGAAGTTGTATGAAGCCCATGTGGCTTTGCAATAGCATTTCTGTAACGCCTGCTGTACCTCCAAAGTTTCCATCTATCTGGAAAGGTGGATGGGTATCCCATAAATTGTTCAATGTACCATGTTTAAGCAGGTTTCCGAACAGTTTATACGAATGATTGCCGTCTTGCAGACGTGCCCATTGGTTTAATTTCCATCCCATACTCCAGCCGGTAGCTCCGTCTCCGCGGTGTTCCAGTACGACTTTGGCAGCTTGGGCAAGTTCTGGAGTGGTAATAGGCGATAAGGTATGTCCCGGATGCAATCCGAAGAGGTGGTTTACGTGACGGTGTTCGTCTTTAGGGTCATCAATGTCTGTCGACCATTCCATCAACTGACCGTAGCGGCCAATCTGGTAAGGAACAAGGTGCTTTAAGACATCCTGCCATTGTTTGCGCTCGTTGGAATCTATACCTAAGATTTTGCTTGCTTCAATGGCATTCAATAGGATTTCACGGATTACTGCATGCACGAAAGTTGCTCCCTGGTCTATAGGACCATGTTCTGGAGAAGTGGAAGGTGCTGCTGTATAGCTTCCATCGGGTCGATGCCAAAGGTAGTCTACGGCAAACTGTGCGCTTTCCTTGATCAAGTCATATCCTATTTCTTTCAAGAACTTCTTGTCGCGGGTATAATCGTAATATTCCCACACATGGGTAGCCAACCATGGTCCGGCCATAGGATTAAAGTTCCATGACATATCGTGGCTGGTTAATGGAGAGGTGAATCCAAAGATATTTCCCGAGATGGAAGCGGTCCAACCGCGTGCTCCGAAATAAGCTGCCGCAGTTTTTTCTCCCGGTTTTACCAGTGTACGGATAAAGTCAATCAACGGCCAAGTACATTCGCTTAGGTTGGTGGAATTGGCAGGCCAATAATTCATTTGGATGTTGATGTTGTTATGGTAATCTACATGCCAAGGTCCGTCTACTCCATTTGCCCACAGGCCCTGCAGATTGGCTGGTAGATTGCCCTCACGTGAACTTGCAATCAATAAGTAGCGTCCGAACTGGTAGTAGATTTCTTCCAGTTGATAGTCGGGATTTCCTTTCCGGTAGTTTTCCAAACGCTGGTAAGTAGGCAAGTCGCTAATTGCAGGATATTGCAGAGTCATGGGAGCGTTGGGGTTCAATTTCAACTGTACCCGGTTGAATAAGTGGGTATAATCGGCCTTGTGACGCTGGCAGAGTTCTGAGTAGCTCTTGGATGCAGCATTTTCCATCATAGCCAAAGTCGTTTCCTTCGGGTCAACGCCTACGTAAGTTTTCGGGTCCTTAAAGTCGGGATTGAAGTTGATCTTATAATCTGTATCTGCTGTAATCAAAAATACGACTTCGTCGGCTCCGTGAGTAACAATGCGTCCATCTTCTGTCGTCTTTAAGCTACCCCCTTTATGGAAAGCACGGATGCGCAAGGCAAATTCCATTTGGTTGTTCTTCAGATGACCTACATATAGCAATTCATTTTTGCTGACAGGGCGTATGCTGCCTTCTGCTTCTGGATTGTTGCCATACATGAAGTTCAGGAATTGTTTTCCCGGCTGATCGGCTGTAAATCGAAGTACCATTACGCTGTCAGGGTAAGATGCGAAGTATTTGCGTTCGTAAGTTACTCCTGCTTTTTTGAAACTGACTACACACATGGCAGAGTCTAAAGACAAGGCACGTGAGTAGTTGGTCATTCCTATTTCACTTAATCCTGTTTCTACATAGATTTCGCCCATTGTAGTGTAAGAACCGAAGCGGAAAGGAGATTCTTTGTATTCTTCGTAGTCGGCCAATCCGTTAAAATGCTCGCGAGTCAGTTTGTCTGCTTTTTTAGTGTCTCCTTCGCTGAATGCCTGACGGATTTCAGGAAGGATGTGAGCCGATTGCTTATTGACATTCCAATAATAGTCAGCTCCTTTGGAAGTATTAGGACCACCGCGCCATAACGTCTTTTCATTCAATGTAATGCGTTCGGCAGCAATTGATCCCAAGATATTTCCTCCGAAACTTCCGTTTCCTATCGGTAATGAATTGTTTTCCCAATTTTTGTCCTGTCCCGATGAGTACCACGAGGCATGGTTGTTTAAGTCATTTGGCTGGTCGAACCAAATGCTCAGGCCTTTTGTGTAATCTGTTCCTTGGGCATACATTGCGGTAGCAGCCAAGCAAGAAGCAAAAAGAAGTTTGATTTTTTTCATGGTCTGAAAGTTTAATGATATGTTTTACAAAGTAAATATAAAAAAAACGGAATCTGACTTTCTTTTAGTTATTAAAATTAAATCAGATTCTGTCTTTCATATAGTTGGGAGGAGAATTTATCGTGCTCCTAAATCATCGTGTGAACTTTGGAGAATGGCTTCACCAAGTTCTTTTCGCAGAGTGCTTGGAGTAGGTTCGTCCAGAACCACCTGTTTGGAGTTGTTGTCAATCATGGTTACGCCTGTACTGTCTACAAAAGCGACTCCGTTGTTGTAGGTATAGTAAGCAAATGGATAAGTATATTCCTTACCGGTCACATTTCTGCTGAAATTGAATTCTTCGTGATCGATGCCTAACTGTCCCAGCAAGGTAGCGGCCATGTCTGTCTGGTTCATTATCTTGTCAAAGTGCATCGGTTGTTTGATTGCTCCACCTAACCAGAGCATAGGAATGTGGTGGATGCGAGGAGAGTGTCCGAGACCTTCACGCGGGTAGTAGAATCCATGATCTGGCAAACAGATAATCAACAAGTCTTTCCAGAGGGGAAGCTGTTTCAGTTTGTCGATGAGATTTCCCAAACAATGGTCTGTAAAGGCGAAAGAGTTCGGAATGGCATCTTCCAACCGGCTATAAGGCACTTCAAAAGGTTCGTGGCTGCTCAAAGTCAGAAAAGCTGTATGCCATGGCGTTTCTTTGCGTTCTTTCAATTGGTTGTATAGCCATTCACAGGTAATATCGTCATTTACTCCCCATGGATTTTTACGGTCTTCCATTTTGAAGTCGACATCGGCTGTAAGCTTCTGATAGCCACTTCCCAGCAGGTAGCTCTTCATGTTGGTAAAGTTGATGTCTCCTCCATAGAGGAAGTCTGTTTTATATCCTTCCTTTACGAGTTTCCCGGCGATAGACGGCAAGGTACGGCTCTTGGCAGGGATTTTCATGACTGAATGGGTAGGGAAGCTTTGGTAGCCGCTAAAGGTACAGATCGTTCCTCTATCGGTGCGGTAGCTGTTGGCGTAACAGTTGGTAAAGAACACTCCTTCTTTAATGAAGCGTTCCATGTTGGGATTGACTCCTTTCACCCCATCGAATGATTCTACGAATACTCCTCCAAAACCTTCCATGAGGATAATGAGGATATTCGGACGCTTAGTATTCAATAGTTCGATGGCATTTTCTCCTTTGGTGGGATACAATCCATCAAATAGTTCTTTTCTTCTTTCTTCTTCAAAGAAGTCGAACTGTTTTGCATAATCTGTGGTCTTTCCCATGGATGAAAGCAAGCTGAACGCAGGATTCACCGCTGAATGATTCAGGAATTCATTGTTGCAGAAGTAGGTCTGTCCAATATTGGAAGTTGATTCTGTCACTCCTCCACGGATAATGATGAAAAGAACGCCTCCGAGCAGGATGGTTCCCAAAGAGGTGAGAGCCTTACGTCCTTCCTTTTCAAGTTTGCAGGGAGTCAAGCGGATCAATGCCCAACTGATGAGGCCTGTCAGAATCAAGGTAAATAGTGTACGTACTGCGATAAATCCGAAAGAAACACTTGCCATTGCATTCTTGGGAGAATCCAGGTATTGAAAGATGGATGCGTCCAATTTAAAGCTCCAGAAAGGGTAGAGTGAAGCGTCCACTACACAAATGGTAACGACCAGAAAACTAATGATCACATAGTAGGGAGCCAGAATTTTGCGGAGAGGGAATTGTTTGAATGCGATACTGATGAGTACCACGAGCCAAGGAATGGCCGTCAGATAACCTGTGGTGGCTGCATCAAGGGTAAATCCATGCATGATGACGTGAAGAAAGTCGATGAATGAACAATCCTTTCCTATGGCATCATTATAGAGCATGAACAAAGGTTTCTGGATCACAAAAGCAGCCAGAAAAGCTGCAAATATTTTTAAAAGAAAGAGTATTCTTTTCATTGTATCCTAATAATTGGTTTAAACGTTTCTCTGATTAAGTCTGTTTATAAAAACGTTAAAGATTCATTCTGAACAGAACCAATCTTCTTCGGTTCTTTATTTTCTTCCGAAGTCGGCCGGAACTTCTCCCCACTTTTCTGTTTGCCATTTGAAGAGTGGAGTGGTATATGTGTTGTTCTTTAGCCAGTTTTCAGCACGTTCTATCAAATTGAAAAGTTCCTCTGTGCGTGCGTTTCGTTCCAGTTTTGTTTTACATTTTTTCTGCTTTACCCATGATAAGGCAGTTCGGCTGTCTGAATAAATTGGCATATTCAGGTTTTTCTGCTTAAGTAAAGCCAGTCCGTGTACAATTGCTAGAAACTCACCGATATTATTGGTACCGTACGTCGGTCCGAAATGAAAGATTTCCTGTCCTGTAAGCAGATAGACTCCTCGATATTCCATGGGACCGGGATTACCGCTGCAAGCGGCATCTACAGCCATACAGTTCATGTCGAAATGTTCGGGTAGCTGTATTTCTTCTTTTTCTTTTTCCTTTTCTGCTGCTTTGCGTGCATTGAAGAAGGAATGGGCAGGAGAAGCAAAAGCGCTTTCTGCTTCCTCTTTCGTATCGAAAGATTTGTAGAGTGCGCCTTGATATCCTTTAATCTGGAGCTGGCAGTCAGTCCAGGAAGTATAGATTCCTGGATTGACGCCATTCCAAACTACATAATATTTCTTTTTTGCCATGTTGGAGCTGTTTGCACGCCATTACATGCGTTCTGGTACTTCAATACCCAGCAAGCCCATAGCAGATTTAACAATCTTGCCTACGTTTGCACTCAACGCCAAGCGGAAGATCTTAACGGCTTCGTTTTCTTCACGCAAGATGCTGAAGTCATGGTAGAACTGGTTGTATTCCTTAACCAAATCGTATGCATAGTTAGCCAAGATAGAAGGATTGTAGTCGCTTCCGGCCTGTGCTACGACATTGGTAAAGTCAGAAAGCATTTGGATAAGTCCTTCTTCTTTTGTGCTGAGCTCGATACCAGCAGGAAGAACTTCCGGCAACGTGATGCCTGCTTCTTTTGCTTTACGTAAAATTGACTGGATACGTGCGTATGTATACTGGATGAACGGACCTGTATTACCGTTGAAGTCGATAGATTCTTTCGGGTTGAATGTCATGTTCTTACGAGCATCTACTTTCAAGATGAAATATTTCAACGCACCCAAACCTACGATACGGGCAATGTCGTCGGCTTCTTCCTTGGTAAGACCGTCCAATTTGCCAAGTTCCTGACTGGTTTCTTTAGCTGTTTCAATCATTGCTTCCATCAAGTCGTCGGCATCTACTACAGTACCTTCACGGCTCTTCATCTTACCTTCAGGCAATTCTACCATACCATAAGAGAAGTGAACCAAGTCTTTACCCCATTTGAAGCCAAGCTTATCAAGCAAGATAGACAATACCTGGAAGTGGTAATTCTGCTCGTTACCTACTACGTAGATCATCTTGTCGATAGGGAAGTCCTGGAAACGCAACTTGGCAGTACCGATATCCTGAGTCATGTATACAGAAGTACCGTCGCCACGGAGCAACAATTTTTCGTCAAGACCTTCGCCAGTCAAGTCAGCCCATACAGAACCGTCTTCTTTGCGGAAGAAGAAGCCCTTTTCAAGACCTTCCATGACTTTTTCCTTACCTTCCAAATAAGTGTTTGATTCGTAATATATCTTATCGAAGCTTACGCCCATCATTTTATAAGTTTCATCGAAACCGGCGTAAACCCAATCGTTCATGGTCTTCCACAATTTGCGTACTTCAGGGTCGTTTGCTTCCCATTTACGAAGCATTTCGCGTGCTTCCTGCATCAAAGGTGAAGCTGCTTCGGCTTTAGCCTTTGCTTCTTCTTCTGTCAGACCTTCAGCCAAGAATTTTGGCATGAGTTCTTTGACTTCTGCCTTGAAGTGCTTGTCGAATGCTACGTAGTAGTCGCCGATCAAATGGTCACCTTTCTTGCCTGATGATTCTGGAGTTTCACCATTACCATATTTCAACCAAGCCAACATGGATTTGCAGATGTGGATACCACGGTCGTTTACAATGTTGGTCTTCACTACCTTGTTGCCGTTGGCAGCCATTACATTTGCTAACGCATTACCTAAGAGGTTGTTTCTTACGTGTCCCAAATGAAGAGGCTTGTTGGTATTAGGTGAAGAATATTCAATCATGACCAATGGAGAATCTTCTGTGGCGGTTTTGATACCCCAGTGTGGATCCTGCTGAATGCGGTTGAGCAGTTCAATCCAAACTTTAGAGTCGATAGTCAAGTTCAAGAATCCCTTGATGACATTGTAGTTGGCGATAGCCGGTTCATTTTGTTTCAAGAATTCTCCAATTTCCTGTGCTGTTTGTTCCGGACCTTTTCTTGACATCTTCAAGAAAGGAAATACTACAAGTGTCAGGTGTCCTTCAAATTCTTTCTTCGTTTTTTGAAGTTGAACCATCTTTTCAGGAACATCCTGTCCGTAAAGTTCTTTGATACCTTTCAGTACCGCTTCGGTCAGCTTGTTTTCAATTTTCATTTTTATGCAGTTTTTATTTGTTTGTCAGAATACTATTCTGCAAATATAGTGAATTTTACGGAGAACATTAAGAGCCTGTTTAATTTTTCGTGCCTAGTAAATAGGAAAAATTAAACAGGCTCTTTTGCATGAGAAAAACCATAGAACAGGAGTCAAATCTGATTCTTTTCTTACACTTTGATACAGGTTGGAAATGCAGAGAAAAGGATATAGACTCCTCTCTTTACTTTTTGTTCTTTCCAGAGTTTGGAAGGTTTTCTTTTTTCCACTTGGAAGGACAGACTCCTTCTATTTCCTTGAATTGTTTGCTGAAATGTGCCAAATCGGTGAATCCGACTTTTTCTGCAATAGTTGTCAATGGAAGTACTTTCTGGCTAGACATCATTTTTAGAGCATCCTTGACTCGTAAGCCGTTGACCCACCCATTGAAATTATTGTGAAATTTCTCGTTGATATAATTGGACAGATAGGTTCTATTTATTCCTAATTCACTACTGAGTTCCACTAATGTGATACTGGTTTTCAGATAGCCTTTTTGTCCTTTCCACTTTGCTAATTTTTCCCCGATTAAAGCTTTAGTCCTATCTTTTTTTTCCATTGAATCTGTCGCCTTGTTTGATTGAAACTTGGTTAATAAACTGCTGTCAGCAAAATGTTGAATTCGTGCACGAAAGATGGATTTTTGCTGATTAACTTTTGTTAAATTAGATAAATCGAGGAATATGCTAAAATAAGATAAGACAGATTCTTTGCTTAAGGTTCAAGAATCTGTCTTATCCGATGTTTTTTCGTGACTAAACGGTCAATTAATTATTTGTATGAAAGTATAGAAAGGCAGTTGTCTGTTAACTTTTCGTTGGCTATTTCAAGCAATTGGGAAGCGGTTAGTTCTTCTATCCGACGGAAAACTTCTTCTTGTTCCTCAAACTTTCCATAGTGTAGGAAGCATTTTGCCATGTCCAAAGCGTTATTCTCAAAGTTGTCTGAAGCAACTCCGATTTGGCCGATAATCTGTTTTTTCGCAGCTGACAATTGAGAAGAGGTGAGTGCCTTGCTGCATAATTTCTTCAGCTCTTTCTGTACTAGAGAAATGCAATAGTCCGCATCTTCCAGATCGCATCCGAAATAGATGCAGAAAGTACTGGTATCTGTATAGGATGTCAGGTTGGATTCTACGTTGTAAACGAGTCCTCTTTTTTCACGGAGTGAAACATTCAGCCTGCTGTTCATGCCTGGACCTCCCAAGATGTTGTTCAGTAAATACAAGCCGGTTCTTTTTTCTTCGTAGGCATTGTAGCCGCGTGTACCTATCATGACATGTGCCTGATGAGTGTCCTTATGCAGCGTCAAGTTTGTCGGAGTATAAGGAAGGGGAGCGAAGCGTGTGTTCGAATTTTGACTTTGAGGCAGACTGATGTCCGATGTCAGTTTCTCTAAGGTACGCACCACTTTTTTGAAGTCGATATTTCCTTGTAAAAAGAATACCATATTGTCCAATCGGTAGTAGCGATTGGTAAAGCGGAGGGCGTTCTCGCTTTTAAATTGACGTAATAAGTCTGGCTTTCCTAATATGTTTCTTCCTAACGGATGATTGGGGAAGATCAATTCTTCGAAATCGTCGAAAATCAGTTCGGATGGGCTGTCTTCATAACTTTGTATTTCATCGATGATGACTTCAACTTCCTTGTCTATTTCATGCTGTGGAAAAGTGCTGAAGAAGACGATGTCGGTCAGGAGTTCGGCTGCCCGCTGAAAGTGTTTTTTTAGAAATGCACTGTAAATGACGGTTTCTTCTTTGTTGGTGTATGCATTCAAGTCGCCGCCTACGTTTTCCATTCTGTTCAGGATATGCCAAGCACGTCGTTTCTGCGTTCCCTTGAAAATGAGGTGCTCCACAAAGTGGGCCATTCCTTGTTCGTCATCGTGTTCGTCGCGGGTACCAGCATCGACAGCATAGCCGCAATAAACTACATTGGTGGGACTGGATGAATGGATAATTCGCAGTCCGTTTGGGAGGGTATGGGTTTGATAAGTGGGAGTTATTTGGGTAGTAATCATAGATGAATCTGTTTATATTTTACAAAGTTACATGATAATTTGCAATCGAGCCAAGCAATGTTTGATAAATGCATGTTTTGTATTCTTCCGCTACCTGCAATTGCCAGAAAAGAGCAGATGAAAGGTGATTTTAGGGGAGAGAGAGTTGTAGACAAGAGTGAGGACTTTTCTGCAAAAAGTGGGTAGTACGGTCTTAAATTTCATGTTCCCAGCCTGTTCTTGTCCATTATCTGTCAAAATGAGATAAAATAGGCTTTATAGCTGTGTATAGAGCCAATTTTCTTTCATTATTCCATGAACAAACTAGTCTAATAGAGTGTGCTTATCGGAATTTATCCCTATCTTTGCGAAAACTAATTCTATCAAATCATGAAAAAAATAGCAGTTTTCTGTTCTGCCTCCGAAGCGGTAGATTCTATCTATAAAGAAAAGGCAGAAGAATTGGGAGCCTGGATGGGACAGCATGAAAAATGGCTCATTTATGGGGGAACCAATATGGGACTGATGGATATTTTGGCCCGTGCTGCAAAGTCGAACGGCGGATTTGTGATGGGAGTTGTGCCAACCATTGTGGAGGAACGTGGGCGAGTCAGTGACTTGCTTGATGTTACTTTCAAGACCGAAAACCTGAGTGACCGCAAAGATGTGATGTTGCGTGAAGCGGAGGTGGCAGTTGCTCTTCCTGGTGGAGTTGGAACGTTGGATGAGATTTTTCATGTAATGGCTTCAGCTACTATCGGTTATCATCACAAGCAGGTGATATTATATAATGTGGATGGATTTTGGAACGGCATTATCGACTTTTTGGAAGGACTCGAAAAACAACGTTTCGCGCATAGTCCGTTAGCTTGTTATTTTAAAGTGGCTAATGACTTTGAAGAATTAGTGAAATTACTGGAAAATTAATCATTCAAAAAAATAATTCTTATGATTTCAGCTATCAAAGAACTACTGCGTAAAGAAGCACAAGCTGTATTGGATATTCCTGTAACGGATGCATATCCTCAGGCAGTAGAACTTATTGTGGAACAGATTCATCGGAAGAAAGGTAAATTAGTGACAAGTGGCATGGGTAAAGCTGGCCAAATAGCTATGAATATCGCTACGACATTCTGCTCAACTGGTATTCCGGCTGTTTTCCTTCATCCTAGTGAAGCACAACATGGTGATCTGGGTATTTTGCAGGAAAATGACTTGTTGCTGCTTATTTCTAATTCAGGAAAGACTCGTGAGATAGTGGAACTTACGGAACTTGCCAACCGCTTAAACCCTGACTTGAAGAAAATTGTAATAACTGGTAACCCAGACAGTCCATTGGCCAAAGCATGTGATATTTGTTTGGCTACAGGTCATCCGGATGAAGTTTGTTTGTTGGGTATGACTCCTACTACTTCAACAACCATGATGACTGTTATTGGTGATATCTTGGTGGTAGAAACAATGCGTAAGACTGGTTTTACCATTGAAGAATACAGCAAACGTCACCATGGAGGATATTTGGGAGAACGTTCTCGTGAATTAAGTAAATAAGCGGTTGCCACTGCTTGTTTTAGCGATAAAAACCGATAACTTGTCAGGTTATTTCCTGAAGGTTATCGGTTTTTTTGTGGCTGCTGTATCCCATACCCAGTGATTGTTCCACTTGGGTGGAGTGACTGATGGGTCGGAAGAATTGTTGCAGACAACTAAAAAAGGCTGGATTCCTCAAGTTCTATTGGGGAATCCAGCCTTGATCTTTATTCAAGGAATAAGTTTATCCTACGATTACAATTGGCTTTCCTGACGTTCGGCCACAAGTTTTCTGACTTCATTCTGGAAGGCGATGAATCCTCCTCCCAATACACGGTTTCCATCATAGAAGACAGCCGACTGTCCCGGTGTGATGGCTGAGGCTGCAGATTTAAAATGTACCAATAATCTGCCGTCCTCCAATTCTTCTACGCTGCATGGGATTGCCTTGCTGCGGTAACGAATACGAACGGAAAGATTCTCACAATTCATCAGTTCCTCTCGGTCAGTAATGTTCAAATCTTCTACCAGCATATATTCTGTTTGAAGATCCTCTACATTTCCTAACATGACTGTATTCTTGTGTGGATTGATTTTCAAGACGTATGCCGGTTCTCCCAAAGCGATGCCTAAGCCTTTGCGTTGACCAATCGTATAATAAGCGAAACCTTTGTGCTGTCCGAGTTTGACGCCTTTGCTGTCGACAAACCATCCCGGACCGATTTTTTCGTCTATTTCAGGACACTGCTCTTTCAGAAAATCACGGTAATCTTTATCAATGAAACAAATTTCCATACTTTCTCCACCGTGAGCTTTTGCTTCGAACCCTTTTTGAGCCAAGAATTTTTTTACCTCCGGTTTGGTGAGATGTCCTAAAGGAAAACGCATTCGTTTTAAAATATCCTGCGGCAATTTCCAGAGGAAATAAGATTGATCTTTTTTGCTGTCGTCACCGGTGACAATATAGCGTTTGCCATTGATGTCCTCCAAACGACAATAATGACCTGTAGCAATCCATGCACAGTTTGTTTTATCTGCCCATTCACAAAGCAGTCTTTCTTTGAAGAGCGGATTGCACATTACGCAAGGGTTAGGTGTACGTCCGCTCATGTATTCATCAATGAAATAGCGAACGATTACTTTTTTAAATTCTTCTCGTACATCGGCTACATGATGTTCAATTCCCAATCGTTCTGCTAAAGCACGTGCTTCCAGAATGTAGTTGGGTTGTTCTTGGCCTTCAGTAGTGAAATGTGCGGGAACGTCCCATGTACGCATCGTCATACCTACTACCTCAAAACCTTGTTCTTGAAGCATGATACAAGTGGCAGAGCTGTCAATGCCTCCGCTCATGCCTACTAAAACTCTTTTTTCTTTTTCTAGCATGTGTTTTAATTATCTGTTAATTGAAACATGTTTACTAACAAATATCAAGTTTATAATGTTTATAAAAAAATGTTTGGTATAAAAAATAAAGAACCAGCTATGCTCGGAAAGCATGGCCGGTTCTCTAATCGGAAGGGTAATCAAAAATTATACGTTGAAGCGGAAATGCATGATGTCGCCATCCTGTACTACATATTCCTTACCTTCTACGCCCATTTTTCCTGCTTCTTTAACAGCAGCTTCAGAGCCGTATTTGATATAATCTTCATATTTAATTACCTCAGCACGGATGAATCCTTTTTCAAAGTCGGTATGAATAACACCGGCACATTGAGGAGCCTTCCATCCTTTAAGGTAAGTCCAAGCTTTTACTTCCATTTCACCAGCCGTGATGAATGTTTCCAAATTCAAGAGTTTGTAAGCTGCTTTAATCAATCGGTTTACTCCTGATTCTTTCAAGCCTACTTCTTGAAGGAACATTTGTCGGTCTTCGTAGGTATCCAATTCTGCAATGTCAGCTTCTGTTTTCGCTGCAATGATTAGAATTTCTGCGTTTTCGTCTTTTACAGCTTCACGAACCTGTTCTACGTATTTGTTGCCGTTGACAGCTGAAGTTTCGTCTACGTTGCAAACGTAAAGAACCGGTTTGCTGGTTAACAAGAACAGTTCTTTGGCGATTTTCTGTTCGTCCTTTGTTTCGAATTGAACGGTACGAGCTGATTTTCCTTGTTCCAAAGCTTCTTTATATTGAACCAGCACCTCATAAGTTTGTTTCGCTACTTTATCACCGCCTGTCTGTGCCTGTTTCTGCACTTTCTGAATACGGCTTTCAATTGTTTCCAAGTCTTTCAACTGGAGCTCGGTGTCAATGATTTCTTTGTCGCGTACAGGGTTTACAGTCACGTCGACATGGGTTACATTTTCATCGTCAAAGCAACGCAGCACATGGATGATGGCATCTGTTTCGCGGATGTTAGCCAAGAATTTGTTACCTAATCCTTCGCCTTTGCTGGCTCCCTTTACCAATCCGGCGATATCTACAATTTCTACAGTAGTAGGAACGATACGACCTGGATGAACGAGTTCTGCCAATTTGTTAAGACGTTCATCTGGAACTGTGATAACACCTACGTTAGGTTCGATGGTACAGAAAGGGAAATTGGCTGCTTGAGCCTTTGCATTTGATAAGCAATTGAAAAGAGTCGATTTTCCAACGTTTGGAAGACCGACGATACCACATTGTAATGCCATAATTTATCTATTTTCTATCTTAATTCTGGATTAAACGTATAAAAAGGTTCTATAAAAGAGATTGAAATTCAGCTTAAAATGACAGGAACCTTTTTCTTTTGTGCAAAGATACTGCTTTCTCGGATAATAACAATACACGGGTGTCGGTTCTTTTCTTTCAGTTTTACTGGATGGAAGTGGATATAAAAAAAAGAGGCATCTCTCACGAGACACCTCTTTTATAAAAGAGAGTTTATGATATTATCTTAGTTATAGTTGCTATTATTTATCCATTGTAACAGTCATTTCTGGTACCAAAATGAAAGCTTCTTTTTTAGAGTTCCATTTGTAGTATTCAGTTGTCATACCTTTGTTGTCATAAGTATAACAAATTTTCAAGTTATTTACCCAACATTGATCACTTGCATCCCACTTTTGTGATAAATTTTCAGTAACCTGCTGATTTGCGTTGTATTTGTAGTTATACTTCATGTATTGGGTTAAAGTGCTACCCTCCATCTTATATACTGTTTCAGAGACTTTTACGCCGTCAACTTCTTCTGAATTATAGATCAAATTGTTTTCTGATGATCTTGCAGATAAATTCATGCTAGCGAAAAAAGTAACAGTTACAATCAACAAAGTTTTAACTAAATTCATGGTCTTCATATCTTTTAATGTTTTAGGGTTTACTTACGTTTTGTTCTTAATTGCGATGCAAAAGTAGTTAAACTTCTGATATGATGAATAGTTTTTGGCAACTTTTTTCTTCAAAATAATCAAAACGTTATTGTTTTAAAGAATATTAACAAGTGGCTATAATTAGTGTGCGTCAAGCCAATTTTGACCCCAACCACAGTCTGCAAGCAAAGGTACTTTCATTTTGTAAGCACTCTCCATTTCTGATATCACAATTTGCTGTACTTTTTCCTTTTCTTCAGGCAGTACGCTGAAGTTTAATTCGTCATGAACTTGAAGGATCATCTTCGACTTCAGTCCCTCTTTTTTGAACCGTTCATAGATACGGACCATGGCAACTTTGATGATATCTGCCGCACTTCCTTGAATAGGGGCATTGATTGCATTTCGTTCGGCGTATCCTCTTACTACTGCATTTCGTGAATTGATGTCCGGCAAGTAACGTTTTCGTTTAAAGATGGTTTCGATGTATCCCTGTTCGCGAGCTACTTGGATGCTTTTGTCCATGTACTCTTTTACATGAGGATAATTTTCAAAATATCCGTCAATGAGTTCTTTTGCTTCTTTGCGCTCTACATTCAGTCGTTCTGCCAATCCAAAAACAGAAATTCCATAGATAATGCCAAAGTTGGCAGTTTTTGCTTTGCTTCGCTGTTCCCGTGTCACTTGGTCTATGTCTACCTTATAAATTTTGGCAGCAGTAGCTTGATGAATGTCTTTTCCTTCGTTGAAGGCAGCTATCATATGTGGGTCTCCACTTAAATGAGCCATGATGCGCAATTCAATCTGTGAATAGTCGGCCGAAAAGAATTCGCAGCCGTCATCGGGAATGAATGCTTTACGTATTTCCTTTCCGTCTTCATCACGTATTGGAATGTTTTGAATGTTCGGATTGCTTGAACTCAATCGTCCGGTCGCCGTCACTGTTTGATTGAAGGAAGTGTGGATACGTTGTGTCACTGGATTGACGAGGAGTGGGAGAGCATCTATATATGTTCCCAAGAGTTTTTTAAGTCCGCGGTATTCCAGAATCTTTTCTACGATTTCGTGCTTGCCTCGTAAACTCTCCAACACTTCTTCCGAGGTAACGTATTGTCCGGTTTTGGTCTTTTTCGCCTTTTCAACAATCTTCAGTTTATCGAAGAGGACTTCACCCACTTGCTTGGGGGAAGCAATGTTGAATTCCATGCCGGCCATTTGGTGAACTTCTTCTTCGATGGACTGCATTCTGGCGGTAAAGTGTTTTGAGGTTTCTTTCAAAGCTTCTGTGTCGATGCGCACTCCATTTCGTTCCATGTATGCAAGTACAGGGACCAACGGCATTTCTATTTCTTCGAAGAGTTGCTTTACTCCATTATCCTCTAATTCCTTTTCTAATACATTTTTTAATTTCAATGTGATGTCGGCGTCTTCACAGGCGTACAGATAAACATCGGTAGGAGAGAGGTCACGCATGTTGCGTTGGTTCTTTCCTTTAGGACCGATAAGTTCTTCAATAGGAATGGTCTGATACTTCAGGTACACTTCTGCCAAGTAGTCCATATTGTGATGGAGTTCTGGTTGAAGAACGTAATGAGCGACCATGGTATCAAAAAGGGGACCTTTCACTTCTATACCGTAATTTGATAGAACCAGCAAGTCGTATTTGATGTTCTGTCCAACTTTGAGTGATTTCTCATTTTCAAACAACGGTTTCAGTTGCTCTAAGATTTTTAACACATTTTCACGTTCCTTGGGTACGGGAATATAAAATGCCTGATTTTCGGCATAGCTGAAGCTCATTCCTACCAGTTCTGCCGTGATTGGATCGGTTCCCGTGGTCTCCGTGTCTAGACTAAAAAATTCCTTTGTAAGGATATTTCTTAAAAAAACATCTATTTTACTTTGATTATCAAGTAGTTGATAGTCGTAATTTAGCTCGGAAAGTGTTGTGAGATTTGAATTTTTTGAATCTTCTGTACTTTCGGTCGCAAATAATCCAAACAAATCGGGTTCTGCAGTGCTTGTTTGAGGAGCAGGTTTCTTTTCATTTTTTAGAACACGGTCGATGAGAGTGCGGAACTCTAAATCTTCAAAAATTTTACGGAGAGCATCTTCATCGGGAGTTTCACGTTTGAGCTCTTCCATATTTAGTTCGATGGGGACATCAATTTTAATGGTGGCCAAAAATTTGGAAAAAGCGATTTGTTCCCGATTGGTCTCCACCTTTGTTTTGATGGCTCCCTTCAGTTGGTCTGTATGGTTGAGCAAGTTTTCAATGCTTCCAAATTGAGCGATTAATTTTTGTGCCGTTTTCTCTCCAACTCCAGGACATCCCGGAATGTTGTCGGCAGTATCTCCCATCAAGCCAAGCATGTCAATGACCTGAGCCGTATTTTCGATTTGGAACTTGTCGGTGACTTCTTTGACTCCCATCACTTCAAATTCCTTGTCACCGTATTTGGGGCGATACATGAATACATTTTCTGTAACCAGCTGGCCATAGTCTTTATCGGGAGTCATCATGTACGTAGTGATGCCTTCTTTCCCTGCTTTTGTAGCCAAGGTACCGATGACGTCATCGGCTTCGTAACCTTGAACTTCCAGGATAGGGATGTGGTAGGCACGAATAATATCTTTGATGATAGGAACGGAGAGTTTGATGGCTTCCGGAGTCGCTTCGCGTTGAGCTTTGTACTGCTCATACGCTTCGTGTCTGAAAGTCGGTCCGGCGGGATCAAAAGCAATTCCTATATGAGATGGATTCTCGTTGCGTAACACTTCCTCTAATGTGTTGACGAATCCTAAGATAGCAGAGGTGTTAAAACCCTTAGAATTGATACGGGGATTCTTAATAAACGCATAATAAGCACGATAGATTAATGCGTATGCGTCAAGTAGAAATAGTTTCTCCATACGTTTAATTTATTAGTTTTCTTATGTAAAAGTACAAAAAAATACCGTATTCACCTTTTTATTATTATTTTTGTACCATAATTAAATATCGATGGACAAAATTGAACTGATTAAAAATCCTGTAGCCGCAGAACTAAATGAGTTCAGGGTGCTTTTTGATTCTTCATTGAAGAGTGATACGCCACTTCTCAATGAAGCATTGAATTATATCAAGAAGCGTAATGGTAAGATGATGCGTCCCATTTTGGTTATGTTGATGGCTAAGGTATTTGGTACATTGAATGAATCTACACAGCATGTAGCTCTTGCCTTGGAATTGCTTCATACGGCTAGTTTAGTTCATGACGATGTGGTGGATGAGAGCAATAAGCGACGCGGACAGCTTTCGGTGAATGCTGTTTATGATAATAAAGTCTCTGTCCTGGTCGGTGACTATATGTTGGCCACAAGCTTGAAACATGCAGCTTGGTCGGGTAAGGTAGAGTTGGTTGAATTGGTTGCTCGCTTGGGTCAGGAATTAGCCGAAGGCGAAATCATCCAATTGTCAAATACAAGCAATGAGGACTTTTCTGAAGCTATTTATTTCGATGTAATTCGAAAAAAGACAGCAGCCTTATTTGTTGCCAGTGCCGAGAGTGGTGCTATTTCTGTCAATGCATCGAAAGAGGAGGTGGAATTATCTACTCGTTTTGGTGAGTTTTTGGGAACGGCATTTCAGATAAAGGATGATATCTTTGATTATTTCCCTAATCCGAATTTGGGTAAGCCGACAGGAAATGACATGCTAGAAGGTAAGCTTACTTTACCGGCTCTTTACGTATTGAATACTTTGAATGATGAATCGTTGAATCAGTTGGCTTTGCGTATCCGTGCATTGGAGGCAACGAAAGAAGAAATCGCTTCTTTTGTGGAGCGTGTCAAAGAGGAGGGAGGCATCGAGTATGCAGAAAAAGTAATGTATGAATACCGTAACAAGGCATTGGATATTCTGCCAAAGTCTATTGACCCTTCACTTTATGAAGCTTTGACTGCTTACATTGATTTTGTTATAGAACGGAAAATCTGATTTTTTCTTTGGATTTCTCGGATAAGAAAAGAGGTTGTATCTTGAAATGTTTGTCAGATACAACCTCTTTTTATGTGTGGCAAGTTGTAGGGAAGGCAACTTGCTTTTTTATTTGTTTGATTAGAAGAACTTGGTTTCGCTTCCCAGAATTTCAGAAAGGAGCATGTTTGCCAAACGGCTTGTACCCAAACGGAACAATCCGTTATTCAACCATTCTTCACCCAAAACTTCTTTTACGATGGTATAGTATACCAATGCATCGTGAACACAGTTGATTCCACCTGCAGGCTTGAATCCTACTTTGCGACCGGTTTCCAAGAAATATTCTTTGATGGCCTGGCACATTACCAAAGCTGCCTCAGGAGTAGCCGCCGGCTTTTCTTTTCCTGTTGAAGTCTTGATGAAATCTGCACCCGAATACATGGCAAGAATGGAAGCCTTCTTAATGTTGGAAGCTGTAGCCAAAGCACCTGTTTCCAAAATGACTTTCAAGTGATGTTCACCGCATACTTCTTTCAATTCTTCAATTTCATCGCACATTCCTTCGTAATCGCCTACCATGAATTTACCCACAGGGATGACGATATCGATTTCATCTGCACCGCTATGTAAAGCCATCGCAGTTTCTGCAACCTTTACTTCAATGAAAGTCTGTGAAGAGGGGAATCCTCCCGAAACGCAAGCGATTTTTACATCGTCAGCTTCCAACGTGTCGTTCACGATTTCTGCCATATTGGGATAAACACAGATAGCAGCGACGTTCTTCAGTTCCGGATAAGCATTTACAAAGTCGTTGACGTGCTGAGTAAATTTCATTACACTGATTTCGCTGTCTGTAGGTTTCAGTGTGGTCAGGTCAATGCAGTTGAGAAGGAATTTCTTTACTTCAAGTGTATTGTTCTTGTCGACACATTCGCGGATGATCCGAGCTGTATTTGCAGCCACTACATCGTCTTTCAAATCGGTGTTATACTTACTTAAAGCTTCATCGTATTTACTCATTTCATGATGTCCTTCGTTGCTTTCTTCATCGCATCCGCAGCTTTCTTCCTGTTCATGTTCGTGATTGCATTTGCATGTTCCTTCGTGGTGATGTACATGTTCTTTGTTGCAGTCACATTCGTGTTCGTTGTTATACTTCATTTCTTTATAATTTGGGGTTATTTTTATGTCTGTCTTTATCTCTCGTCGTTTTCTTTTCCAAGTTCTTTTGGAAGGCTTCAGTCAGGTCAACTCCTGTTTGGTTGGCCAGGCAGAGCAGGACCCAAAGAACGTCGGCCATTTCATCAGGCAGGTTGCATTTTTCACCTTCTTTGAAGGATTGGTCTCCGTATTTTCGTGCCATGATGCGAGCCAATTCTCCCACTTCTTCGGTAAGTACGGCCATATTGGTCAGCTCACTGAAGTAGCGTACTCCGTAAGTCTTTATCCAGTTGTCTACGGTCTTTTGTGCTTCTTCCAATGTCATAGTCATTCTTTATTTTTAGAGTCGATGCAAATGGTTACCGGTCCGTCATTCAGAAGTTCTACTTTCATGTCAGCGCCGAATTGTCCAGTACCTACTTCTTTCCCGAGTCCGATGCTTGCTTCATTACAGAAATATTCATAGAGGGGAATGGCTGTTTCCGGTCGTGCGGCACGGATGTAAGAAGGGCGGTTTCCTTTCTTGGTTGAAGCCATCAGGGTAAACTGGCTGATCACTAAAATTTCGCCATTCGTATCTAGAATGGATTTGTTCATCACTCCGTTTTCATCGTCGAAAACACGAAGGGAAAGAACCTTCTTTACCAGCCAATCGGCATCTTTTTTCGTGTCGGCTTCCTCGATGCCAATTAGAATCATGAATCCTTTTTGGATTGCAGATTTGCATACTCCGTCAATCGTGACCGAAGCATGGCTTACGCGTTGTATAACTAATCTCATATCGTTGTTTCCTTATAATTCAATATTGAGTTTTCAAAAGTCTTTCCTGCTGGGAAGAGATTGGGATGGATGCTGTTTGTCTCCTTTGGGGAAGACGCTTCCGATGCCCGATCCAAACAGGGTATTACAAATGTAGCAATTATTTCATAACTTCGTATATGCCCTATGTTTTTTGTGCACTCCTGTTTATAATGATTCTTTCAGGGTTTGTGCATTCTTTTCGCCCACCACTTCTGCCAATTCCTCCAGGCTTGCCTGTTTGATTCGGGCAACGCTTTTGAATCGTTTGAGTAGTGCAGTCTTTCGCTTTTCTCCAATGCCTTTGACGTGGTCGAGAGCCGAAGCGATTTGTCCCTTGCTTCGTTTGTCTCGATGAAAGGTAATGGCAAAACGGTGCACTTCATCTTGGATGTTTTCAAGCAAATGAAAGAGGGGAGTTCCTTGTTTGATACCTACCACGACGGGAGGAAATCCTGCCAACACTTCGGATGTTCGATGGCGGTTGTCCTTTGCCAAACCGACGATGGGAATCTGCAGATGCAGTTCGTCTTCTATGACTTGTCGTACCACCTCCATTTGTCCTTTCCCACCATCGGTAAGAATCAGGTCGGGCATTTCACCTGCTTCTTCCAGAATTCGGGTATAACGTCGGCGTACAACTTCCTGCATGGAGGCATAATCGTCCGGTCCTACCACAGTCTTGATGTTGTATTTTCGGTAGTCCTTTTTGCTGGGTTTAGTTCTCTTGAAAACGACGCAGGCAGCTACAGCATCCGAACCTTGGATGTTGGAGTTATCGAAACATTCGATGTGTATCGGCATTTTCTCCAGGTGTAGCTGCTCTTGAATTTCCTTCATCAGTCGGACGCCTCTTTGTTCAGGATTCAGTTTCTCGCTTTGTTTCAGACGGTCTACCTTGTATTGTTTTACATTGAGCACGGACAAGTCCAGAAGATGCTTTTTATCTCCTCGTTGCGGAATGGTAAAGGTCACTCCGTTCATCTCCATATCAAGTTCAAAAGGTACGATGATTTCTTTGGAAGTGCTTCCGTAACGTTCTCGCATTTCTGCAATGCCGAGTTGCAACAACTCCTCTTTGGTCTCATTCATTCTTACCTTGTATTCGAAGGTGAAAGCTTGGTTTATGCTTCCGTTCTTGATATGAAGGTAATTGATATAAGCAGCTCCTTCATCCGTTTCGATAGCGAAAACATCAATGTTATGAAGGACTGAACTTACCACTTCACTTCGGCAACGATAGCTTTCTATCAAGTCGTATTTCTCTTTGATTTTTTGGGCTTCTTCAAAGCGCATTTCTTCTGATAAGGCAGCCATCTCCTTCAATAACGTTTGACTGATGCTTTGGGTATTTCCTTTCAGAATCTCCTTTACTTCGGAGATTTCTTTCATATATTCTTCATGCGATTGAAGTCCGGCACAAGGTCCTTTACAGTTTTTGATATGGTACTCCAGGCAGACATTGAACTTCTTTGTTTGAATGTTTTCGGGAGTCAATGCGAGTTTGCAGGTGCGAAGAGGATATAGTTTCTTGATGAGTTCGAGTACCGCCAACATGGATGGAATGTGACTGTATGGACCATAATAAGTCGAACCGTTGCGAATAATTTTTCGTGTCTTGAAAACCCGTGGAAAATACTCGTTGCTTACGCAGATGGACGGGTAGGTCTTGTCATCTTTTAGCAGTACATTGTATTTAGGCTTGTATTTTTTGATGAGGTTATTTTCAAGCAAAAGAGCATCTTCTTCTGTGTTTACTACGATGTATTTTATGTCTGCTATCTTCGTAACTAAGATTCGGGTCTTTGCAGATTGATGATCTTTGGAAAAATAGGAATAGACTCTTCGCTTCAGATTTTTGGCTTTCCCTACATAAATGATTGTACCTTCTGAGTTCAAGTATTGATAGATGCCGGGACATTCTGGAAGGTTTAATACGATGCCTCTCAAATACTCATTCGTTTTTAGTTCGTCGTTCTTCTCCATACGTTTTAGCTGCTTTGTCTGTTGGCTGATAAAACAAACGCAGAATTCACAGCTCTTTTCAGAAGGCCATGGATTCTGCGTTACGTTATACTAACTACTTTATCGAAGTTGTGATTCGAAATGTATTACAACTTTAACAAGGTGGTGATTTCTACATCTTCAGGGAAGGCCTTTCTTCCGTTCAGCTTTTCTAGTTCGATGACGAAGTTGATGTATGTTTTCTTTGCTCCGCTTTTCATAACTAGGCGATGCGTTGCAGCCATTGTTCCTCCTGTAGCCAGTAGGTCATCGTGTAGAAGAACCACGTCGTTTTCGTTGATGGAGTCTTTATGGATTTGAATGGTATCGGTACCATATTCTTTCTGGTAAGTTTCTTCCAAGACTTCAGCTGGTAACTTACCCGGCTTTCTTGCCATTACAAATCCTGCACCCAAGCGAGCTGCTAATGCACCCCCTAAGATGAATCCTCTTGACTCGATTCCTACCACTTTGGTAATGCCTTTGTCTTTATACATCTCATATAAATCATCTACCAATCCAGCCATGCATTCTGGATTTTTGAAAAGGGTAGTTACATCGTAGAATAGAATCCCTGGTTTTGGGAAATCAGGGATTTCTCTCAAGTTTTTCTTATAAGTTTCTTTGTTCATATACAGTGTTTTATGCCTAATCCTTAAACAAGTTGTTTCACGTGAAACATCACGTTTTATCTGCCCAAGAGTACTAAAAGCACATTTACATCGCTGGGCGAAATACCTGGAATTCGGCTCGCTTGAGCGAGTGTTTCCGGATCGATCTTCATCAGCTTCTGACGTGCTTCAGTAGATAGGGAGTTCAGATTTTCGTAGTCGAATTTACCTTTGATGCGGATGTTCTCTAAGCGATGAATCTTGTCGGCTATCATTCGTTCACGGTCGATGTATCCTTTGTACTTAATCTGTATTTCGGCAGCCTCTATGATTTCTTCTTTACGGAAGTCTATCTTGTCGATGAGGGCTTGGAATGCAGGGATAGCTGGTGCAATATTCTCAATGCTGATTTGAGGACGGCTCAGCAAATCGATGAGCTTGCATCCATGAACGAGTCGGGCAGTGCCTAACTGTTCGAGGGTGTCGTTTATCTTATCAGCTTTGATAGAGTAGCTCTTTACGAAGTCTACCAGTTCTTTGATAGCTGCACGTTTCTTGCATAAGAGTTCGTAGCGATCTTGCTTGACCAATCCCAATTTATAAGCTCGTTCAGTAAGTCGCATGTCTGCGTCGTCTTGACGAAGAAGAATGCGGTACTCTGCTCGTGAAGTAAACATACGATAAGGTTCATCTACACCTTTCGTCACTAAGTCGTCAATCAATACACCGATGTAAGCTTCGTCACGATTCAAGATAAATGGTTCGCCACCGTGGCAATTGATGTGTGCATTGATACCGGCAATGATACCTTGACCTCCTGCTTCTTCGTAGCCTGTCGTTCCGTTTACCTGTCCGGCAAAGAACAAGTTCTTTACAATCTTTGATTCGAGGGTATGCTTCAATTCTGTCGGATCGAAGAAGTCGTATTCGATTGCATAGCCTGAGCGGTAAACTACCACGTCTTTGAAGCAAGGAATCTTTCGCAAAGCATTCAATTGGACATCCATCGGGAGTGAAGACGAGAAGCCGTTCAAGTAAAGTTCGTTGGTTGTTTCACCCTCCGGTTCCAGGAACAGCTGGTGTTGTGGCTTGTCAGGGAAAGTAACCAGTTTGGTCTCGATGCTTGGGCAATAACGAGGACCGATACTTTGAATCTGTCCGTTGTAAAGAGGAGAGTCGGCCAATCCGCTTTTTAGGATATTGTGTACTTCTTCATTGGTGAAACAGGTCCAGCACTGTAGTTGCTTTAGCTTACGAGGTTCGCTGATGTATGAGAAGCGGTGGAAATCATTTTCACCGTCTTGCGTGTCCATTAAATTGAAGTTTACACTGCGGGCATCGATACGGACTGGAGTTCCTGTTTTCATTCGTCCCGCAGTAACTCCGTGACGAGTGATGGATTCTGTCAGATGATAGGATGCTGGTTCTGCACAGCGTCCTCCTGCCAACATCTTTCTTCCGATATGCATCAAGCCATTCAAGAAAGTACCGGCAGTAAGGATGACACATTTCGCATGGAAAGTGACTCCCCAGCAAGTAACCAATCCGGTGACTACGCCATCTTCAATGATTAACTCTTCTACCGTATCTTGCCAAATGTGCAAGTTGGGAATATTCTCGAGAATTTCTCTCCATTCCCAAATGAATTTGGCACGGTCGCATTGAGCACGCGGACTCCACATGGCTGGGCCTTTTGAACGGTTCAGCATGCGGAACTGAATAGCGGTACGGTCGGTAACTAAACCCATGTAACCGCCGAGTGCATCAATTTCTCTTACTATTTGTCCTTTTGCGATACCGCCCACTGCAGGGTTGCAACTCATTTGAGCAATCTTGTTCATGTCCATAGTGATCAGACATGTCTTTGAGCCCAGATTCGCTGCGGCAGCAGCTGCTTCACAGCCTGCATGACCGGCACCGATTACAATAATGTCGTATTTTAAGTCCATTGATTTGGTGTTTTATATCTGCTGCAAAATTACGAAAAATTATGCTTGCAGCAACGCTAACGCTTTGTTCTCTTCTCCTTCCATAATTTCTCTTTCTCCAGGACCTTTGTCATTGATTCCGCAAAGGTGAAGGATGCCATGAATGATTACACGGTGAAGCTCGGTTTCATACGGAGTGTTGAACTGCTCTGCATTGGTGCGTACAGTATCCAAACTTAGAACGATATCGCCCGAAAGTACTCTTCCATGACAATAATCGAAAGTGATGACATCCGTATAATAATCGTGTTGGAGGAATTCGCGATTCACTTTCAGAATATGCTCATCCGAGCAAAACATATAGGCGATTTCGCCTACTTTCTTTCCATAGGTCGCTGCTACTTCCTTTATCCAAGCAGTGATTTTTTCCTGATCGATAGAGGGCATTTCAACCCCTTCTGTTTGATATGTGATCATATATTTTTAATTAAAGAATAAATAACAAATAAATATGGCGGACAGGATGCCTGCTAAGTCGGCAAGCAATCCGCAAGGTACCGCATGTCTGGTCTTGACAACTCCTACACTGCCGAAGTAAACGGCCAAGATGTAAAAGGTGGTATCTGTCGACCCTTGGAAGATACAAGCCAATCGTCCCGTAAAGGAGTCCGCTCCATACGTGTTCATGGCATCTACCATCATTCCTCTGGCACCGCTTCCACTCAGCGGCTTCATCAATGCAGTAGGCAGTCCGGCTACGAAGTCACTGTTGATACCGCATAATTCTACCAAATCTTCTATGCCTGAGATGAGGTAATCCATCGCTCCTGAAGCACGAAAAACGCCGATGGCAACCAGGATGGCAACCAGATAAGGAATGATTCTGACTGCGGTAGTAAATCCTTCTTTGGCTCCTTCCACAAAAGCATCGTACACGTTTACCTTCTTTCTCATCCCTGCTAAAATAAATCCGATGATGATACAGAAAAGAAAGGCGTTGGCCGTTGTCGTGGAATATACTTCTATCGCATGCTGAGTCAGTCGTGAGAACAGATAAATGATTCCGCCCATGAATAAACTGATTCCTCCTAAAAAAAGCAGGATTGTTCGGTTAAGCAGATTAATCCGTTGATAGAGGCTGACTGCGATGATTCCTGTCAATGTGGAGAAAAAGGTAGCAAGAAGAATCGGGACAAAGATATCGGTTGGTTGGGCAGCACCCATTTGTACTCGATACACCATGATGCTGATAGGAATCAAGGTCAGTCCAGACGTGTTTAATACCAAAAACATAATCATGGGATTGCTGGCTGTATCTTTTTCTTTGTTCAGTTGCTGCAATCCCTCCATAGCCTTCAGCCCCAAAGGAGTTGCTGCGTTGTCCAATCCCAGCATATTGGCTGCCAAGTTCATGAAGATGCTTCCGGTTACGGGATGTCCTTTAGGTATATCGGGAAAGAGTCTGCAGAATATTGGACTTAAGATTCGTGCGAACCAGTCCACGATTCCTCCTTTTTCTCCGATTTTCATGATGCCAAGCCAGAGTGAGAGTACTCCCGTTAATCCCAGTGAAATGTCAAAGGCCGTTTTTGAAGTTTCAAAAGTGGAGTTGATGATAGCAGGGAAAACTTCTGTATCTCCTAAAAAGATTAGGCGGGTGAGTGCAACGATGAAGGCAATAACGAAGAAGGCAATCCAAATGTAATTTAAAACCATGGGCTGTTCATTTAATATAACGGATTTAGAAAAATGATTTTCAAATCTTCTGAAAAATCAGGAACTTACTTTCGCAAAAATAAGGATTTTAATCAGAAAAAGATAATTTTGTAGCTATGAAAAAAATCAGACTTTCATCTATCCGCCGAGCCGTATTGGCTCTTCTTTTCGCCTATGTTTTGTTTGCTTCGATTTCATCGGATGCAGGTGAGTGGTATGCTCGTTATCTCTATCCCGCTATCTCTAAATTTCTTTCGAGGTTCTCTTCGTTTGTTTCCTTTTCTTTAGACGAATTTGCTGTAATTGGAATGGCTTTTCTTCTGGTGGCTTATCCTATCTACAGATGGAAGTATAAAGGAAAGAAGTGGATATCCGTATTGGGTGGAGAGATTGAACTTCTTCTTTGGATTTATGTTTGGTTTTATTGGGGATGGGGCATGAACTATTACCGCTTCAATTTCTTTCAGCGTGCTGAAGTACATCCCGTAGCTTATGATGAGGTTTGCTTTCAACAGTTTTTGGCCGCATATACCGATAGCTTGAAAACAACTTTTGAAATGTATGAAAAGGAACAAGGCAGCTCATCGGTCAGCAAGCTTGCAGCTTCTCGTCTTTTACTTGTAGACCAAGGTGTGGAGGAAACCGGCGTTTCTGTCGCTCGGATTCAAAATCAGATTAAAGGAGTGTTTGCACGAGTCCCTGCAAATTATGGACTTGCTTTACCGGAATCTTACCAGCATCCTAAATGTTCTTCGTTTAATTCTTTGTATTCCCAAGTGGGGGTCCTTGGATTTATGGGACCTTTTTTTGCTGAATCTCATGTCAACCATGAATTGAGTGAATTGGAGTATCCTTTCACTTATGCCCATGAGTTGTCTCATTTGTTGGGAATAAGCAGTGAGGCCGAAGCCAACTTTTGGGCTTATACCGTTTGTACTCAAAGTGACGATTCCTTTATCCGTTTTAGTGGATACTTCGGACTCTTTTCCTATGTTTGGTCAAATGCTCGTTATCTTCTTTCCCCTGATCAGTTTGAGGAATGGAAACAGTCGGTTCCTTCAGAAATTGTCGATGCGTTTTATCGGGTTCATGCGTATTGGTCGATGCGTTATAATCAGACGCTCGGAGAGGCACAGTCGGTTATGTATAATTTTTACCTGAAGCGAAACCGTATTGCGGCGGGTCAGAAAAATTATGCTCAGGTTATTGGTTTGTTGCTTTCTCTTCCCAACTATCAACTTGAATTGCCTATGGGGTCGTAAAGGAGGATGCTCCGTTCTTGGAAATGTGGTGTGCGTGCTAAACGTATCGTTCTTTCGATAAAGGATACTCCGTTGAATGATGTTGCAGACTTGTCCCACTAATAGATACATTTTGTCGCTTCTAAAAAAGCAATAAGAAGTGATTAAATATAATTTTCTAAATTTACCACAACGCATTGAGTTCGGAGGCGGAAATGGGCTGTGCATTTGCAGCCCCTTATTCAAGTTTCTCTAAAAAAACGATTCTCAGCGAATCTCTTTATGATAGAATGTATAAATAATTATCGTTATTCTCTTGTTTTGTCTGTTGTGTATAGTATTTTATAGACAAATGACACGAAAAATGTAAATAATACAACGAAATGATAAATAAATAATGGAGGGAATGGCTTCCGTTATAGCGTTTGATTGTTAATGGATGTGAAAAAGTACCTGAAAAACTTGAGAATAACATTTTCTCCCTATCTTTAGCCTTTTAAAAGGAAGAAGCTTTTCCATTCTTCTACCCAGTGTCCCTTTTCGTGAAAAAAAAGAGAGGCAACTTCTCTTCTATATGAAGTATACAGGAAAGCAGGAGAAGCACCTTCTGCAATCTATTATTTTATGAGGAATTAATTTAAATATGAGATGATAATTTATTTAGTGTCTTTGATAGGTGGTTTGGCCATGATTCTTTTGGGAGCGAACTGTTTGATTGACGGTTCGGCTTCTGTAGCCAAACGTTTCAAGATTTCGGATTTGGTGATTGGATTAACCATTGTAGCCTGCGGTACTTCGGCTCCCGAATTAGTGATTAGTGTGATGTCTTCTTTGCAAGGTTCTGCAGAAATGGCGATAGGTAATGTAGTAGGTAGCAATATTTTCAATGTGCTGATGATTATCGGATGTACAGCCTTGATTCTTCCTATGAAAGTTGGTAGGGGAACGATGAGCAAGGAAATCCCTCTGGTCATTCTATCTTCTTTAGTTTTGGCTTTTTTTTCCAACGACCGAATAATTGATGGGGCCTCTGCTGATGTAATCAGTCGCATAGACGGATTGGTCCTGTTATGTTTCTTTTTAATCTTTATGCGTTATACCTTCGCCATAGCCAGAAGTGGAAATGCAGAAGAAGAGGAAGGACATAAGGTAAAGCAGTTTTCTATCATGAAATCTACCTTATATATAATAGGTGGACTTTTAGGATTGGTGTTCGGAGGTCAATTCTTCGTGGATGGAGCCAGTGGAGTAGCCCGTGCCTGGGGAGTCAGTGATTCTATAATCGGTCTGACATTGGTAGCAGGAGGAACTTCACTTCCCGAATTGGCAACCTCAATAACCGCTGCATTGAAAAAGAACTCAGGAATTGCGGTCGGTAATGTAATTGGCAGTAACCTGTTCAATATATTCTTCGTCTTAGGTTGTAGTGCCAGTATCTCTCCTCTTCCTATGGGAAATATCAATAACATAGATATGATGGTATTGGTTGGCTCATCCCTTCTTTTCTGGTTGGTAGGCTGGTTCTTTAAAGAACGTACCATCAGTCGTGGAGAAGGTGCTTTGCTGGTACTTTGTTATATAGCCTATACCGCTTTTCTTATATCACAGCAGTGAGAAACCTATGGGTTTAAAGACATACTTTTATAGTAAAAAAGGCATACATAAAAGTATGTCTTTTCTTTTTATCATGACGTTATGGAGGTGATTAAGACTATGAATTTTCCTTAATAATCACGTAGTTCCGATAAAAAATGTTATCTTTACAGCCTAAATTAACACTCATTTATATCCCATGGCTATAATAATAAAGAAAGCAACCACAAAGAAAGATATGAAATCTTTCATTCGTTTTAACTACGAATTATATAAGAACAATCCTTATTCAGTACCCGATTTGTTCGATGATATGGTGAATACATTCAATCCTAAAAAGAATGCTGCTTTTGAGTTCTGTGAATCAGATTATTTCTTAGCTTATAAAGATAACAAATTAGTGGGTCGTGTAGCGGCCATTATTAATCATCGTGCCAATGAAACGTGGAAAAAGAATGAGGTTCGTTTTGGATGGATTGACTTCATTGACGATTTGGAAGTTTCAAAAGCCTTGTTTGATCAAGTGGAAGCTTGGGGTAAAGAACGTGGTATGGAAGCGATGGTTGGTCCGCTTGGATTTACCGACTTGGATGCAGAAGGTATGCTGGTAGAAGGATTCGACCAGTTGAGTACCATGGCTACTATTTATAACTATCCCTATTATCCGGAACACATGGAGAAATTAGGTTTCCAGAAGGAGGCCGATTGGGTAGAGTTTAAATTGACAGTACCAGAGAAACTTCCTGAAAAATTTATACGTATTTCTGAAATCATCTTACAGAAGTACAACTTGAAAATAAAGAAACTTACCCGTAAGGAACTGAACAAGACTAATTATGGCCAGCGTATTTTTGACTTGATCAATGAAGCCTATAGTCCGTTGTACGGTTATTCTAAGATGACCCAAGCTCAGATTAACCAATACGTGAAGATGTATCTTCCGCTGATTGATTTGCGAATGGTTTCTTTAGTTGAAGATGAAGCAGGAGAATTGATAGCGGCAGGTATTACTATGCCTTCTTTGTCGAAAGCTCTGCAGAAAGCGAAAGGTAAGATGTTCCCATTCGGATGGTATCATCTGGCCAAAGCTTTATTCATAAAACGTCCGGAAGTGCTTGATTTGTTATTGATTGCTGTGAAACCGGAATATCAAAGCAAGGGGGTCAATGCCCTGTTGTTTTATGACTTGGTTCCAATTTATAATCAGATGGGATTCAAGTTCGGAGAGAGTAATCCGGAATTGGAACTGAACAAGAAAGTTCAGGCACAGTGGAGTGCGTTTGAATATGAACAGCACAAACGCCGCAGAGCATTTAAAAAAGTATTCTAATTAAGTCATCGAGTATTCGGAGGCAAATAGTATATGGAAGAGAACAACGAACAACAACTTAACAACATTGCAGAATATACCGAAGATAACATCAGGCACCTGAGTGATATGGAGCACGTGCGTACCCGTCCGGGTATGTACATCGGGCGTTTAGGTGATGGATCTCAGGCGGAAGATGGTATCTATGTCCTTCTTAAAGAAGTGGTCGATAATAGTATCGATGAATTCAAGATGGGGGCTGGAAAGCGTATTGACATTCAGATGGAAGATAATTTGCGTGTGTCGATACGTGACTATGGTCGTGGTATCCCTTTGGGCAGTTTGGTCGATGCTGTTTCGATGTTGAACACGGGTGGAAAGTATGACACCAAGGCATTTAAGAAAAGTGTCGGATTGAATGGTGTTGGTGCGAAAGCCGTCAATGCCTTGAGTTCGCGCTTCATTGCTCGAAGTGTTCGAGAAGGACAGTTGCGTGAAGCTATCTTTGAGCGAGGCGAGTTGGTTTCAGATGAGGTACGGGCCACTGATGAAGAGAATGGTACCTATATTTATTTTGAACCAGATAATAAGTTGTTCATCAACTATCGTTTCCGTCCCGAGTACATCGAGACCATGTTGCGTAACTATACGTACCTGAACACCGGTTTGGCCATCTATTACAATGGTCATCGTATTCTCAGTCGAAATGGTCTGGAGGACTTGTTGAACGATAACATGACTGCTCCCGGTTTGTATCCGATCGTGCATATTACCGGTGAGGACATTGAAATAGCCTTTACCCATAGTCCGCAATACGGTGAGGAATATTATTCCTTCGTCAACGGACAGCATACAACTCAGGGAGGTACTCATCAAAGTGCCTTCAAGGAGCATATTGCCCGTACCATCAAGGAATTTTACGGGAAAAACTTGGAATATCAAGATATTCGTAACGGTTTGGTGGCAGCTGTAGCCATCAACGTAATAGAACCTACGTTCGAAAGTCAGACGAAGATTAAACTGGGGTCACTTACGATGGCTCCGGAAAAAGATTCTGATGGTAATCCATATCCGTTATCGGGTGTGAGCGTCAATAAATTTGTAGGCGACTTTGTCAAAGAGAACGTCGACAACTACCTGCATAAGCATGCCGATGTAGCCGAAGTGATGCTTCAAAAGATACAGGAATCCGAGAAAGAGCGTAAGGCTATTGCCGGAGTAACCAAGATAGCACGCGAACGAGCTAAAAAGGCGAATCTTCACAACCGGAAATTGCGTGATTGCCGTGTTCATTTGAACGATGTCAAAGGTGGAAAGAAAGAAGGTGAGAATGACCCACGTCTGGAAAGTGCCATCTTCATCACGGAGGGAGACTCTGCGAGCGGTTCCATCACCAAAAGTCGTGATGTCAATACGCAGGCAGTATTTAGTTTGCGTGGTAAGCCTTTGAACTCTTTTGGACTGACCAAAAAAGTGGTTTATGAAAACGAAGAGTTCAATCTGCTTCAGGCAGCTTTGAACATAGAAGACGGATTGGACGGCCTTCGATACAATAAGGTCATAGTGGCAACCGATGCCGATGTTGACGGTATGCACATCCGTCTGCTGATGATAACTTTCTTCCTTCAGTTCTTCCCAGACTTGATAAAGAAAGGACATGTGTACATTTTGCAGACCCCTCTGTTCCGTGTACGTAACCGAAAGAAAGGCGTCTACGAAACGCGTTACTGTTACAGCGAAGAAGAACGTCTGGAAGCGATTGAGAAGTTAGGTCCGAATCCAGAGATTACCCGATTTAAAGGTTTGGGTGAAATATCCCCCGATGAATTCCGTAATTTCATTGGAGAAGATATGCGGTTGGAGCAGGTCACTCTGCGCAAAACCGATGCGGTAAAGGATTTGCTGGAGTTCTATATGGGTAAGAATACCATGGAACGCCAGAACTTTATTATCGACAATCTGGTAGTGGAAGAAGACATTGTTGACTGATTCCACGTTCGAAAAATAAGATAGAATGAGAAAAGCAATTTTCCCGGGTACGTTCGACCCGTTTACAATCGGACATTTTTCAGTGGTTGAACGTGCCCTGACTTTTATGGATGAAGTGGTGATTGGCATTGGTGTCAATGACAGCAAACGTACCTGGTTCCCTGTAGAGAAGCGTCTTTCAATGATTCAGAAGCTTTTTGCAGATGAACCTCGTATTACGGTGGCAGCCTATTCCGGACTGACCATTGATTTTGCCAAGGAATGTGGAGCTCAATTCATCGTAAGAGGAATTCGTACGGTTCGCGATTTCGAATATGAAGAAACCATTGCAGACATCAACCGTAAATTGGCGGGAATAGAAACGATTCTTCTCTTTACAGAACCCGAATTGACATCGGTCAGTTCAACGATTGTCCGTGAACTCTTGCAGTATGGAAAAGATGTAAGAGCTTTCCTTCCGAAAGGGATGGAACTCTAATACGTTATACCTTATTAATAAAGCACTAAAAAATGAATGGCATCCCTTCTTGAAAGATAGGGAAAGTAAGTCGGATGGTTCTTTCCTTTATGCGGGTGCTTTTCGAATAATAGATTAAGACATGAGAAAATTTAAGAAGAGACTCATGCTATGGGTATGTTTCTCTCTTTGCTTCGCTTTTCTTTCAGCCCAAAACAGACTGATTAATTCACCGGCCCGGAAATTGCAGCTGGCCGAATTTGCCATATCCAATCTTTATGTAGATCCTGTCGACGAAAACAAAATCGTGGAAGCCGCTATCGTGAAGATGCTGGAAGAGCTGGACCCGCATTCCACTTATTCCAATGCAGAAGAGGTGGCTCGATTGAATGAACCCCTACAAGGGAAATTCGATGGAATCGGTATTCAGTTTAATATGAGTACCGATACCTTGTTTGTCGTCCAGCCGGTATCGGGAGGTCCTTCTGAAAAAGCCGGAATCTTAGCTGGTGACCGAATTATTCAAGTGAACGATACCTTGATTGCTGGGGTTAAGATGCCTACTGAAGAAGTGATGCGTCGCCTGCGAGGCCCCAAAGGAACGAAAGTCAATATCAAGGTACAGCGCAATGGTGTGAAAGAATTGCTTTCGTTTACCGTGAAGCGAGACAAGATACCAGTTTATAGCTTGGATGCTTCCTATATGGTAAATCCACAGATTGGCTATATCCGAATCAACCGGTTTGCTGCTACTACAGCAAGTGAATTCTCTGAAGCACTCCAGCGGTTGAAGGATCAAGGAATGAAAGACTTGATTTTAGACTTGCAGGGAAACGGTGGGGGTTATTTGAATGCAGCCATTGACATTGTCGACCAATTCTTGGGAAAGAAGGAACTGATTGTTTACACCGAAGGTCGGAGAAACCGCCATACGGAGTTCAAAGCCCGAGGAAATGGAGCGTTTCAGGAGGGAAGATTGGTCATTCTTGTTGATGAATTCTCTGCTTCTGCCAGTGAAATCGTTACAGGAGCAATCCAAGATTGGGATCGTGGCATCGTAGTCGGTCGACGGACATTCGGGAAAGGACTTGTTCAGCGACCCATAGATTTGCCCGACGGCTCGATGATTCGGTTGACCGTAGCCCGTTATTACACCCCTTCGGGCCGGTGCATCCAAAAGCCCTATGAGAGCATAGAAAAATACAATCACGATTTGATTGACCGGTACAATCGTGGAGAAATGCTTCGGGCCGACAGCATTCATTTTCCGGATTCGTTGAAACGCAGGACCCTGAAACTGGGCCGTACGGTCTATGGAGGTGGGGGAATCATGCCCGATTATTTCATCCCAGTCGACACGACCTGCTATACCGATTATTACTTGACTTTGCGTGATAAAGGAGCCATCATCCAGATGAATGTGAAGCTTATAGACCGTCACCGCAAAGAGTGGAAAGCAAAATATGCTACCTTCGACCGCTTTAACAGTCACTTTGAAGTCAGCAAAAAAATGCTCCAAGAATTGATTGCAACCGGTGAAGGGTTAGGTATCCAGTATAATGAGAAAGAATTCCAGACAGCTTTGCCATTGATAAAGGTTCAGATGAAGGCCTTGATAGCTCGCGATTTGTGGGATATGAACGAGTATTTCCAAGTCATCAATGCCCTGAGTGACAGCATGCAGAAGGCTGTTGACATCCTGCAAAATAAAGGAATGAAATTCCCTCGTAGAGATTAAAGAATTTTTTCCATAATCCTTTGGGTATATTCAATAAAAATCCTACATTTGCAGAATAAACTGCCTTTTATAACAGAAATTTTAGTTTAAACAGTTAAATAATTTAAAATCAATCATTTATGTGGTTAAGTAATTCATCTATTGGAAGGAAAGTGGTGATGAGTGTAACTGGTATCGCCCTTGTCCTGTTTCTAACATTTCACATGGCGATGAACCTTGTTGCTCTCTTCTCAGCAGAAGGTTACAACATGGTTTGTGAATTCTTGGGAGCTAACTGGTATGCATTGGTAGCAACACTCGGTTTGGCTGCTCTTTTTGTAATTCACATCATCTATGCGTTCTGGTTGACTATGCAGAACCGTGCAGCTCGTGGTAACGAACGTTATGCGATAAATGTACGTCCTAAAAATGTAGAATGGGCATCTCAGAACATGTTGGTACTTGGTATCATTGTAATTTTGGGCTTGGCTCTTCACTTTGTCAACTTCTGGTACAAAATGCAGTTTGCCGAAATCATCGGTGATCCTATGATGGGCGGTCTTCATGCTGCCGACGGTTATGGTTACATTATGCAGACTTTCTCTAATCCAGTGTTCTTCGTACTTTACTTGGTATGGTTGGCTGCATTGTGGTTCCATTTGACTCATGGATTCTGGTCAGCTATGCAGACTTTGGGTTGGAACAACTTGATTTGGATTGAACGTTGGAAGAACATTTCTAACATTTATTCAACTATTATCGTTTTAGGTTTTGCTTTGGTAGCAGTTGTATTCTTCTGTAAGAATATGATGGCTTAAGCAGAAACTATTAAAAGTGTAACTATTTTAAACTGAAAAATCATTATGACTAAAATAATTGACTCTAAGATACCTGAAGGTCCAATAGCAGAAAAATGGACCAACTATAAGGCTCATCAGAAACTGGTTAACCCAGCTAACAAACGTCGTTTGGACATCATCGTTGTAGGTACAGGTCTTGCTGGTGCTTCTGCAGCAGCTTCTCTTGGTGAAATGGGTTTCCGCGTATTCAACTTCTGTATTCAGGACTCTCCACGTCGTGCACACTCTATCGCTGCACAGGGTGGTATCAATGCTGCTAAGAATTACCAGAATGATGGTGATTCTGTATATCGTCTTTTCTATGATACTGTAAAGGGTGGTGACTACCGTGCTCGTGAAGCAAACGTTTACCGTCTGGCTGAAGTATCAAACAGTATTATTGACCAGTGTGTTGCACAGGGTGTTCCTTTCGCTCGTGAATACGGTGGTACATTGGCTAACCGTTCTTTCGGTGGTGCTCAGGTATCTCGTACTTTCTATGCTAAAGGTCAGACTGGCCAGCAGTTGCTTTTGGGTGCTTACTCAGCATTGAGCAAACAGGTGGGTGTAGGTACTGTTAAACTGTACACTCGTTATGAAATGCAGGATGTAGTTTTGGTAGATGGCCGTGCTCGTGGTATCATCGCTAAGAACTTGATTACTGGTAAGTTGGAACGTTTCGCAGCACATGCAGTGGTTATCGCTACTGGTGGTTACGGTAACGCATACTTCTTGTCAACCAACGCTATGGCTTGTAACTGTTCAGCTGCTATCGCTTGCTACCGTAAGGGTGCTTGGTTCGCTAACCCAGCATACGTACAGATCCACCCGACTTGTATCCCTGTACACGGTGACCAGCAGTCTAAGTTGACTTTGATGTCTGAATCTTTGCGTAACGATGGTCGTATCTGGGTTCCTAAGA
>JAHHQU010000016.1 GCA_020026225.1 Phocaeicola sp. | reverse complement strand
GAACTTATTTGTGAATTACTCATGTGTATAAAATTAATTTTGAACAGTTACTTATGTAAAAATAAATTACCGGACGGAATGAATGAAAATGTAAAAGAAACAGTTTGTGAACAAAAGACTGGCAAGAGTCGGCCTTACAATGTTAGAGAGAGAAAAGTCAAAAAAGCTCCTTATAGAGATTTGATCAGAGCTGAGTTGGCAGATGAACTTTATGAAAGAATTATAGAGAAAATCGTAGTTCAAAAGAAATACAAGGAACCCAATTATTTGGCTAAAGATTTAGCGAAAGAATTGGAAACCAATACAAGGTATCTATCGGCAGTCATCAATTCTCGTTTTGGTATGAATTATTCATGTTTGGTGAATGAATATCGTGTAAGGGATGCATTGCATATGTTGGTTGACAGGCGCTATGCATCGAAAAGCATTGAACAGATAAGTGCGTTGGTAGGATTTGCCAATCGTCAGTCTTTTTATTCTGCTTTCTATAGAAATACGGGAGAAGCTCCTAATGACTATCGTAAAAGACATGAAATTGAATTATCAAGAAAATGAAAATAAATTCAGGTATGTAGTAGAGCAATTTGCGGATTTGCAGTTATTGCGGTATCGCGTACCTGGATTTGAGAGTTTGACTCTCAAACAGAAAAAGTTACTTTATTATTTGTCGGAAGCAGCTTTGGAGGGTCGGGATATTCTTTTCGACCAAAACGGCAAATACAATTTGCAGATTCGTAGATTATTGGAATCTGTATATATCCATTTCAAAGGGAACCGTCAGGATCCTGACTTTTTAGCTTTCGAAGTTTATTTGATGCGAATTTGGTTCTCCAGTGGTATCTATCATCATTATGCCACTGATAAAATACTTCCAACTTTCAGTAGGGACTTTTTTTATGCGGCAATCAAAAGCATTGAACCTTGTAACTTGCCTTTAGGAAAAGAGGAGACAGTGGATGAACTTTGTGAACGTTTGTTTCCTGTTATTTTTGATCCAGAGGTGATGCCCAAACGGGTCAATCAAGCGGATGGAGCTGACTTGGTGCTGACTTCTGCTGCAAACTATTATCAGGGAGTCACTCAAGAAGAAGTGGAAGCCTTCTATGCCGCTCAGAAAAATCCAGAAGACACAGAGCCGGTTATGTATGGAATGAACAGCCGTCTGGTCAAAAAGGATGGAGAAATCCATGAAGAAGTATGGAAGCTGGACGGTATGTATGGTCAGGCTATTTCAAAGATTGTCGGTTGGTTGGAAAAGGCTGAAGATGTGGCCGAAAATGAGCAGCAGTGCAAAGTGATAGCCTTGCTGATTGATTTTTATCGGACAGGTAGCTTGAAGGTTTTTGATGCTTATTCCATTGAATGGTTGAAAGATACAGAATCCCACTTTGATTTTGTCAATGGCTTTATAGAAAGCTATGGTGACCCGTTGGGCATGAAGGCAAGTTGGGAATCTATTGTCAACTTCAAGGACCTGGAAGCTACACATCGTACTGAACTGATCAGTTCCAATGCGCAGTGGTTTGAAGACCACTCTCCGGTAAATCCGGCTTTCAAGAAAGAGAAAGTGAAGGGCGTATCGGCGAAAGTAATCACAGCAGCCATTTTGGCCGGCGACCTGTATCCAGCCAGTGCTATCGGTATCAACCTTCCCAACTCAAATTGGATAAGAAGCGTGCATGGCTCCAAATCGGTAACGATAGGTAATCTTACTGACGCTTATAATCAGGCGATGTGTGGAAATGGATTCCGAGAAGAGTTTGTATACAGTCAAGAAGATATTGAACGTTTGAATGAGTATGGCGGCCTTACAGGAGATTTGCATACGGATTTGCATGAATGTTTAGGACACGGTTCAGGTAAATTACTGCCTGGAGTTGATCCGGACGCTCTGAAGGCATACGGTGCTACAATCGAAGAAGCCCGTGCCGATTTGTTCGGCTTGTATTATATCGCTGATCAAAAATTGATTGATTTAGGCATCCTGCCTAATCACGAAGCTTACAAGGCTGAATATTATTCGTATATGATGAATGGATTGATGACCCAACTGGTCCGAATTGAACCAGGTTGTGTTATTGAAGAAGCTCACATGCGTAATCGTCAGCTGATTGCCCGTTGGGCGATGGAGCAGGGACAGCCTGAAAAAGTCGTGGAGTGGGTCGTTCGTGATGGAAAAACTTATGTAAAGGTAAACGATTACGAGAAGTTGCGTGTAATCTTCGGACAATTGCTTGCTGAAATCCAGCGCATCAAGAGTGAAGGAGATTTTGAATCGGCACGTGCATTAGTTGAAAAATATGCAGTGAAGGTTGATTTGGCACTTCATGCGGAAGTATTGGAACGTTACCGTTCCATGCATTTGGCACCTTACAAAGGATTTGTCAATCCTGTTTACACGGCGGAAACCGATGAAAACGGTGAAATAGTCGACGTGAAGATCCGATACGATGAGGGCTATGCCGAACAGATGTTGCGATACAGTCGCGATTACTCAAATCTATAAAAGAATAAATATGAAAAAAGATGTACATGAAACGGTAAGAGAAATCAAATCCAAGTTTCGTCTCTATATGAATGGTATGGCATCGCAAAGTATGCGTGACCGAGGTTTGAGCTATAAATTGAATTTTGGAATTGAATATCCTCGAATTAAAGAAATAGCGGCAAATTACGAACCCGACCATGATTTGGCACAGGCCTTATGGAAAGAAAATATTCGAGAATGCAAGATAATGGCGGGTTTGCTTCAACCTGTGGATACTTTCTATCGTGAAATTGCAGAGATATGGATTGAGGATATGCAGTATCCGGAATTGGCAGAATATACGGTCATGAATCTATTTCAGCATTTGCCTTATGCCTCAGAGGTCGTTTTTGCTTGGATAGCCGATGAACGCCTTTATTATCAGGTATGCGGCTACCTTTTGATGGCCCGTTTGCTGATGAAAGGCATGCTGCTCAATGAGAGTGCTGAGGCCGAATTCTTGGATCAAGCATTTACGGCTATCGAGGGGGATGAACTTCAGATTCAAAAGAATGCAGCGCTGGCCTTACGAAAGTTTGCTGTCCAGGCAAAAGAAAATTCACGGAAAATGAGTCGTTTGCTGGGTACCATGTCAAAAACAGCCAAACCGGAAGTGAAGAATTACATCGATGAAATAAAAAATGAGATAGAATATCGATAGTAATTTCTTAGATTACGTAAAAAAGGTTAACTTTGACGGCAGAATGATTTTATCAGATGGAAGAGAATATAAAAGATACAGTGAAGCAGGTCCTTACAGAGTATCTGCAGAAGAACGGACATCGTAAGACGCCCGAGAGGTATGCTATACTTGATACCATCTATTCTATAAAAGGACATTTTGATATAGAAAGTTTATATCGCTATATGGCAGACAAGGAGAAATTCCGTGTAAGCCGTGCGACTTTATATAATACTATCATTTTGCTGATTGATGCAGGGCTTGTTATCAAACATCAGTTTGGCAACACTTCTCAATACGAACGTTCGTATAACAATGAAACCCACCATCACATGATATGCACTTCGTGCGGAAAAGTATCGGAATTTGAAGATGATAACCTGAAGCAGGCTATTGCCGATACGAAATTGAAAGGTTTTCAAGCTACTCACTATTCGTTGTATATCTATGGACTCTGTTCAAAGTGTTTGGCGGCTAAACGTAAGAAAAAATAAACAGAAATAATATTAAACAAAACAGAAGAATCATGAAAGTAGATGTCTTGTTAGGTTTGCAGTGGGGCGACGAAGGTAAAGGTAAAGTAGTCGACGTATTGACTCCTCATTATGACGTGGTAGCTCGTTTCCAGGGTGGTCCGAATGCCGGTCATACACTTGAATTCGAAGGTCAGAAATATGTACTTCGTTCTATCCCTTCAGGTATTTTCCAAGGTGATAAGGTGAACATTATCGGTAACGGTGTGGTTTTGGACCCTTCTTTGTTCAAAGCGGAAGCTGAAGCTCTTGAAGCAAGTGGTCACTCACTGAAAGAACGTTTGCACATCTCTAAGAAAGCTCACTTGATTATGCCTACACATCGTATTCTGGATGCTGCATACGAAGCTCAGAAAGGGGATGCTAAAGTAGGTACTACAGGTAAAGGTATCGGTCCGACATATACTGACAAGGTTAGCCGTAACGGTTTGCGTGTAGGTGATATCTTGTGCAACTTTGAAGAAAAATATGCAAAAGCAAAAGCTCGTCACGAAGCTATCTTGAAGAGTTTGAACTATGAATACGATATTACTAAATTGGAAAAACAATGGATGGAAGGTATCGAATACCTGCGTCAGTTCCATTTGGTAGATAGCGAACATGAAGTGAACAACTTGTTGAAAGCTGGCAAGAGCGTTCTTTGTGAAGGTGCTCAGGGTACTATGTTGGATGTTGACTTCGGTTCTTATCCATTTGTAACTTCTTCCAATACAATCTGTGCAGGTGCTTGTACAGGTTTGGGTCTCGGTCCTAACAAAATCGGTGAAGTTTACGGTATCATGAAAGCTTATTGTACTCGTGTAGGTTCAGGACCTTTCCCTACTGAATTGTTTGATGAAGATGGCAAGACTCTCCGTGACTTGGGTCATGAATACGGCGCTGTTACAGGTCGTGAACGTCGTTGTGGATGGGTGGACCTTGTAGCTCTTCGTTATTCAATCATGGTGAATGGAGTTACTCAGTTGATTTTGATGAAGAGTGATGTCCTCGACGGATTTGACAAGATCAAAGCATGTGTCGGCTACAAGATGAACGGTGAAGAAATCGATTACTTCCCATACGACATCACTGAAGGCGTTGAACCTATTTACGTTGAAATGCCAGGATGGAAGACTGACATGACCAAGATGACTAGCGAAGATGAATTCCCTGAAGAATTCAATGCTTATATCTCATTCTTGGAAGAACAGTTGGAAACTCCGATTAAGATTGTATCTGTAGGTCCAGACCGTGAACAGACTATTGTAAGATATACTGAAGAATAATCAGGAAATAGCGAAACTGACGCTAAAAAATACTTGAAGGTTGTCCCGATGCCAATGGCTGGTAGGGACAACCTTTTTTTATGGCTTCAAAGTGGGAAGTGAGACTTTCAACTTATGGTGAGAAAATGTGACTGCCTGTTTCCCGTAAGAAGACCTTATTAAGTCGGCTGGTCCTCACTCTTTAAAAAAGGAAGACGATTTGAGGTTCTTTTTCACTTTAAAATGCTACCTTTGCCATCACGTTGAAAATGAGATAAAACGCATGATTTCTGTAGAAGGATTAAAAGTTGAATTTGGAGTGACACCTTTGTTTGAAGATGTCTCTTATGTTATAAATAAAAAAGATAGAATAGCTTTAGTAGGAAAGAACGGTGCTGGAAAGTCAACCATGTTGAAAATTCTTTCAGGCTTGCAGCGTCCTACAGAAGGGGTGGTTGCTGTGCAACGTGGAGTCACGATTGGATATTTGCCACAGGTGATGATTCTAAGTGACACGCGGACTGTAATGGCTGAGGCTGAAATGGCATTTGACCATATCTTTGAAATGCAGGAACGCTTGGAGAAGATGAATCAGGAACTGGCAGACCGTACTGACTATGATTCTGAAAGTTATCATGAACTGATTGAACGTTTTACGCATGATAACGAACGCTTCCTTATGATGGGAGGGACAAACTATCAGGCAGAGATAGAACGAACCCTGACAGGTTTGGGCTTTAATCGCAGTGATTTCAATCGACCTACTTCTGAGTTCAGTGGCGGGTGGCGTATGCGTATAGAATTGGCAAAATTGCTGTTGCGTCGTCCGGATGTCTTGTTGCTCGATGAGCCGACCAACCATTTGGATATTGAATCTATCCAGTGGTTAGAAAATTTCCTTCGCGTGAGTCCGGGAGCCGTGGTATTAGTCAGCCACGATCGTGCTTTCATTAATAATGTAACGAATCGAACCATTGAATTTTCTTGTGGACATATTTATGACTACAAAGTACCGTACGATGAATTCGTAGTGCTTCGTAAGGAACGCCGCGAACAACAGTTGCGTGCTTACGAAAACCAACAGAAAGAAATTAAAGATACAGAAGAATTTATTGAACGTTTCCGCTATAAGGCAACTAAATCCGTTCAGGTACAGAGCCGTATCAAACAGCTTGAAAAAATTGTTCCTATCGAAGTGGACGAGGAAGATACGTCCATGCTTCGATTGAAATTTCCATCGGCAATGCGTTCGGGCGATTATCCGGTAATCTGTGAGAACTTGAAGAAAGCTTATGGCGACCATGTGGTTTATCACGACGTGAATCTGACTATTCATCGTGGTGAGAAAGTCGCTTTTGTAGGAAAGAATGGTGAAGGTAAGTCTACACTCGTAAAATGTATCATGGGGCAGATTCCGTATGAAGGTACGTTGAAGGTGGGACATAATGTCCAAATTGGTTACTTTGCACAGAATCAGGCTCAGCTTTTGGATGAGAATCTGACTGTCTTCGATACCATTGATCGTGTAGCCGTAGGTGACATCCGTTTGAAGATTCGCGATATTTTAGGTGCGTTTATGTTCGGTGGTGAAGCTTCCGATAAAAAAGTAAAGGTGTTGTCGGGAGGTGAACGCAGCCGTCTGGCAATGATTAAATTGCTTTTGGAACCGGTTAACTTCTTGATTCTCGATGAGCCGACCAATCATTTGGATATGCGTTCAAAAGACGTGTTGAAAGAAGCTATCAAGGAATTTGATGGAACCGTTATCGTTGTTTCACACGACCGTGAATTCTTGGATGGATTGGTGACAAAAGTGTATGAATTCGGTGGTGGACTGGTTAGAGAGCACATCGGCGGTATCTATGACTTCTTGGAAAAGAAGAAGATGGAAAGCCTTGATGAACTTCATCTGTCACAATCGCCAACAGTTGACACAAAGAAAGAAGATGCGGCTCCTGTCAGTGAAAACAAACTTTCATACGAAGCGCAGAAAGAGCTCAACAAGAAAATCAAGAAACTGGAGAAGCAGGCTGCCGAGTGTGAAAAACGGATTGAAAAATTAGAAGAAGAAATTGCCGCATTGGAGGAACAGATGGCTACTATAGAAGGTGCGTCGAACGTTTCGCTCTACACAAAGCATCAGGACTTGAAGAATCAGGTCGCTGCTGTTGAAGAAGAGTGGGAGCAAGCACTGGAAGCCATTGAAGAGCTGAATTAAGAAAAGAACATTAAATAAACATATTTATGAAGACTAAAAATTACATTGCTTCTGCAGCATTGGCATTTGCAACTTTAACAAGTTGTGTAGGTCAGCAGGAAGCGAAATTAAGTACAGGTATCAACCTTGCTAACTTGGATACTACAGCTGTTCCAGGTCAGGACTTCTTTCAGTATGCATGTGGTGGATTCAACGCCAATCATCCGCTTACTGCTGAATATTCTCGTTTTGGCGCTTTTGAAATGTTGATAGAAGAAAACCAAAAGCAGATTAGAGGTTTGATTGAAGGATTGGCTGCTAATCAGGACAACCAAAGCGAAATTGGTAAGAAAATCGGTACTTTGTACAGTTTGGCTATGGATAGCGTAAAGTTGAACAAAGAAGGTATTGCTCCTGTTAAACCGTTATTGGATAAGATTGCTGCTTTGGCAAATAAGGACCAGATTATTCCGATGAAAGTGGAATTGGCAACTATCGGCATTGGTACTTACTTCGGAAGCTATGTCTATACAGATGCAAAGAACAGTGACATGAACATATTCCAATTGGGTCAGGGTGGTATCAATTTGGGTGAAAAGGCATATTACTTGGATACCGATGAAGCTACCGTTGCTGTTCGTGAAGCTTATAAGAAATACATTACTCGTTTGTTCGTTCTGGCTGGTAATTCAGAAGCTGAAGCTACTCGAAAGATGAATGACGTAATGGAAGTTGAAACTGCTATTGCAAAGGCTTCTTTGAGTGCAGTTGAACTTCGTAACCCGGAAGCTAACTATAACAAGATGTCTTTTGATGAATTGGAAAAAACAATCAAAGGTATCGATTGGAATGTTTATGTAAAGAGTATGGGCTTACCGGAAGTGAAGGAAGTGAATGTAGGTCAGATTAAACCAATTCAAGCTGTAGCTGACTTGATTCAGAACTTGCCTCTTTCTAAGCATATTTCTTATATGCAGTATAATGTAATTGATGCAGCGGGCAGTTACTTGAGCGATGACTTCGTAGAAGCTAAGTTCGATTTCTACGGAAAAGTGTTGTCAGGCCGTCAGGTAAATCAGCCTCGTTGGAAACGTGCCGTAGGTACAGTAAACGGTGTCTTGGGCGAATTGGTAGGTCAGATGTATGTAGAAAAATACTTCCCTGCAGCTGCTAAAGAACGTATGGTAGCCTTGGTGAAGAACTTGCAGACAGCCTTGGGTGAACGTATCCAGGCTCAGGAATGGATGAGCGACGTTACTAAAGCTAAGGCTTTGGATAAATTGGCTAATTTCCGTGTTAAGGTAGGTTATCCTGATAAATGGAAAGACTATTCAGATTTGAAGATTGAAAATGATTCTTATTGGGCTAATATCTGCCGTGCTTCTGAATGGGCTACAAAAGATATGTTGAGCCGTTTTGGCAAACCGGTCGATAAAGACGAATGGTTGATGAGTCCTCAGACTGTGAATGCATACTACAACCCAACTACAAATGAAATTTGTTTCCCTGCAGCTATCCTTCAGTATCCTTTCTTCGATATGACTGCTGATGATGCATTCAACTACGGTGCCATTGGTGTGGTTATCGGTCATGAAATGACTCACGGATTCGATGATCAGGGCCGTCGCTTCGATAAGAATGGCAATATGGCTGACTGGTGGGCTCCAGAAGATGCCAAAGGATTTACTGAACGTACTCAGGTAATGGTGGACTTCTTCAATAAAATTGAAGTTCTTCCAGGTTTGTTTGGCAACGGTCAGTTGACTTTAGGAGAAAACATTGCTGACCATGGAGGTTTGAATGTTTCATTCACAGCATACAAGAATGCAACAAAGAATGCTCCTTTGGCACCAGCTGATGGATTTACAGCTGATCAGCGTTTCTTCTTGGCATACGCTGCTTTGTGGGCTGGTAATATCCGTGATGAGGAAATTCGTTCACGTACTAAATCAGATCCTCATTCTTTGGGTAGATGGCGTGTAAACGGTGCCCTTCCACACATTGCTGCTTGGTATGAAGCATTTGGCATTACACCGGAATCTCCATTGTATGTGGCTCCAGAAAATCGTGTCAATATCTGGTAATTATAATGTAAAGTATATTTCATATACTCTATAAGAATAAAGTAATTTAAAAGAGCTCTACCATATTTCTGAAAGGGAATATGGTAGGGCTCTTTTTTTTGTAGGGGAGTCTGCTGCGGATGATCGTTCTCTTCTCATGGAATCTGTCTTATTTCCATGGTGTATTTATATGGTAACAGAAGCGATTGCTGATTCAAAATGATAAGGATTGCTCTTCTTTTTGCTTGATTGTTAAAGGAATAGTAAAAAGGTTAAAATGGAGCAGGGCGCTTGTTTCTTCAAAAAAACAAACTATCTTGGTGATATTAAAATGATATCACTAAATCTTTATTATATGAACACAAAAGAATTGGCTTTTAGCGGAGTGAAGATGAATGGATTCTTGATGTTATTTCTTCATCTGGTAGTTGTCCCAGCTGCTATGGTTGGATGTTTTATGTCTGATATGATACCTCTTTTCGTGGTAGGAGGTTTATTGGCTCTTGTTTGGTTTTTCTTATGTTTTGGTTACATATCGTTGGAACCCAATGAATCGCGTGTAATGGTTTTCTTTGGTAAATATAAGGGAACCTTTAAGGAGACCGGATTCTTTTGGGTGAATCCGTTTATGGATAAGAAAAAGCTCTCTATGCGTGCTCGCAACTTGGATGTAGAACCTATCAAGGTCAACGATAAAATAGGGAACCCTATTCTGATCGGTTTGGTCTTGGTATGGAAACTGAAAGATACGTATAAAGCAATGTTTGAAATCGATTCACAGACAATGGCGGCTTCCGGCTCCGCAAAAACAGGGGCGGTAGAATCTGGAGTAGTGAGCAGAATGAAAGCCTTCGAGAATTTCGTGAAGATACAGAGCGATGCGGCACTTCGCCAGGTAGCTGGACAATATGCTTATGATGATAATGAAGTGGAACAAGGTGAATTGACCTTGCGCTCAGGTGGAGCGGAAATTAATGAGCAGTTGGAACAGAGACTGAACGAACGATTGGAGATGGCCGGTCTGGAAGTGGTGGAAGCACGATTGAATTATTTGGCTTATGCTCCCGAAATTGCAGCGGTTATGCTGCGCCGTCAGCAAGCGTCGGCAATTATCAGTGCAAGAGAAAAGATTGTAGAAGGTGCTGTGTCTATGGTGCATATGGCTCTTGACAAGCTCTCCAAAGAAGAAATCGTGGAACTGGATGAGGAAAAGAAAGCGGCTATGGTTAGTAATCTGCTGGTTGTCCTTTGTGCCGATGAGGCTGCTCAGCCAGTGCTGAATACCGGAACATTGAATCATTAATTAAAATAAATTAGAACAATGTCTGATGGGCAGATTGTCAGTTTTCACTATCCTGTCAGATATTGTTCCATGTGATAAAATGGCAAAAAAAGAAGTTACAACAAAAAGTTTTGTTTTGCGAGTAGATGCGGCAACTATGGATGCGGTAGAAGCATGGGCAGCTGATGAATTCCGGAGCACGAACGGACAGTTGCAATGGATTATAGCCGAAGCGCTGCGCAAAAGTGGGCGATTGAAGAAACCGAAGAATCAACCGAAAACACTTGAAGATCATGAGAATATTTAATCGAATCATACAGGCTGTAAAGTCTCCGGTTCCGACCGTCGATCGTGTACTGGAATTGGTATCTCTATTCATGCTGATAGTCTTGCTGGTCCTGACTGCCGTTTTGTATCAGCAAGCACCTGAGCAGATTCCCAATCGGTTTGGCTGGGATGGTGATTCCGTCAGTTGGGCAGGAAAAGAGATGTATTGGTATATGTCTATCTTTTTCGTGATTATGATGCTTGTGGCATCTGCCTCGGCCTACGACTTGAGAATGGTTAACTTACCGGTCCGATTGAAAGAACCGGTTAAGGAGTTGCAGATGGCTCAGGTTTCTCGGATGAGCCGCTGCTTGACTATTTGCTTCGGACTCATGTGGCTGTCCTATTTATTGAGTGCCTCTTCTCTCTTTCTGAATATAGTACAGTTGTCCGCTATCTATTCAAAGCTAACTCTCTTCCTGCTTTTAGCAGTAGTAGTCTATTATACTTGGAAAATTTGGTGGATAGGAAGAAAATATTAGTCGGGCAAATACAGATTATAAGCCCATAAAAAAGTCCTGCCATAGTTCCAGTTCAGAACTATGGCAGGACTTTTTTATAGTCAATGGGAAGGTTGGGGGCGTTTGTAATTCCGCCTTTATGGGTTAAATCCCCAACGTACCTCGTTTTTTAGCATATATACTGCTCAACTTCAGCATTAACCAATGTTTTTCACCTTGATTAAGTATTCAGCAATCTGAACGGCATTCAATGCAGCTCCTTTTTTGATTTGGTCGCCTACAATCCAGAAAGCCAATCCGTTTTCGTTTGTCAAGTCCTTGCGGATACGGCCTACATAAACAGGATCCTTGCCAGCAAGGAACAAAGGCATCGGATATTCTTGTTTTGCTGGATTGTCCATCAAAATCAAGCCATCTCCCTTATCAAAAGCCTCACGAGCTTCTTCGATAGATACTGGACGTTCTGTTTCTATCCAAATGCTTTCAGAATGTGAGCGAAGCGCGGGTACACGTACACACATGGCACTTACCTGAATATCAGAGTGCATAATCTTGCGTGTTTCGTTATACATCTTCATTTCTTCTTTAGTATAGCCGTTGTCAGTGAATGAATCAATCTGAGGAATCAAGTTGTAAGCTAACTGATAAGCAAATTTGTTGACAGTTACCGGCTCATGGTTTAAAACCTGGCGATACTGGTCGTGCAATTCTTGCATGGCGGCAGCTCCAGCACCGCTGGCAGCCTGGTAAGTAGAAACATGAACACGCTTGATGTGAGTCAGATTTTCAATTGCTTTCAATGCTACTACCATCTGGATGGTGGTACAATTCGGGTTGGCTATGATGTTACGTGGACGGTTCAAGGCATCTTCCGGATTGACTTCAGGAACGACCAAAGGAATATCGTTCTCCATACGGAAAGCACTTGAATTGTCAATCATTACGGCACCGTATTTGGTTATGGTATCAGCATATTCCAAGGAGATACTACCCCCTGCTGAAGTGAAGGCAATGTCAATATCTTTGAAGTCATCGTTGTGCTGAAGAAGTTTCACTTCAATTTCTTTACCACGGAAAGTATATTTGCGGCCTGCACTACGTGAAGAACCAAATAAAACCAATTCGTCTAAAGGAAAGTTTCTTTCTTCGAGGACACGTAGGAATTCCTGACCTACGGCTCCACTTGCTCCAACAATTGCTACTCTCATTTTCTTGTTTTTTTATGTTATTATTACTTTAATCTTTTTTGTACTGCAAAAATACAACATTTTGAGATACAAATCAGAAAAATAGAAACTTTTTCACTAATTTTGTAAGACTAATGAATTAGATTAGCTTTTATGAATGACTTGTTTGACTTGGCTAGCTTGGGAATGAATCTTCCAATCACAGATCCTACTTGGATTTTCTTCTTGGTGCTGGTTATCATCCTCTTTGCTCCCATTGTAATGGGAAAATTACATATCCCTCACATCATAGGTATGATTTTGGCTGGTGTACTGATAGGTGAACACGGCTTTAATATTTTGGAAAGAGATAGCAGTTTTGAATTGTTCGGGAAGGTAGGCCTTCTATATATCATGTTTCTGGCGGGTCTGGAAATGGATATGGATGACTTTAAGAAAAATCAGACCAAGGGGTTGGTTTTCGGTTTGTGGACCTTCTTGATTCCAATGGGATTAGGGATAGCCAGCAGTATGTATTTGTTGGATTTTTCATTGGTGACGTCGGTCCTTTTGGCCAGTATGTATGCCAGTCATACTTTGATAGCTTATCCTATCATTAGCAGGTATGGTTTGACGCGTATTCGCAGCGTGAGCATTACCATCGGCGGTACTGCCATTACCGTAGTCTTGGCTTTGGCCGTGTTAGCCGTCATTGGAGGTATGTATAAGGGAGAATCCGTAAGCAGCATGTACTGGATTCTGTTGGTAGCGAAGGTGACTGCTCTTTGTTTGCTCATCGTTTTAGGTATGCCTCGATTATGCCGTCGCTTTTTCCGTACTTATGATGACAGCGTCATGCAATTTGTCTTTGTCTTGTCCATGGTCTTTTTAGGTGCTGGTCTGATGGAAATGGTCGGTATGGAAGGTATTCTGGGAGCGTTCCTGGCAGGTCTGGTCTTGAATCGTTTCGTGCCTCATACTTCTTCTTTGATGAATCGTCTGGAGTTCGTAGGAAACGCCTTGTTCATTCCTTATTTCTTGATTGGAGTGGGGATGATTATTGATATCCGCTGCATGTTCACAGAAGGTCAGGCCTTGAAGGTTGCCATCGTGATGACCGTTGTTGCTACGTTGAGCAAGAAGTTGGCAGCAGTCATTACACAGAAGACATTCAAGATGCGCAAAAGTGAAGCTTCTTTGATATTCGGACTGAGCAATGCACAGGCAGCAGCTACTTTGGCTGCGGTATTAATCGGTCACGAAATTTTTCTTCCGAATGGGGAAAGATTATTGAATGATGATGTATTGAATGGTACCGTGGTGATGATTCTGTTCACTTGCATTATCAGCTCCATTGTTACAGAACGAGCTGCCAAACGAATTGTGGCCGAAGAACATACAGGCGAGTCTGAAGTTGACAAGAAAAGAAAGATACAAGAGAAATTTATGATATCAGTAGCCAATCCTGATACGATTCAGGGATTGGTGGACATTGCTTTGATGGTAAAGCACCCGAAGCAGAAGAATGAACTGGTTGCCCTTAGCGTCATCAACGACAACAATACTTCTGAAGCAAAAGAAATTAAGGCAAAGCGTAATCTGGAACGAACTTCCATGGTAGCGGCTGCTTCAGATACGCCGGTTCGAACGGTACTTCGTTATGATTTGAACATTGCTCAGGGAATCATTCATACGGCTCGTGAAAATGAAATTACCGATTTGATTATCGGTCTTCACCATAAGTCAAGTTTGTTGGACTCGTTCTTTGGTACGATGACTGAAAACTTGTTGAGTGCAACTCATCTGCAGGTCATGATTGCCAAGTTCCTTATTCCGGTGAATACGTTGCGCCGTATTGTGGTGGCCATTCCGGCACAGGCAGAATTTGAGGCCGGATTCTTGAAGTGGGTCGTTCAGATATGTCGCTTCAGTCGTATTTTGGGATGTCGTGCACATTTCTATGGTACGGAACAGACATTGGCTTATGTACGTAGAATTGTTGAACATGAAGAAGCGTCTACAGCTACGGTATATTCGGTTCTGGAAGATTGGGATGATTTGTTGCTGCTTACCGGACAGGTATCTTACGATCATTTGTTTGTCGTGGTTTCTGCTCGTAAAGGTTCCATCTCTTACCAGCCTTCTTTTGAGAAATTGCCTAATCAGATTTCTCGTTATTTCTCGAACAATAGTCTGTTGATGATTTATCCGGACCAGTGGGGAGACGCTCAGGAAGTCATGACTTTCTCTGAACCGCGCCGTGTCATTACGGTTTCCACTTATGACAATGTTATCAACCGACTTTATCAGTGGTTTAAAAAAGAATAATAGAATATATGATGAATTCAACTATAGAATGGCAACAACGTACGGAGTTGCTTTTAGGTTCTTCTAAGATGGAAAGACTGCGTCAAGCACATGTGTTGGTCGTAGGCTTGGGTGGAGTTGGAGCTTATGCCGCTGAAATGCTTTGTCGTGCGGGAGTTGGGAAAATGACCATTGTGGATGCCGATACCGTTCAGCCGAGTAACATTAATCGTCAGCTTCCGGCAGTGCATTCCACTATCGGCAAACCGAAGGCAGAGGTATTGGCAGCTCGTTTCCGAGATATCAATCCTCAGCTTGAATTGGAAGTCTTGCCGGTTTACTTGAAGGATGAGGCGATTCCTGAATTGTTGGATAGCAGTCATTTTGATTTTGTAGTAGACGCCATCGATACCGTAGCACCGAAGTGCTATTTGATTTACCATGCATTGCAGCGTAAGCTGAATATTGTCAGCAGCATGGGAGCGGGGGCCAAACGTGATATTACGCAAATACGCTTTGCCGACTTGTGGGACACCTATCACTGTGGATTGAGTAAAGCAGTGCGCAAACGTTTGCAGAAGATGGGTATGAAACGTAAATTACCTGTCGTCTTCAGTACGGAACAGGCCGATCCGGATGCTGTTGTGTTGGTAGATAATGAACAGAACAAGAAATCTACAGCCGGAACGGTTAGTTATATGCCGGCCGTTTTTGGATGTTACTTGGCAGAATACGTCATTCGTAAATTGTAAGGAGTATGATTCAGTTAGAAGGAATAACAAAGAGTTTCGGCTCTCTTCAAGTATTGAAAGGAATCGATTTGACGATCAACAAGGGAGAAGTGGTAAGTATTGTGGGACCGAGCGGTGCTGGTAAGACCACTTTGCTGCAGATAATGGGTACTCTCGATAAGGCTGATTCGGGCAGAATCATCTTGAACGGGACCGAAGTGACTCGAATGAAGGAAAAAGAACTTTCTGCTTTCCGTAATCAGGAAATTGGTTTTGTATTCCAATTTCATCAGCTGCTCCCAGAATTTACGGCATTGGAAAATGTTTCGATACCAGCTTTGATTCAAGGACGATCGGCAACCGATGCCCATAAAGAAGCAATGGAAATGTTGGCCATGATGGGATTGGCTGAGCGAGCTTCTCATAAGCCTGCGGAATTGTCGGGAGGAGAGAAACAGCGAGTGGCTGTAGCACGTGCCTTGATTAATCATCCTTCAGTCGTTCTGGCTGACGAGCCTTCAGGTAGTTTGGATACGAAAAACAAGGAAGAACTGCATCGCCTGTTCTTCGAACTGCGTGATAAGTTGGGACAGACTTTCGTCATCGTGACACACGATGAAGGATTGGCTGCTCAGACCGATCGTACCATTCACATGCTGGATGGCAAGATTCATTTGGGATAAAGAGGTTAAAAGGGATAAGGTAACGATTCCTTGCTGACTACGGATGAATTCGTTGCAGCAGAATGAAAGTTGTTACTGGTTTCTTGCAGATACAAAAAAATCGGTTCCTATGGAATACCATGGGAACCGATTTTTTATATTAAATGATTCTTTACTTGTTCAGATTCAAGAAAGGCAAAGTGTTTCCACTTGTAGAGAGAGGCAATTTCCCATCCCATTTCTCGACCGCTTTAAGTTGGATCAATTCCGGTGTGATGCTTTGCTGCAAGATGCGGTTGGCATCCGCCTTACCTTTTGCAGCTGCTACCACTTTCTCAGCTTCGGCGATGGCAGCCTTTTTCTCATTCTCTACCTTCAATGCATTTTGTACAGCTGTATTCTTTGCATCAATGGCAGCCTGAAGCACATCATTGGGTTTGACAGATGACTGGATGTTGCTAAAAGTGAAACCTCTTTGGCTGAGGCGTTCTTTCAACAAGTTCTCCACTTCCTTTTCAAAAGCAGGTCGGTTATTGATAAGGGAGTCGGTTTCATACAAGCCAGCGACATCTTTATAAGCATTCTTCACTTCAGTAAGAATAACTGATTGTTCCAATTCTTCCGTAGTCTTGCGGTAGCGTAAGAAAACAATCTTTGCATCTTCACGTGTGATGTAATACTCTATGGTAGGATCGGTCTTGAAAATGGTTCCTTTTTTATCTTGGATGTCAAAAGGCTCGTAGTCGACTATTTGAGCGAAAGCAGGGTACTCGAACAGCTGTTTTACAAATCGGTTGTAAATCACCCATCCGGTTTCTACTTTGGCATCGTCAACTCCACGTTCACTTCCTGCAAGGTTGACTATAATGCCCGTTTGTCCTGAATCAATTCGTTCGACGGCAAACATGAGCATTGCCAGAAACAGGATGACGGCGGTAATGATTCCACCAAGACCAAACTTCATGATTTTTTTTGTCGTTTCCATAATGTGCCCTTTAAAGTTTGAACATTTAATCTGCTGGAGTTAGAAGCTCAATTTCGTTACCTCCGGATTGTGGTCAGACAAGAAGCCGGTAGTTCCGTCTGGCTCTTTCGGAATATACGAACTCTTCACTTTAATTTGTGGAGTGACGAAGATAAAGTCGATTTTTTCACATTCTTCATCAGGTATTTTTCCGAAATTATGGAAAGTATAATCAACACCGATCTTTTCTGTGGCCAGTTTGAAAGCATCTTTCAAGATGAATTCATTGGTAGTCAGTGTCTGATAAGCTTCTGACTGGTCGTTAACATTGAAGTCTCCAGTTAAAACGGTAGGTTTGTTGCCTACAATTTCCTTGATCTTATCGATAATCAGCAAGGCTCCTTTTCTACGAGCTTCTACGCCCACATGGTCGAAATGAGTGTTGACCGCCATGAAGATTTTCCCGTTCTTTTTGTCTTTCAATTTAGCCCAAGTGGCAATACGGGTACAGGCACCGTCCCATCCGATAAAGCCTACGCTATCTGGATATTGTGACAACCAGAATGTGTTTGAATCCAAGACTTCAAAACGGTCTTTCTTGAAAAACAAGGGAGCATATTCACCGGCTGTGTGACCATCGTCTCGGCCCACACCCACTGCGGTATATTCAGGAAGGCGTTCTTTCAAGTCTTCCATCTGATTGTGCAAGACTTCCTGCATACCCACAACATCGAGGTCGTTTGTGTGGATGAATTTTGCAACTGAGTCCTTACGGAATTTCCAGTTGTTCTGCTGGTCTTCCGGATTATCGTAACGAATGTTGAAAGTAGCCCAGTTTACTTCTGTTAGAGGCTCTGACTTCTGATTTGAAGAACAAGCAGCCATGGATAACCCCATCAAGGCTGCAATAGCCATTTTAAAATTCATTTTCATTGTTGAATGTATTGAAATTAAATGTATAGTGGGTTAACGATACTGGTTTGTACATACTTATTTCCCACAAAATCGTATGGCTTAACCCATACAAAAATACAATATCTTTTTATTAAAGAAACGAATGAAACATTTTTTTAATCTATAAAAACGGCTCACTCGTTTCTTTTGATTTCCCTATCAGAAACTTAAGGTCGTTATTTGAGGATTGTGGTCGGACAAGAATCCAGAGTCACCTTCCGGTTCTTTGGGGATGAATGAAGTTCCCACCTTGATTTGAGGAGTTGTGAAAATAAAATCAATCTTTTCGCGTTCCTCAAGAGGAAGTTTTCCGAATTCATGGATGGTATAGCTTACGCCTAATTTCTTGGTGGATATTTTATAAGCATCTTTAAATACAAATTTGTTGGTGGTCAGTGTAGTGTATGCATCCGATTTATCTGTAACGTTAAAGTCGCCAGTAAGAAAAGCAGGACGGTCACCTACGATATCCTGTATACGTCTCATGATGAGGAGTGCCCCTTCGCGGCGGGCTACCACTCCCACGTGGTCAAAGTGTGTATTGACCACCATAAAGATTTTTCCATTTTGTTTGTCCTTTAGTTTCGCCCAAGTGGCAATACGGGTACAGGCACCGTCCCATCCGATAAAACCTATGCTGTCAGGGTATTGTGACAACCAGAATGTGTTGCTGTCCAATAATTCAAAACGATCCTTCTTGAAGACTACCGGGTTATAAGCTCCTTCTGTTTTGCCATCCACTTTTCCAACACCGATAAATTTATATTCAGGAAGACGTTGCTCTAAATCCTTCAGCATGGGATGATAAACTTCTTGCATTCCCAAGACATCTATATCATGTACCTTGATAAATTTGGCGATGGAATCTTTACGATACTTCCAGTTGTTTTGTAAATCAACGGGGGTGTCATAGCGTACATTAAATGTTGCACAACTTAATTCTGTTTGTGATTCTGATTTTTGATTCGTTGAGCAGGCAGTCATAGAAAGGCTCGCTAAAGCCGCGATTACCAGTTTGAAGTTCATTTTCATAGTTATTTTTAATAAATTGAATAGTACATTAGATTGTTAATTATTAACAACACCTTGTAAATAGATGCTAACAAAAGGAAAAAACTTCCTATCTTTACACAAAATTACAATAAAAACTTATGAGTCATATACAATTGGGAAAATATAATCGACTGGAAGTAGTTAAAGAAGTCGATTTTGGAGTGTATCTTAACGGTGACGAGGATGGTGAAATTCTCCTTCCTACTCGTTACGTTCCAGAAGGATGCAAGCCAGGTGATGTATTGAATGTTTTCATTTATCTGGATATGGATGAACGTTTGATAGCTACTACCCTCAAACCCTATGTTCAGGTGGGGCAGTTTGCTTGCTTGGAAGTAGCGTGGACCAATCAGTTCGGAGCTTTCTTGAATTGGGGACTTATGAAGGATTTATTTGTTCCTTTCCGTGAGCAGAAGATGAAGATGGTGAAAGGAAATCGTTATGTAGTTCATGCACATTTGGATGAAGAAAGTTATCGTATTGTAGCTTCTGCCAAGGTAGAACGTTATTTGTCGAAAGAAAAGGCACCTTACGAACGTGGTGAACAGGTGGACTGTATGGTATGGCAGAAAACGGATCTTGGTTTCAAGGTTATCGTAGACAACAAATACAGTGGCATGCTCTTTAAAAATGAGGTGTTCCAGCAGTTGTGTACCGGTATGCAGCTACGTGCTTTTGTGAAGCAAGTGCGTGAAGATGGCAAAATAGACTTGGAACTCCAGCAGCGTGGTGTGCAGAAGGTAGATGACTTTTCAGAAGTGTTGCTTCAGTATATCAAAGATAACGGAGGTCGCACTTCCATCAATGATAAGACCGATGCCGAAGAAATTTACGCAACGTTTGGTGTGAGTAAAAAGACGTTCAAGAAGGCAGTAGGTGAACTGTATAAGAAACGTTTGATTGTTTTGGAAGAAGGAGGAATCCGATTGTCTCACGATTGAGTCGGTTTTCCCTAAAAGAAATAGGAATCTCCCTAAAAGGGTTTGGGGAGATTCTGTTGTAGGAGGATTTTTATCCTCCTATTTTTGTATCAGAAATAAAATAAACTGGTACGATTATGAAAACTAGGAGCTTTTTACTTTTTTTGTTGATGGCTGTTTGTTGGACAGTGCTTCCAGCTTCTGCATCGCGTTTCGGTGACTTGCGTATTCACGCACGTTTCATTACTGATAGAATGGCTTATGAATTGAATCTTTCCAATCGTCAGTATGATGATGTATTTGAAATCAATTATGACTTCTTTTATAATGTGGCACCTTACATTGATAGAATGTCGTATGGTGATCCTTATGCAGTAGATGCCTACTATCGTTATTTGGATGAACGCAACGATGATTTGAGATGGGTCCTTTCACGCAAGAAGTATGTTCGGTTTATGCGGTTGGAACATTTCTATCAGCCGGTATATGTGGTGAACCGTGTTTGTCATATTCGTATTTATAATGTTTATCCTAACAGATCTTATTTCTATTACGGACGACCGGCTCATTATTATTCTTACCGTGGAGGTCATTGCCGTCATAGTTATGGAGGGATAAGCTTCTATAGAAAAAATTATAGCCGCCATTATAATCATTCGGTTTATACCGGTCGTTATCAAAGTTTGAGAAGTCCTTCTCGAACCCGTGATTTCCCGAGAACAAGTGGAAATGTACGCCCTTCTGCAAGTGATTCGAACAAAAGACCTGGAAGAGGAAACTCTTTGATTGATAGAGTGGACAGAAGACCTTCCTATCGACTGGAATCGGTTCACTCATCGGGAAGACGTCCTGCAGTCTCTTCGCGTCAGCCAGAGCGTACTGACAGAGTGACTCGTCCCAGCATTTCACGCCCGAACGGAAATTCCCGTCCGACTCGTGAATACAGACGTCCGGAATCAAACTTAATTCGTTCGGCTGGATTGCGAACGATGGAGCATAAGTCGCCGGAGGCTAGTCCCAATCGTTCCAATATAAGAAATCATGGTTCTTCTTATAGACGTTCTTCACGCTCTGAATCGTTGACTGGACGACTGGTGCAGAGAAGTTCAACAAGAAACGGCAGTTCAGAAGGAAGACGTTTGGCAGAACTTCGGAGTCATCGTTGATGGGATTCGTCCTCGCTTGGAGGAAGATGAATCGTTTTGCTCCTGGCATAAAATCCTTAATTAGACCAATTACCATTCTTTCATACAAATTCTCCAGAATCCGTTCCGTGTCTTTCCTTTGACATCGGAGCGGATTCTTTTTTCTGGATTGTATGTAGCTTTCAGACTGCATGCAATGTTTCAAAACAAGTTTTCCTTTTGAATTTTAATGACATTGAGGAGGGCAACATTCAGATAGAATTTGTATCTTTGAGCCATATCGGTGGTCCGATAATAATCGATTATATAAAAAAGAATTGTATGAGAAGAATTTCATGTAAAGGTTGGATTGGTGCAGGTGTGCTGGCTTCAACATTATTTATGGCATCATGCACGCATGAGGTGAAGGTAGAGGAGGTATCTTTATTGCCATTACCTGGCGAGATACAACAGACGGAAGGTGTTTTTGTATTGAAGAATAATGCAAAAATTGGATTTTCAGATCCGTCTTTGGAACCGGCTGCCGGTTATTTGGCCGAAATGTTGTCAAGAGCAACAGGCTATTCTTTGACAGCAGTATCTGGTAAGGGAGATATTTCTTTGCAGAACGGAAAAACAGGTGAGAAAGTCGGCGCTTATACTTTACGTATTGCAGACAATCAGATTGAAATCAAGGGTAACGGTTATTCTGGTGTAATTTCAGGTATTGAAACGTTGCGTCAGCTTTTCCCGCCTCAAATTGAATCGAAGGAAGAAGTTGGAGGGATAGACTGGGCCGTTCCTAATGTAAGTATTACCGATGTTCCCCGTTATGAGTGGCGTGGCTTGATGTTGGACGTTTCTCGCCATTTCTATGATAAGGAAGAGGTAAAGGAATTTCTGGACTTGATGTCTCTCTATAAAATGAATAAATTCCACTGGCATTTGACAGATGATCAGGGATGGCGCGTAGAAATCAAAAAATATCCGTTGCTTACAGAAAAAGGTGCTTGGAGAACCTTCAACAAACATGACCGCGGTTGTATGGAAAAAGCAAAGTCTGAAGACAATCCGGATTACGAAATTGATGTAAAGAAGTTGCGCGTTGAAAAAGGCGACACTTTGTATGGCGGATTTTATACACAGGCTGACATCAAGGAAATCGTATCGTATGCAGCGGTAAGAGGTATTGATGTCATTCCAGAAATAGATATGCCGGGTCACATGTTGGCTGCTGTAGGCAATTATGAAGGATTGGCTTGTAATGAAAAGGTAGGATGGGGAGCTACATTCTCTTCTCCGATGTGTCCAGGTAAGGATAAAGCCATCAACTTCTGCAAAGATGTTTATAAAGAAATCTTTGATTTGTTCCCTTATAAATATGTTCATATCGGAGGGGATGAAGTGGATAAGACCAATTGGGAAAAATGTCCGGATTGTCAGAAACGGATGCGTGTGAATCATTTGAAATCGGAAGCGGAACTTCAGTCTTGGTTCAATCATGAAATGGAAGCATTCTTCAATGCGAATGGAAAAGAAATGATTGGTTGGGATGAAATTATTGAAGGAGGTTTGTCAGAGACTTCTACAGTTATGTGGTGGAGAAGTTGGTCAAAAGATGCTTCAAAGAAAGCTACCGCTCATGGCAATAAGGTGATTTATACCCCAAATGCTCCTTTCTATCTCGATTATCAGCAGGATAAGAAGAGTATTGTCAACATCTATAATTACAATCCAGAATTGGAAGGAATGACAGATGCTCAGAAAGAGTTGATTATGGGAGTTCAAGGAAACATCTGGTGTGAATGGATTCCATCACGTGAACGTATGCAGTATATGGCGGCTCCACGTATGTTGGCTATTGCAGAACTGGGTTGGACCAATCCTAACCAGAAGGACTGGGAAGGCTTCAAGAAGAGACTCTCTAACCAGTTTAAGCGTCTGAATGTGATGAATATCAACTATCGTATTCCTGATTTGGAAGGCTTCAACAATAACAATGTATTTATTGGTGAAGGTGTAGTGGCACTTACTTGTTTGGATCCAAGTGCAGAAATTCATTATACGACTGATGGAAGTATGCCTACTTTGGATTCACCGAAGTATGAAGATACGATTCGTGTCAAGGAAACTACCGATTTCACTTTCCGCTTGTTCCGTGCGAATGGAAAGAAGAGTGATTTCGTGAAGACACGTTATGTAAAAGGTGTGTACTCTCCAGCTGTGCAGGTGGCTCCTTCTACTCCAGGTCTGAAAGCGGTATGGCACGAATATAGAGGAGATTCTTGCGATAAGATTGCTGGTAAGGTCAATGGTACTTACCGCATTGAAGATGTGGTGATTCCTAAGGGAGTAAAAGGAAATATCGGCTTGCTTATCAATGGTTATATCAAGGTTCCTAAAGATGATATTTATACATTTGTATTGCTTTCTGATGATGGTAGTGTCTTGCGTATTGACAATGAGCTGGTTATTGACAACGATGGACCTCATGCTCCAAGAGAAATCGTCTGTGAAAAAGCAATGAAGGCTGGTTATCATCCTATTGAAGTTCGTTACTTTGACCATAACGGAGGAACTTTGCAGTTGAAAGTATTTGCTTCAGATGGTAAGTTGATTCCTTTCACAAACTTATATGCTCATTAATCTCCTGCTTGAATCGGGTTGCTTTCTACTGAAGTGAGGAGTGACCGTTAAGGTATGAGAACATAAAAAAGTGTCCCATCTTACTTTTACAAGGTAAGATGGGACACTTTAGTTTTACGAAGGAATTTATCAAATAGCTGCATTCATATTACAGCCAGATATTGTGCATTGCATTTTAATTACATAGCCAACGGGATTCCTTTATAGAAATCTAAGATTTTAGTACGGAATAGGTAGTCGTACTTTGCTTGAATCCGGTCGGATATGGTCTTCATCCAATTGGTACGTGATTCGTTGTATGCCGTTGCTGTTGCTTTACCGTACGTATATTTTTCTTTCATCAGGTTGAAAGATACGTGAGCCGCTTCTTCTGCACTGAGACTGCTCTTATAACGGCTTTCTGCTCCTACAGCATTGTAATAAGCCACTTGGATTTCTTTATACAAACTCTTCTTGCTGTCTTCAAGCTGCCAGTTGAGCGATGTCTGCTGGATGCGGGCAAGGCGCGTCTGGTTTCTTGTGCTCAGTCGGTTAAAGAGAGGTACACTCAGTTGGATACCTACAAATTGACTGAAGTTGTCTTTCAACTGCTTTCCGAATTCTACATTGTTTCTACCGTTCATTTTATAAAAGTTCGTACTCAATCCTGCAGCAAGTGCCAACTGGGGAAAGTATCCGCTTTTTGCGATGCGAATATTGTGAGCAGCTCCTGCAAGGCGGTATTGTGCAGCTTTGATGGATGGCTTAGACAATACGGCCTGATTGTAAATTTCGTCTGGAGTATCGAGCTTTTCATATACCATATCGGAATGTATATCCGGTGACTCGATGCTGAAATTTTCGGGTGAAGGAAGCTCCAACAATTGGGTGAGGTCAAGCATGGCAAGTTGCAGGTTATTGTCGGCCTGTACTGCAGAAAGACGATCCTGCTCAACGCGTGCTTTGGCTTCATACCATTCTGCTTCTGATGCTTTTCCACTTTTGAAAAACGCTTCTTTCTCTTTTAATAAATCTTGGCTCATGGTCACTTGTTCGTGAGCTATTTTAGCCAGCTCCTCATTAAACAGAACCTGCAGATATGATGAGGCTATCTGAATGCTGATATCTTCTTTGGCTTGATTCAAGTCCTCCATGGCAGCTTGCAGGTCCAATTTTGCGAGTGCAATGGTATTGGGAATTTTCAAACCAGTAAAGAGAGGAATGTTGGTATTCAGGTTCAAAGTCGTATTTTGAGTGTTGATACTTTGATAGGTATTATCCGCCTGGATGCTTCGACCAAAGTTAAAAGAGTGTGAAGCTGATCCCGTTAAATTGGGGAGACGACTCCATTTGGCAGTATTCAGTTGGACCTTATTCTGATTATAGGTTACTTCTTTCTGCTTGATGGCCAGATTGTGTTCGATGGCATAATCGATGCATTGTTTTAGATTCCATCTTTCTTGTCCGTGGGTAGCCGACAGGCCGCACCAGACACCGAGCAACGCTAAGAATATTCTTTTCATGACTTAAAATTCTTTCTTTAATCCTCTTACCAATTCGTTTTCTTTCAATCCTTCTTTGATTTCCACCTGCATACCGTTGCTGATGCCAGCTGTAACAGCTTTGCGTGTGAATTTTTGATTTGGAACACTGTCGGTCAGCACATATACATAGGTATGGTTGCCTGTAAATTCCAAAGCACTTTCAGGGATACAGAGAGCTTGTTCGGCACGCTGCAGTTCAATTTCTGCATTCGCACTGTATCCAGAACGGATCTTTACACCTTCCGGAACAGTTATCGCAGCCTTGATTTCAAACTGGTTGGCTCCATTGTTTTCAACGCTTTTAGGTGAAATGTATTCCAATATGGCTTTAAATTCCATGCCTTGAAGAGCACCGATGGTAATTTTTACAGGAATGTTTTCTTTGATACGTCCAACTTCTGTTTCATCTACATTGCCTTTGAAAATCAAATCCGACATATCAGCCACCGTAGCAATGGTCGTACCGTCGTTGAATGTATTACTCATGATTACAGAATTTCCCACCTTGATAGGTACATCCAAAATGAGTCCCGTAATGGTGGAACGGATTAATGTGCTGCTGAAAGATGCACTGTTTTTAGTGATACCGTCTTTGATAATCTCTAAGTTGTCTTTGGCAGCTTGCAATTCTTCACGTGCCTGTTGGTTGGCCAGGAGGGCCTTTTCATATTCTTCCGAGCTTACCAATTTCTTTTCATAAAGTTTCTCTACACGTTCAAAGTCAATGGTCGATTGTTTCCCGTTCATGGTAGCTAATCGCAGTCGGCTTTCGGCAGCGTTCAATTGTCCTAATTCGGGTATTACCTTAACCTTGGCAATGATTTCTCCCTTTTTGATGGTTTCTCCAGCTTCTTTATAGACTTCAGAGATGATTCCTGAAATCTGAGGCTTGATTTGTACCTCATCGCGTGGCTCTATTTTACCTGTTGCGATAGTCGTTTGTACGATGTCGCTTTTTTCAGCTTTCAAGATTTGGTAAACTATTTCTTTAGGTTGAGATTTCTGATACAGAAAAACAAATGTACTTAAGAAAAGTAGTGCAATGAGCACGGATACGATTATTTTAATGACCTTTTTCATAAAGTGTAAATTAGTTTTGAATGGAGTTATATTAATGCAATATAGTCAATTGATACGGCCGGAGATCATTCATCACGGATTGCGTCTATCGGCTTGATTTTTAAAGCACGGAATGCAGGAGCGAGACCGGCAAGAATGCCCAAAAGGAGTAGAAGAACGGTAGCTCCTACCGCTCCCCAAAAATCAATCTGAAAGTGTGCTGGTGACATAGGGGTAGAAGCGGCCTTTTCAACGATGTTCAGCAGGAAAACGGAGAATGAGATACCGGTCATTCCTGACAAGATTGTCAATACCATACTTTCTGAAAGAATTTGTTGGAGAATGTCCTTCGGCTGTGCACCGATAGCCCTTCGGATGCCTATTTCGCTTGTCCTTTCTTTGACGGTAACCATCATGATGTTACTTACGCCGATGGCACCGGCCAACAAGGTGCCGAGTCCTACTAACCATCCTAATATCTTGATGCCAAGAAATAAATTGTCGACCATGCTGAACATGGCTTCTGCATTTACGCATATAATAGCTTGCTGGTCATCGGGATGTACGAAATGTGCTTGTTTGACTACAGCTTCTACCTTCTTGGCCACAGACGTGATGGAGTATCCTTGTTTTGCAGTGAAGCACAGCAAATCTATTTTATCTCCTCTGTTATAATTCTTTTGCATGGTAGTGAAAGGAATGATGACGGAGGTCTCAGCTTTCCCTTGTACGGAAAGATTGCCTGGAGCCATGTTTACACCCACCACTTGGTAATAGATACCGTTGATTTGAATCATTTTTCCGCAAGGGTCTTCTTTTTCTGGAAAGAGCGTTTCATAGATGCGGCTACCTAATACGCAGACGCGTCTCTGTTCTTTGATATCTATTTCGTTGATTGGACGTCCAATGGTTATTTGTGGTTCCTCGATTTTCTGATAAATAGGATGCTGCCCCTTGAGCGTTCCAGAAATCATTTTTTCTTGGTACATGACTAAGACTCCCCAACGTGTAATGTTGGATGTGACGATGTCAATTTCCGGAACCAGCTGTTTGACCCGGTCGACATCCTTGTCGTCCATGCTCCAGGTTCTTCCTTGCTGGAATCCTTTGTATGCTTTGCTGGTCTTTGAGGCCCCGATGAATCCGGAGTTGGTAGCAAATCCTTGGAATTGCACTTCCATTAAACTTTGCATACCCTTTTGTCCTCCCATGAGGGAAATCAGCATGAAAATCCCCCAAAAAATACCAAAGGCGGTAAGAAGACTTCGAGTCTTGTTTCGGGTGATGGTAAGAAGTATTTCTTCCCAAGTATCTAAATCAAATTGTTTCATATCCGTTCTAATCTGCTCTAAGTGCTTCTATAGGTCGGATGCGGACGGCTTTTTGTGCGGGGAAAAAGCCTGCCAAGGTTCCGGCTATAATCAGCGTGATCGTAGCTTGTATAGCTATCGTTATATCAACTGTAGGATTCTCAAAAACAGTGACTGAGAAGGCTCCGGCATCTACTGTCTTTTCTCCTGCAACAAGGTTCATGTATTCGGTGACGGCAATACCTGCTACCATACCGATGTATCCGAAGAAAGTGGTGATGAGGATACTTTCTGAGATGATGAGGGTCAGGATGGAAGAAGGTTTGGCACCCAATGCCTTTCGTGTCCCAAATTCATGGGTACGTTCTCGCACGGTGATTAACATGATGTTGCTGACCCCTACAATCCCACTTAATAGCGTAAAGATACCAATCACCCAAATGGCGATATGGAGGAGCTGGGTAGCCGACTGTTGCTGCAGGTTCTGTTTTATTCGGTTCCAAATCCAGATGGCTCCATCATCGGTAGGGGAGAAATGCTTTCTCTTGGCCATGGAAGCACGATAATTCTTCTCAAACAACTCATTGCTGGCGACATCTGGAAGATTTTTCGTGCTAAAAACGATATTCTCTATGGTATCTCCCTTAAAGTAGATCATCTGGATCGTAGACAGTGGAACCAGTGCAGGAGGAGAAAATGTATTTTGGTCGGTGTAGATACCGATTACTTGATACACAACTCCTTGAGCATGTATATACTTTCCAATGGCTTCTGAAGAAGCGAACAATATCTTGGCCGTTTTCTCATGAAGAACAATCACTTTCCGGCGTTCGTCTATATCTCGTTTGTTGATGAATCGTCCTTTAACGACATTGACAGATTTCAGCTCTGGATAGTTGGGTAAAACTCCGTCTAAGGTGATGGTCACATTTTCTTTTCCATAACTTAATATGGCTTCCGATTTGCTGCAGGTGGCTCCCACTTTATCTATGTGTTTGGAGAAACTGGGATGTGTGAGGTACATGTCTTGCGTGTTGAAAGCGATACTTCGTCCTTCATTCATACCTTCGAAAAATTCAGCCGTCATTCCAGGGAATATTTCTACCGTATTCATTTTCATGCTGGAGGATTGTTTCTCAAACGCATGGATCAGACCGTTCCCGGCACCTAACAGTACAATCAGCATGAAGATTCCCCATGCTACAGCAAAGCCGGTAAGTGAAGTACGCAGCTTGTTGCGTTTGATGGTGCCGAGTATTTCTTCTATTATGTCAAGCATGTTGTTGTCATTTAAAATAAGTACTGGTACCGAAAGGAGAATTGTCATGGTTGACATTGTCTTCGATTCGTTCAATCAGTCCGTCTTTGATATGAATGATTTTATCGGTTTGGTTGGCCACTCCACTCTCATGGGTTACCACGATGATGGTCAGCTTTTCCTTTTCATGCAAATCTTTTAAAAGTTGCATAACCTCAATGGAGGTTTTGCTGTCAAGTGCACCGGTTGGCTCGTCTGCAAGAATAATTTGGGGCTTGGTGATTAAAGCTCGTGCAATGGCTACACGTTGTTTTTGTCCGCCCGACATCTCGTTAGGCATGTGGTAGGCCCAATCCTTCAATCCTAACTTATCTAAATATTCTAACGCCAATTGGTTCCTTTTTTTTCTTCCAACACCTTGATAGAACAAAGGCAATGCCACGTTTTCCATGGCATTTTTGAAAGAAATCAAGTTGAACGACTGGAAAATGAATCCGATCATCCGATTTCGGTATTCGGCAGCTTTTGCTTCGCTGAGTTCTTTGATCAACACTTTATTCAAGTAATATTCTCCCGAATCGTAATTGTCTAGAATTCCTAAAATATTTAATAAGGTAGACTTGCCTGATCCGGAAGCTCCCATTATGGATACAAATTCCCCAGGATTGATATCTAGAGTGATTCCTTTCAATACATGCAAGGGAGTGCCGTTATTGTATGTTTTGTTTATTTCCTTCAAGAGAATCATGATTGTTTTTGTATTTATGTCTAAAAATATCGCTAAATTAGGAAAAGTTACCTAGCTGTCTAAATATTTATGGAAAAATTTGTTGGATATAGACTGATTCAGTATTTTTGTCTTAATAAAATTAACCCTAAACAAATAATGTCATGATAGAAAAATCTTATGTGGTAGGTATGGATATTGGCGGTACAAATACTGTATTCGGTATCGTTGATTCTCGTGGTAATGTATTGGCTTCTGATTCTATTAAGACTCACAGTTATGATAAAATCGAAGAATACGTTGATGCAGTTTGCTCAAAATTGACTCCTTTGTTGGATAAAGTGGGTGGAGCTGAAGCAATCAAAGGTATGGGTATTGGTGCCCCAAATGGTAACTACTATAATGGTACCATTGAATTCGCTCCAAATCTTCCATGGAAAGGAGTTATTCCATTGGCTTCTTTGTTTGAAGAAAAATTAGGTATTCCTACTGCTTTGACAAACGACGCTAATGCTGCAGCAATCGGTGAAATGACTTATGGCGCAGCACGTGGCTTGAAGGATTTTATCATGATTACATTGGGAACTGGTGTAGGTAGCGGTATTGTTATTAATGGTCAGTTGGTATATGGTCATGACGGCTTTGCTGGTGAATTGGGTCACGTGGTAGTTAACCGCGAAGGTCGTGCTTGTGGTTGTGGACGTAAAGGTTGTTTGGAAACTTATTGTTCTGCTACAGGTGTGGCTCGTACAGCTCGTGAATTCTTGGCGGCTCGTACTGAACCTAGCTTGTTGAGAGAAATTCCTGCTGAAGAAATCGTATCAAAAGATGTATATGATGCAGCAGTTCAAGGTGATAAATTGGCTTTGGATATCTTTGAATATACCGGAACCATTTTGGGTCAGGCTTTGGCTGATTTCATCGCTTTCTCTAGCCCTGAAGCAATCGTATTGTTCGGTGGCTTGTCTAAATCTGGAGATTATATCATGAAACCAGTTCAGAAAGCTATGGAAGCTAATGTGTTGAAGATCTATGCAGGCAAAACTAAACTCTTGTTGTCTCAGTTGAAAGATGCTGATGCTGCAGTGTTGGGTGCAAGCGCATTGGGTTGGGAAGTTAAAGAAGGCTAATCAGATAAGCTCCTAAATAGGCTGACGGGTCAGATTCTCATTGATGAATCTGACCCGTTATTTTTTTTTTTTTTTTTTTTTTTTGTCTTGAAATACGGACAACAAAAAAACCGACTTGCATAAAGCAAATCGGTTTTTTTGTAAGGAATAGTAGGTTTCAGATTAGCCGTTAACGCGTTTTTCCTGAATTCTAGCCTTCTTACCAGTAAGAGCACGCAAATAATACAATTTAGCGCGACGAACCTTACCAACTTTGTTAACTACGATGCTGTCGATAGCCGGAGATTCCAATGGGAAAATACGTTCAACACCGATAGTACCTGACATTTTACGTACTGTGAAGCGTTTCTTGTCACCGTGACCAGCGATTTTGATAACAACACCGCGATACAACTGAACGCGTTCCTTTGTTCCTTCAACGATACGGTATGCTACTGTAATAGTGTCACCAGCTTTGAATGAAGGATGCTGTTTGCCAGTAGCAAATGCTTCTTCTGCAATTTTAATTAAATCCATTTTTTTAAAATTAAATTGTTTATCGTTACAACGCAACATATCAAGTAACACTTCTTTGACAGCGATTGCGCGAAAGCGATGCAAAGTAAGTGATTTTTTGATAATTAGCCAAAGATTTGATTCGCTTTTTCTTGCATTCTTGCAAAAAATGATTTTTTTTAGTTATTTTTGACGAATAAACTTATGAAACTATGAAGTATATGAATGTTAAAAAGAGTCTCGCCTTCAATATGCTTTTGTCTTTAGGCATATTATCAGGTTGTAACTCAGGATATTCAGTAATCAGCATAGAGGGGGGAAGAGTCTCTATGACCGCTAAATACGACCGTCCTGATGCTGACCAAGAGGTGTCTGCCATTTTAAAAAACTATAAAATGGAATTAGATAGTATCATGTCGCCTGTAATAGGGTATGCAGCCCGAAACTTAGAATCCTATCGACCGGAATCTCCCATGTCGAACTTGATGTCCGATTTGTTGCGTAACACTGCAGTTCAGGTATTGGGAAAGCCTGCCGACGTGGCTGTAATGAATATAGGCGGAATACGCAATTCCTTCACAAAGGGGGAAATTACCTTCGGAAATGTTTTTGAAATTTCACCTTTTGAAAATAGCTTCTGCGTTTTGGTGATGCGGGGAGATGTCTTGCAGGAACTTTTCACTCAGATTGCAGCCGTACATGGCGAGGGATTGAGTGGGGCCAAGTTGGAGATAACGAAAGATGGTCAATTGCTCTCGGCTTCTGTCAACGGACAGCCTATTGAACCATCCAAAGAGTATACTGTAGCAACGATTGATTATTTGGCGGAAGGCAATGACAAGATGCCTGCCTTTAAGAAAGCCAAATCTAAAATAATACCCGATAAATTGCTCCTTCGTTCTTTGTTGATGGACTATGTCAAGGACTGCCATCGTAAAGGTATTTTTATAGATGCGAAAGTAGAAGGAAGAATCGTTGTTCGATAAAGTGTAGATGAATATGAAGAAAATGTATTTTTTGCTGCTTTTCTGTTTTGCAGCAAGTGTGCTGACGGCACAAGAAGTGAAGGAGGTCCTTATCCTTCATACTAACGACATGCACAGTCGCATTGAACCTTTCCATGATAATTATGCCGATACTTTGCTGGCTGGCAAGGCTGGAATGATTCGCAGGGCACATTTCGTGAAAGAACAGCGTCAAGCTCATGAAAACGTCCTGCTCTTTGATAGCGGTGATTTCTGTCAAGGTACACCTTATTATAATATGTTTAAGGGAGAGGTTGAGATCAAGCTGATGAATGCAATGAAATACGATGTCTGTACCATCGGTAATCATGAGTTTGATTTCGGTCTGGACGATATGGCACGACTTTTTAAGATGGCCGATTTTCCAGTAGTATGTGCCAATTACGATGTGACCGGTACGGTGCTGGAAGGCTTGGTAAAGGAATATGTCGTATTGGAAAGAGATGGAATCCGAATCGGCGTATTCGGCTTGTCTCCTCAGATGGAGGGGCTGGTTCCTCACGATAAGTTCGGGAATGTGAAGATGGAAGATCCGTTGTCGGAAGGACAACGCATAGCCACTTTGTTGCGTGAAGAAGAACATTGTGATTTGGTCGTCTGTTTGTCTCATCTGGGATGGGATACCGGAGCCTATAGTGATGGAGAACTGATTGAAAATACCCGAGATATTGATATCGTATGTGGAGGTCATTCACATACTTATTTTGAAGCTCCCAAAGTGTTGAAGAATATTGATGGAGAGGATGTCTATGTTTCTCAGATGGGAAAACATGGAGCTTTTGTAGGAGAAATGCTCGTGAAATTACAAAAGAATTAATGCCTTATGAGAAGATCAATTGTTTGGATAAGTGCTTTATTGTTGAGCTGCATTTCAGCTGTAGCTCAAGAGTCGGTGGTTCTTGAACAGATAAAAGATACGGTAGCCTGTCGTCAATGGGTAGATGCCCAATTGTCTGCCATGTCACTGAAAAAGAAAATAGGCCAGTTGTTCATCCATACCGTCGCTCCGTTGGTAACACAGCAGAACAAGGCTAATATCGCTTCTGCCGTGAAGGAATACGGAATAGGAGGACTTTTGTTTTCAGGTGGTGAAATGGAGAAGCAGGTTCTTCTCACCAATTATGCTCAGGAAATGGCCCATATTCCTTTGATGATTACTTTCGATGGAGAATGGGGATTGTCAATGCGTTTGAAGAATACCCCGAAATTTCCTCGGAACCGCGTCTTGGGATGTATTGAAAATGATACCCTTCTTTATGAGTATGGTAAAGAAGTGGCACGTCAATTGCGTGAAATTGGAGTGACTGTCAATTTCGCTCCTGTAGCTGATGTAGATAACAATCCGTGCAATCCGGTGATAAACACGCGTTCCTTTGGCAGCCGTCCGCAGGCAGTAGGTGAAAAAGTCGTCGCATATTCTCGCGGGTTGGAAGATGGGGGAGTGTTGGCTGTGTGCAAGCATTTTCCTGGACATGGAGATACGGAAGTGGATTCTCACAAGTCGCTTCCGGTACTTTATTTTAATCGTGAACGTCTTGACAGCGTGGAACTTTGTCCGTTCAAAAAGGCTATTTCAGCTGGAGTGGGCGGAATCATGATCGGGCATTTGCGTGTGCCTGCATTGTGCGATCGTCCCGCATCGATTTCCCATAATATTGTAACCAAGTTGCTGAAAAATGAGTTGGGATATAAGGGAATCGTATTTACCGATGCTTTGGAAATGAAAGGAATCTCCAACAATGCAGATGTGAGCGCACAAGCTTTGATAGCAGGATGTGACTTGCTGTTGGTCCCACGAAATCTGAAGCGTGAGATGCAAGGGGTCCTGAATGCGGTCAAAGCGGGCAAGCTGACAGAGAAGGAAATCACTGAAAAGTGTCGTAAGGTATTGACCTATAAGTATGCTTTAGGCTTGAACCATCGTCCGCTGATTGATGCCAAAGAAGCACGTAAACGCTTGAATCGGGCATATACAAAAGATTTGTCTGAACGGATAGATGCCGCTGCGGTAACGGTTGTGAAGGATGCCGATGAGGCTCTTCCATTGGACTTGTCGCTTTCAGGAACGGTTCTTTTGAGCCTTTCACCGACCTTGTCACAGACTTCTCCTTTTTATAGGACATTGAATCAGTCTTATCCGGTGGCATGGTTGCGTGCCAATCCAAACGATATGGCAGGGATACAGAAACGTCTTCGCCCTGCGCAGCGTGTCATTGTTACGGTACACACTTCAAAAGTTGAACCTTATTTGAATACCTTGTTGCAATTAGCCAAGGATAAACCCTTTATTCTGGTATGCTTTGAATCGCAGAAGGTCTTGAAAAAATTGGAACATGTAGTGGCACAGGCTTCGGCTGTCATTTTAGCCCATAAAGATACCGATGCTCTCCAGCATTACGTTGCAAATGTTTTACTCGGAAAGCGAAAAGCGTCGGGCCATTTGTCAGTGGCACTGAACGATGAATATGTGGCAGGAAGTGGAGTCGTCATAGACCCTAATTCACCTCATCATTATTCTCCTGAAGAATTTGGAATGCGTTCAAGTGTGTTGAATCGTATCGACAGCGTGGCTTTGGAAGGAATTCGTAAGGGAGCTTATCCGGGATGCCATGTTCTGATAACCAAAAATGGGTATCCGGTTTATAATAAATGTTTCGGAACGCATACGTATGAGTCCAAGACTCCGGTGTCTGAAAATGATTTATACGACTTGGCTTCTTTGAGCAAAACGACCGGAACGATGCTGGCTGTAATGAAATTGTATGATGAAGGGAAATTGGGACTTACGGATAAGGTGGTGAAATACCTTCCTCAAATGACTGGAGCCATCGGGCGCGTTACTATTCAAGACCTGCTGTATCATGAGTCGGGACTTCCTGCTTATCTACCTTTCTATAAGAAAGCGATTGATAAATCCAGTTGTAAGGGAGGTATGTATCGTAAATATCGGGATGCCAACCATCGGATTCAAATAGGAGAACGTCTGTTTATCTGTACGAACTTTTCCTTCTTGCCCGAGTGGGTATCCAAAACGGCATCCAAGGAATATTCGGAGCAAATAGCCGACGGCCTTTTTATCAAACCTGAATTTCGAGACGTCATACTCAAAGAAATAGCCGAGGCTCCTTTGAAAAGCCGTTCTTATCGTTACAGTTGTTTGAACTTTATGCTGTTGAAGGAAATCATAGAGAAGATTTCAGGTGAACCCATGGACAGCTATTTGGAGCGTGAGTTCTATAAGCCGATGGGATTAGCTTATACCGCTTATCGTCCGCTGAGGAAGTTCAAGAAAGAACAGATCGTTCCTACAGTAAAGGAAGATTTTCTGCGAGGAGGAATGTTGCAGGGCTTTGTACACGATGAAGCAGCTGCTTTTTTGGGTGGCGTTTCCGGAAATGCGGGGCTGTTCTCTACCGCTCGTGAAGTAGCACAGATTTATCAAATGCTTCTTGACAAGGGAATCTGCGGCGACCGTCGTTACTTGTCGCGTGCTACTTGCGAACTTTTCCTTACGATGAAGTCGAAGAATAGTCGTAGAGGACTGGGATTTGACAAGCCGGATGTGAATCGGCCGGAAAAGGGGCCGTGTTCAGAAAATACCCCTGCTTCGGTAGTTGGACATACAGGATTTACCGGGACTTGTGCATGGGCAGACCCTACCAATGAATTGGTATTTGTCTTTTTGAGTAACCGTACTTATCCCAATCCTTACAATCGGAAGAATCTGATGCGTCTGAATATAAGGCCTTCTATGCAACATCTTATGTATGAGTCACTTATAAAATAAAATTTATTTAGACAAAGTACAAATTATAAACATTGTGTAGGTTTTATGTATAAGTTCTCGTATAAAGTATTACCTTTGCAATACCAATTTAATGGTAATAATAATAACTTAACTTTTTGAACTTATGGCTTACGTAATTAGTAATGACTGTATCGCTTGCGGTACTTGTATCGATGAATGTCCTGTAGGTGCAATCTCTGAAGGTGACAAATACTCTATCAATCCTGATATGTGCACAGAGTGTGGTACTTGTGCTGATGTTTGTCCTTCTGAAGCTATCCACTTGGGATAATCGCTAAAGATTGATGACAAATAAAAAGGCTGCTATTTAGATAGCGGCCTTTTTATTTTTATATACTTGATATCTCGGGCGTTTTGACAGCTCTGATAGGACAGACAACTTTGGGATGACCTTAAGTTGTTTAGCTAATTCTTTTATCCTATTCCTCTGTTTAGGGTAGGATTCTAAACTTGTCGAGAAGAAAAATAAATTCGTCTTGGCGTTTCATCTAAAACAACCTGTCGTTTTAAGTAAAACGTCAAGTCGTTTTTTAAAAACGACAGGTCATTTTGATGCCTTTTATAATGCAGTGATTATCAAGTTGTTGTGTTTGCTCTAAAAGTCGTATCTGAAGAGGCGGATACGTCGTTCGACTTGCATGGGGTTACAGACTGTAGTATCTCTTTTTTAGGTCGAATGTCAGCCATTAGTTCCACGTTATTATATAAAAATCCTCCTAATCTTGGAACTGGGACAAGCATATTGCCTGAGAATCGGTTCTAAGCTTAGGAGGATAAGGGAGAGGGGGTCTTCTTTATTGAAGTTTAGCCAATGTCGTTTTGATGCGACGCATTGCTTCTACGATGTTTTCGTCTGAAGTAGCATAACTCATGCGAATACATTCAGGAGCTCCGAATGAAGTACCTCCTACACAGGCTACATGTCCTACTTCAAGCAGATACATAGCCAAGTCGTCCGCATTGTGGATTACACGATCTCCGTCTTTCTTTCCGAAGAATGAGTCACATTTAGGGAAAAGATAAAAGGCACCCTGTGGATGGTTGACTTCCAATCCTGGAATTTCTTTTGCCAATTTCACGATGAGGTCACGGCGGCGTTCAAATGCTTGGCGCATTTGTTCTACCGGTTCTTGGGTACCCGTATAGGCAGCTTCTGCGGCTTTCTGGGATACAGAACAAGGTCCTGAAGTGTATTGGCCCTGAAGTTTGTTGACTCCCTTTACAATCCATTCCGGTGCGGCGATGAATCCGATACGCCATCCTGTCATGGCATAGGCTTTTGATACCCCGTTTATAATGACTACACGGTCTCTGATTTCAGCGAATTGTGCGATGCTCTGATGCTTTCCTACATAGTTGATGTGTTCGTAGATTTCGTCTGCGATGACGATGATGCGTTCATGTTTTGCGATGACCGTTGCCAGTCCTTTCAATTCTTCTTGAGAATAAACAGAACCTGTAGGGTTTGATGGAGAGCAGAGAATCAATGCACGGGTACGCGGGGTGATGGCTGCTTCCAATTGTTCTGGAGTAATCTTGAAATCTTGTTCGATTCCTCCCTTTACGATGACAGGAGTTCCTTCCGCTAATTTGACCATTTCTGGATAGCTCACCCAATAAGGAGCCGGTACAATCACCTCATCTCCTTTATTGACCAATGCCATGATGGTATTGCATACAGATTGTTTCGCTCCATTTGCACAACTGATTTGGCTGGGTTTGTACTCCAATCCGTTTTCTTTCTTCAGCTTTTCCACGATGGCGTTGCGGAGTGCCGGATAACCAGGAACAGGAGAGTAGCGGGAGAAGTTCTCATCTATTGCTTTTTTAGCTGCTTCTTTAATGTGGTCGGGGGTATTGAAGTCAGGTTCACCCACACTCATGTTAATTACATCAACACCTTGTGATTTAAGTTCGTTACTTTTCTGTGACATAGCCAGTGTTGCTGATGGCGACAGGCTGTTTAAACGATCTGATAGTTGATTCATAATGGTTTAGATTTAGTATTCAATTCACCTTGTTATACAAAAGAAGCTAATTTCTTGCATTGGCAGAGGAAATTAGCTTCTAAATGATTTTAACTTTTCTTGCTTTGAATTGCTGTTGTAATCAATAATCTGTAGAGCGGTTCAATCTCTTATGATTCGGTTGATTATTTGTTGAAATGCAATATATGGCCCATACGGTCTTTTTTGGTATGGAGATAACGCTCATTGTATTCGTTCGGAGTGACTTCGATAGGAATATTTTCTACGATTTCCAATCCGTAAGCTTCCAGACCTACACGTTTGACTGGGTTGTTGGTAAGCAGACGCATTTTTGTGATACCGATTTCACGAAGAATTTGTGCACCTACGCCATAATCGCGTTCGTCAGCTTCGTGTCCGAGGCAGATGTTGGCATCTACTGTATCCATACCTTCTTCCTGAAGTTTGTATGCTTTCATCTTTTCCATCAATCCGATGCCTCTACCTTCCTGTTTCAAGTAGACTACAGCACCTTTTCCTTCTTTTTCGATGAGCTGCATTGCTCTGTGAAGCTGTTCGCCGCAATCGCATCGTTTGGAAGCGAAGATGTCACCGGTAGCACATGAAGAGTGTACGCGGACCATCACTGGTTCACCTGGTTCGAAAGTTCCTTTGATCAAGGCAATGTGTTCCAAACCGTTGCTCTTCTGGCGGAAAGGAATCAGGTGGAAGTGACCGTATTCAGTAGGCATGTCTACTTCAACTCCTTTCACTACCAATGATTCATGTTTCAAACGGTAGGCAATCAAGTCGGCAATTGAGATGAGCTTGAAGCCATATTCATCAGCCATCTGGCGGAGTTGAGGCAAGCGAGCCATGGTACCGTCTTCATTCATCACTTCCATCAAGGCAGCGGCTGGCTGAAGACCTGCTAAGCGAGCCAAGTCAACACCGGCTTCTGTGTGGCCGGCACGACGAAGTACCCCTTTTTCCTGTGCATAAAGAGGATTGATGTGTCCTGGACGACCAAAGGTCTCTGGGGTTGATTTAGGATCAGCCAAAGCGCGGATTGTTTCAGCACGGTCATGTGCAGATACGCCGGTGGTACAGCCTTCCAATTTATCTACGGTTACTGTGAACGGAGTTCCTAACATGGAAGTATTTTCAGTTACCTGACGTGAAAGGTTCAATTGTTCACAACGTGATATAGGTAGTGGAACGCAGAGTACACCTCTTGCGTGCTTCAGCATAAAGTTTACCTTTTCTGGGGTAATAAGTTCGGCAGCCACGATAAGGTCACCTTCGTTTTCGCGGTCTTCATCATCAACTACAATGACGATTTCACCTTTTCGAAAATCCTCAATGGCTTCTTCGATGGTATTCAATTTACTCTTTTCCATAATTCCTGTATATGTATTATATTAAATTCGATTTAATTCGTTCTTCTATGTTATTGTTGTTTCGTATGATTGTTTTCAGGTCGTTGTCCAAACGGACTCTGAATCGCCAGATGTTTAACCATACGATAAGTCCTGCGGGAACAATCAGACCAATCAAAAGATTGAGCCAGCGGTTGTCAAACAGGCTCTTATGTGCTTTGATGGAAAGGTGTGGATATTTGTTTAATAAGGTAATCAGCTGATAATCTTTTGTATTGGCCAATACCTCTATTTCCTTTTCCATCAAGTTGCTAATCTGAAGGATGTGGTCATCGTGTTCGTTGTTGGTAAAGATACGGAAATAATTTGGAGCTCCCAACAGACGATGTTCTTTAGCATAGTTTTCACAGAGTGAACTGATGTGTTGAAGTCTCTCGCAACTCTTTTCGTAGTCGGGAGTATCTATAATTACCTCTTTCTTGAATAAGTGGCGAGATTCGCGTATTCCGAACATCTTTCGGAAAATAGCCATGTACAAATCGATGTTGAAGACCACAGAGTCTTTGTTGGATTTGTATGTCAGGAAGGCACCCAACGGAGCCAGTACGAGCGAACTCATCCATGTACCTAACACGATATTCATTTCACCGCTCTTTGCCACACGGGTTGTTCCTGAATCCACGATGTAGTAGAGAATGAAGATTATCACGGAAATGACAACGGGCATCCCTAATCCACCTTTTCGGATGATGGCTCCCAATGGGGCTCCGATAAAGAAGAAAAAGATGCAGGCCAGTGAAAGGGTGATCTTTTTGTGCCAGTCCGATTTGTGTGAGCAGATGTTTTTGTCTGTATCTCTTGTCAGGAAGTTCTTCATGTTCCAGTCGGACGACAGGGAAGCCATTCTTCTCTGAGATTCACTTAGGATCTTTAATTTGTCATCTGAAGTAAGAGCATTGTACATGCTGTCAAGATTGACCAGCGGGTACCTGCTTTCAGCGAAGAGCAGCGAGTCTTTTTTGTCCTTCGACTTTGGGAGATAAACGGAGGTCATAAGCTCTTTGTGCATACTGCGGCCGATGCTGTCGGCACGATGGGTTAAAGAGTCGATGCCTACGCTGATTTCATGCATGTTCTTGATGTCCGAACGGCGGTTGAGAAAACTTCCGTCTACCATGTTGAAATCGGTATCGAATTGGATGAGGGTATGTTTTTCCCTGAACGTTTCGCGGCGATATGGGACATTCTTGGAGAAACCGCTTTGAGACTTGAGGTTCTCAAATTGCTCTCCGTCATACAGGTGAAGATACAGATGCTTCTTGTCTTCGGTAAGCTTCATGCGTCCTTCCTTCGCCCAAATGACATGGGCATCTTCGAATCCGTCTGAAAAGTTGTAGATGAGCACATCTTGAAGCAATCCGGTTTCTCGGTCTTTATGCTTGACATAAATGTTGTATCCGTCAATTTCATTATAGAATACTCCTTCTGGAATGTCTACTTCAGGTGATTTCTGTTTCATGGAAACCAATAATGTCCAAAGCTGTTTCTGAGCCTTGGGACCAACGACGTTTTGGAAATAGAAGGAAGTGCACCCTAAAATCATACACAGAACGATGATAGGTGCCATGATGCGCAATAAAGGAATGCCGGCAGCCTTCATGGAAAGCAGTTCGTAACGTTCACCGAAATTTCCGAACGTCATTAAGGCAGCTAACAGAATGGACAAGGGTAGGGAGATGGGAATCAACGTCAATGCAGACAAAAAGAAGAACTGGGCTAACACCGAAAGCTCTAATCCCTTTCCTACGAGTTCATCTACGTATCTCCATAAGAACTGCATCATGAAGATGAAGAGACAGATGAAGAAAGTTCCTGCAAAAAGCATCAGGAAACTCTTCAAAATAAAAATATCGAGTTTTTTTATGCGTAGCATTCTTTATAATGTATTATTAGAATGCAAAAATAGCATAAAATATGGAGAGGAAGCGAATGTTTTGTATTTTTTAATTATGTATTCAAATTCACCCCACTTCTTTATATGAGAAATCTTCTTAAAACAAGAGTGGAATGAATTCAAAACAGGGGACTTTGTTGTTTAGCATGTAATAGAAAATCTCGATTAAAGACCACAAACTCTTTTCAGTACGTCAATCTGTGAATCCCACAAGTTGATGGTGTCTTCTTCTTCTTCAGGCTCTGTGAAGTCTGTGATTTCTAACAGGTGGTCGTTTGTTAATTCATTATATAGAATCTTGAATTCAAAATAGCTTTTGGGTTCGTCGTCGTCACACCAATGGAAGCGTATGAAGCTTTCGTTTCGGGTATTGGTCACGTCGGCATAACGATATTCTGATTTACCCCAGCGGAAAGTGTATCTCTTTCCGTTTTTTGATACCCCGTCAGCAAACCAACTCTGTAATCCGGAAGGGGTGCTTACTGCTGCCCATATAACGGGTGCAGAAGCCGGGTTTAAAGGATATTCTATGCGTATCTTCTTTTTCATGGCGTTTTTATTGTATTTTAGATTTTGAGCGAAGCAAATTAAAGTATTTTTTTTTGAATAAGAATGTTTTTATTGCGATTTCTTTCCTTTTAACTGCTCTTTTAGACTCTAAAAGAGGGGAAAAACGATTTTTTTTCAACTTTTTTTCGAAAAGTGTTGCAAGATAAAAAAATATGCTCTATCTTTGCACCCGCAATCAAGAAATGATGGCGGGATAGCTCAGCTGGTTAGAGCGCATGATTCATAATCATGAGGTCCCCGGTTCAATCCCGGGTCCCGCTACT